>NZ_JBITGJ010000018.1:0-143201 GCF_044456925.1 Streptomyces sp. NPDC050743
AACCAGCGCCAAGTCGACTGGCACTTCACCACCGACGACGCACGCGTGAAACTGCGCCACCTCTACCCAACCACACAGCAAAATTAAGCCGCGACAATCTACTAGTGCTCCAGGATCCGAACACGGCGGCGCTTGACTGGGTCATTCCGCCGACCGCGTGATCAAGGTCACCGAGCCGTGCCACGAGCGTGCCAGATCGAGGGGGGAACCGCGGGGAATCACGGAGACTCGCGGTAGCCGTAGACGAGATCAGCCCCCGACCAAACTTGCTGGTCAGGGGCTGATTCACGTTACTGTGGCGGCGCCAGGATTCGAACCTGGGAAGGTAGAACCGGCAGATTTACAGTCTGCTCCCTTTGGCCGCTCGGGCACACCGCCGGGTTGGCCACCAGATCGAACCGCTTTTCGGCGGTGCCCCCTGGCGACGACGTAAACAATACCCGATACACGGGGGTGCTTCGCCACCCGATTGATCTCCGCCCCTCGGCTCGTGGGGTGGCTAGGCTGGTGCGGATGCGGCCCGGTCTCATGCCGGGCCCGGCGGCCGCCGCCGCGCACGCCGGCACGCACCCGATAGTCACCCCGATACAAGGAGCCACAGGACATGGCCGACTCCAGTTTCGACATCGTCTCGAAGGTCGAGCGGCAGGAGGTCGACAACGCCCTCAACCAGGCCGCCAAGGAGATCTCGCAGCGCTACGACTTCAAGGGCGTGGGTGCCTCGATCTCGTGGTCCGGGGACAAGATCCTCATGGAGGCGAACTCCGAGGACCGGGTGAAGGCTGTCCTCGACGTCTTCCAGTCCAAGCTGATCAAGCGTGGTATCTCGCTGAAGGCACTGGACGCGGGCGAGCCCCAGTTGTCCGGCAAGGAGTACAAGATCTTCGCGTCGATCCAGGAGGGCATCTCCCAGGAGAACGCGAAGAAGGTGGCGAAGATCATTCGTGACGAGGGCCCGAAGGGCGTGAAGGCCCAGGTGCAGGGGGACGAACTGCGCGTCTCCTCCAAGAGCCGTGACGACCTGCAAGCCGTGATCGCGCTGCTGAAGGGCAAGGACTTCGACTTCGCGCTGCAGTTCGTGAACTACCGGTAAGACACCGGCAGGACATTTGCGACAGCACGGAAGGGCGGGCGCCCCCGAGCGGTGCCCGCCCTTCCGTGCTGTCGTCGGGCACGTTCACTGCCTGTCGACGGCGTGTTCGTGGCCTGTCGACGAGGAAGACGCCGACGGCCGACCACCCGGTTCCGGCGCTCAGTAGGGTGCGGCGCATGACAACTTCCGGCACCGCACTGCGACGCACCCTCGGCGTGCGGGACGCCGTGGTCGTCGGCCTCGGCTCGATGGTCGGAGCCGGCGTCTTCTCCGCCCTGGGGCCCGCCGCGCGCGCGGCCGGATCGGCGCTGCTGCCCGGGCTGGCGCTCGCGGCCGTGGTGGCCTACTGCAACGCCATGTCCTCGGCCCGACTCGCCGCCCGCTACCCGGCCTCCGGCGGGACGTACGTGTACGGACGGGAACGGCTGGGCCCCTTCTGGGGCTATCTCGCGGGCTGGGCGTTCGTGGTCGGCAAGACGGCGTCCTGCGCGGCCATGGCGCTCACCGTGGGCGCCTACATCTGGCCGGGGCAGGCGCATGCGGTGGCGGTCGCGGCCGTGGTGGCCCTGACGGCCGTGAACTACGGCGGGATCCACAAGTCGGCGTGGCTGACGCGCGTGATCGTGGCGGTGGTGCTGACCGTGCTCGCGGCCGTGGTGGTCGTGTGCCTGGCCTCCGGGCAGGCCGACGCCGGGCGGCTGGACATCGGGCTGTCGTCGGGCGCGGGCGGGGTGCTCCAGGCGGCGGGGCTGCTGTTCTTCGCGTTCGCCGGGTACGCGCGTATCGCGACGCTCGGGGAGGAGGTGCGGGATCCGGCGCGCACGATTCCGCGTGCCATCCCGCTGGCCCTGGGGATCGCACTTGTGGTGTACGCGTGCGTGGCCGTCGCGGTGCTCGCCGTCCTCGGCGCGGACCGGCTCGGGCACGCGGCAGCGCCGCTGACCGACGCGGTACGGGCGGCCGGCGTACCGGGACTCGTGCCGGTCGTGCGGGTCGGGGCGGCGGTGGCGGCGCTCGGCTCGCTGCTCGCGCTGATCCTCGGCGTGTCCCGTACGACGCTCGCCATGGCCCGGGACGGGCATCTGCCAGGGGCGCTGGCGGCCGTGCACCCGCGTTTCCAGGTGCCGCACCGGGCGGAGCTCGCCGTGGGCGCGGTGGTCGCCGTACTGGCCGCGACGGTCGACGTACGCGGTGCGATCGGCTTCTCCTCCTTCGGCGTGCTCGCCTACTACGCCGTCGCCAACGCCGCCGCGTGGACCCTGAGTCCGGCCCCGTCGGCCCGCGCGGGGCCCGCGGTGGGCCTGCTGGGCTGCGCCACGCTGGCGTTCGCGCTGCCCGCCGTCTCGGTGGCCGTGGGGACGGGCGTGCTCGCGGTGGGCGTGGCGGCCTACGGCGTACGACGACGGGCGCGGCGGCGCCACACCGAGTGACGTCTCGTCAGCCGCGTCGGCACGCGCGCGTAGTGCCTCCTTTCCACCGGCCCGCTCAGCCGGCAGCCGGCCCTGCCGAACGGGGTCGTCTCCGAACGTTCCCGATCACGCCACAGTGATGCTGCGGGTCTGCCCGAACGCGCTGACACGCTGATACTTGTGGCAGCGGGCATGCCGGCGGAGCGACCTGGAGAGGTACCGATCATGAAGGTGTTCAACCTGCTGCTCAACATCCTGTGGCTCGTCTTCTGCGGCTTCTGGATGGCGATCGGCTATCTCATCGCCGCCCTGATCTGCTTCGTCCTGATCGTCACCATCCCGTTCGGCATCGCGTCGCTGCGCATCGCCGGCTTCGTCCTGTGGCCGTTCGGCCGGACCACCGTGGACCGCCCGGGCGCGGGGGCGGGCTCCTTCATCGGCAACGTGATCTGGGTGATCTTCGCGGGATGGTGGCTGGCGCTGGGCCACCTGATCACGAGCATCCCCCTGTTCCTGTCGATCATCGGGATCCCCTTCGGCTGGGCGAACCTCAAACTCATCCCGATCTCCCTCATGCCGCTCGGGCGTGAGGTGGTGCCGTCGGACCAGGGTTTCGCCGGGCGCTGATCTCCCCGCGCCGGCCGCTGGTCACGGCGGAGGCAGCATGCCCAGCGGCCCGAGGTCGATGTTGCGGTCGGCCAGGGTGAGGCCGTAGCAATCCCGCAGTTCGGCCGTCCGGTCGTGCAGCGGCATCTGGGTCATCGAACCTCGCGCAGCCGATCGGGGGACGGGCGGTCAGCGGGGCTCGTCCTCGGAACCACCGTCTCCCCGGTGTCCACCGTGCCCTGTGGGAGCCTGCCGCGGCGGTGGAGTACGTCCTGGCAGACGGCCATGACACCGCTCGTCTCCGGCACACGCCCGGCTCCACGACTTCGGCTTCCCGCCCCCGTCGGTCGGTCTCAGCGCCGAAACCGACTCCTGGGTTCGCCCCAGCAACTCGGCGAGCCGCTCCATCCCACTCCGCATGGCGTCGGTCGGGGACACGCGGCCCGGCCCGCGGGCTCCTGCCTTACCGGGACATACCGGGACGGCGGACCTTCACCGGTGGTGACCTGCCATCTTCTCCAGCCGGGCGATGCGGTCCGCCATCGGCGGGTGCGTGGAGAACATCTTGGTCAGGCCCTGGCCCGCGCGGAACGGGTTCGCGATCATCATGTGGCTGGCGGTCTCGATCCGCGGCTCGGGGGGCAGCGGGAGCTGCTGGGTGCCGACCTCCAGCTTGTGCAGGGCACTGGCGAGGGCCAGCGGGTCGCCGGTGAGCTGGGCGCCGGAAGCGTCCGCCTCGTACTCGCGGGAGCGGCTGATGGCCAGCTGGATGAGGGACGCGGCGAGCGGGCCGAGGATCATGATCAGGAGCAGGCCGAGCAGGCCGGGGCCGTCGTCGTCGTCCGAGCGGCCGACCGGGATCAGCCAGGCGAAGTTCACCAGGAACATGATCACCGAGGCGAGCGCGCCGGCGACCGAGGAGATCAGGATGTCCCGGTTGTAGACGTGGCTGAGTTCGTGGCCGATGACGCCCCGCAGCTCGCGCTCGTCCAGCAGGCGCAGGATCCCCTCGGTGCAGCACACGGCCGCGTTGCGCGGGTTGCGGCCCGTGGCGAAGGCGTTGGGGGCCTCGGTGGGCGAGATGTACAGGCGGGGCATGGGCTGGCGGGCCTGCGTGGACAGCTCGCGGACCATGCGGTACAGCGCCGGGGCCTCGAACTCGCTGACCGGACGGGCCCGCATCGCGCGCAGCGCCAGCTTGTCGCTGTTCCAGTACGCGTACGCGTTCGTGCCGAGGGCCACCAGGACCGCGACGATCAGGCCGGTGCGGCCGAAGAAGCTGCCGATGACGATGATGAGTGCGGACAGTCCCCCGAGGAGTACTGCGGTCCTGAGCCCGTTGTGCCGGCGGTGCACCGTGCGCCCTCCAAGTCGTGCAGCTGGGGAACACTTTGGTCCAGTGGACCCTCCCGCTTGTGACAACGCCAGGCGGCGGCTGCGAGTTCCCTGGTGGATGCGGCTGCGCGTCGGGCCGTACGGGTGACGGGGCGCGTACGGCCACGCGCGCGTGGAGGCTACGGGTGCCCCACGCGCGCGTGGCCGATGCCTCAGAACAGTCCGGTGGCCGCGAAACGCAGGACCAGCTGCGGTGCTCCGGACAGAGCGACGCCGAGTACGCCGGTGAGGGCGAGGGCGGCCGTGAGGGGGGCCGGGACGCGGTGCCGGGCGGGTTCGCCCTCGGGGGCGCGGAACAGCAGGGCCGTCCACTGCAGGTAGTAGAAGAGGGCGATCACCACGTTGACGGCCATGACGACGGCGAGCCAGCCGAGGCCCGCGTCGACGGCCGCCGAGAACACGGTGACCTTGGCGAACAGCCCGATGACGCCCGGCGGCAGGCCGGCCAGGCACAGCAGGAAGAACGCCAGCAGCAGCGCGGTGAGCGGGTTGGCGGCGTACAGGCCCCGGTAGTCGCTGATCCGGTTCAGGGCGCGGCTACGGCCCACCACGGCGGCCACCGCGAACGCGCCCAGGTTCACGGCGCCGTACATCAGCGCGTAGGCCACGGTGGAGCCGATCGCCTTCTGTGGGTCCCTGGCGTAGCCGGCGGCGGCGATCGGCACCAGCAGGTAGCCGGCCTGGCCGACGGAGGACCAGGCGAGCAGCCGTACGGCGCTGTACGCGCGCGTGGCCTGCTGGCGCAGGGCGCCGACGTTGCCGACGGTCATGGTGAGCGCGGCCAGGGCGGCGAGCGCGGGGCCCCAGACGTCGGCGTACGACGGGAACGCGACGACCGTGACGAGGATCAGCCCGGAGAAGCCGACCGCCTTGCCGACGACCGACAGATAGGCGGCGACGGGCAGCGGCGCGCCGACGTAGGTGTCGGGCACCCAGAAGTGGAAGGGCACGGCGGCCGTCTTGAACGCGAAGCCGATCAGAGTGAGGACGACACCCGCCTGGGCGAGTGTGTGCAGCTGTCCGCCGACGTGTGGCAGGCGCTGGGCGACCTGGGTGAGGTAGAGGGTGCCTGTGGAGGCGTAGACGAAGCTGACGCCCATCAGGCTGACGGCGGTGGCCGTCACCGAGGACAGGAAGAACTTCAGGGCGGCCTCGGAGGACCGCTCGTCGCCGTGCCGGATGCCGACGAGGGCGAAGGCGGGCAGGGAGGCGACCTCCAGGGCGACGATCAGGGTGGCCAGGTCGCGGGCGGCGGGCAGCAGGGCGGCGCCGGCCGCGGAGGACAGCAGCAGGAACCAGAACTCGCCCGGCGGGACGCGCCGCTCGTCGTCCCTGAGGTTGGTGACCGACAGCAGGGCCGTGAGCAGGGCGCCGCCGAGGGACAGGAACTGGATGACGAGCGTGAAGTGGTCGGCGGTGTAGCTGCACGCGCGCGTACCACCGCCCGTCAGGCAGAAGGTGCTGCGGTCGCCGTCCAGGAGGGGCAGCAGCATCAGCGTGGCCACGGCGAGTCCGGCGACCGATACCCAGCCGAGGACGGCCTTGCCGGCCTCGGGCAGGAACAGGTCGGCGACCAGGACGACGAGTGCGACCGCGGCGGCGATGGTCGGCGGGGCGACGGCGAGCCAGTCGACGGACTGGACCAGCGACTCGGCGAGGGGCTGGGCGCTCATCGGGTGCCTCCTGCGAGAAGCTGGTGCACGGCCGGGTCGGTCAGGCCGAGCAGCGCCCTCGGCCACAGTCCGGCGGCGACGGTGAGGGCGACGAGCGGGGTCCAGGCGGCGAACTCGTAGCCGTGGACGTCGGCGAGTTTCGGGACTTCCTGTTCGACTTCGCCCATGCAGACGCGGCGGACCACGATCAGCATGTACGCGGCCGTCAGCAGGGTGCCGAACGCGCCGATCGCCATGAAGGTGAGGAAGGCCGGCCGGCTGAGGTCGGCGGCGGGCTTGAACGCGCCGAACAGGGCCAGCATCTCGCCCCAGAACCCGGCGAGCCCGGGCAGCCCGAGCGAGGCGACCGCGCCGAACGCGAGGAGACCGCCGAGGCGCGGGGCCTTGCCGTACAGCGCGGCTCCCGTCTCCTCGGCAAGGGTGTCGAGGTCGGTGCTGCCAGTGCGGTCCTTCAGCGCGCCGACCAGGAAGAAGAGGAGGCCGGTGATGAGGCCGTGGGCGATGTTGGCGAACAGGGCGCCGTTGACGCCGGTCGGGGTCATGGTGGCGACGCCCAGCAGGACGAAGCCCATGTGACCGACCGAGGAGTAGGCGATCAGCCGCTTGAGATCGCCCTTCGCGCCCCGCTTGGCCAGGGCCAGGCAAGCCAGGGACCCGTAGATGATCCCGACGACGGCGAACGCGGCGAGATACGGCGCGAAGGTGTGGAAGCCGTGCGGTGCGACCGGCAGCAGGATCCGGACGAACCCGTACGTGCCCATCTTGAGCAGGACACCGGCCAGCAGGACCGAGCCGACGGTCGGGGCGGCGGTGTGGGCGTCGGGCAGCCAGCTGTGCAGCGGCCACATCGGCGACTTCACGGCGAGCCCGATCCCGATCGCCAGAACGGCGATGACCTGCACGGACGCGGTCAGCGACCGGCCGTTGTCAGTGGCGAGTGCCACCATGTCGAACGTGCCCGCCTTGAGCCCGATCAGGAGCAGGCCGAGCAGCATGACCACGGAGCCGAGCAGCGTGAACAGGATGAACTTCCACGCGGCCCGGGTCCGGCCCTCGCCGCCCCAGCGGGCGATGAGGAAGTACATCGGGATGAGCACCATCTCGAACGCGAGGAAGAACAGCAGCAGATCGAGGACGGCGAAGGTGGCGAGGGTGCCGGACTCGAGCAGGAGCAGCAGCGCGACGAACGCCTTCGGGGAGCCGCCCGCGGGCGGCTTGAAGTAGGAGTACAGCGCGCAGAGGAAGGTCAGCAGCGCGGTCAGGACGACCAGGGGGAGGGAGATGCCGTCGATGCCGAGGTGGATCCGCACGTCGAGTGCGGGGATCCAGCTGATGTCGGTCGTGGCTTGCATCTTCGACGGATGGTCGTGGTCGAAGCCGAGCGCCAGGACGATCGCGGCGATGAGGATCGCGCCGGTCACGGTCACGCCGTGCCGCAGCACGGCCTGCTCGGGCGACTTCCCCTTCAGTCCGGGCGGGGCCGGGAGGAGAGCGGCGACGGCGCCGAGGAGCGGGCCGACGACGACGAATGCCAGAAGGAACTGCATCACGGACTCGTTGATATCGATCACGCCTGCTCACGCTCCCGTGGCGACGAGGACGACGGCGACCGCCAGGACGACGGTGCCGGCGAGCAGCGCGCTCACATAGGTCTGCACATTGCCGGTCTGCGCCCGCCGTACGGCTGCCCCGAGCAGCCGGGGCAGGGCGGCCGCGCCGTGTACGTAGGTGTCGACGACCTCGCGGTCGAGGAACCGGACGAGGCTCGCTCCGGCCTGGACGGGGCGGACGAACAGTGCCGCGTATACGGCGTCCAGGTGGAAGCCGACGGCCGCGTGGCGGCGCAGCGGGCCGAGCAGCAGCCGTGCCGGGTCCGCGGGGTCGGGTGCGTAGGCGATGTCGCCGTAGGCGGGCTCGTGGGTGGTGATGGCCTCGGCCTCGACCAGCCCGGCGTCCTCCTCCGGATGGGCGGCGACCGCGCCCAGCGGGACCCGGGCGGCGAGCTGGGTGGTGCGCTGCCAGGCGCCGTAGGTGAGCAGTCCTCCGACCACGGCGAGGCCCGTGCCGAGGATGGAGGTGAGCAGGGTCGGGGTCAGGTCGCGGCCGTCGAACCAGCCGGGCAGCGAGCGGTAGGCGAGCCCGCCGAAGGCCAGGGACGGCACGGCGAGGATCCACAGCACCACGGTCATCGTCAGCGGCTGGCGGCCGTGGTCGGGGGCCTCGGCGCCCCGGCCGCGGAAGGCCAGCAGCCACAGCCGGGTCGCGTAGGCGGCGGTGAGCAGCGCGGTGACCAGACCGGCGACGAGGACGATCCAGCCGGCCGCGCCCGGCACGTGCAGGGTGCCGCCGTCGGCCGCGTGCTCGGCGGCGCCGAGGACGGACTCCTTGGAGAAGAAGCCGCTGAACGGCGGGATCGCGGCGAGCGCGAGGAGTGCCACGGTCATCGTCCAGTAGGCGTCCGGGACCCGGTCGCGCAGCCCGTGCATGCGGGACATGGCGGCCAGCGAGTTGGTGCCGGCGGCGTGGATGATCACGCCGGCCGCGAGGAACAGCAGCGCCTTGAAGGCGCCGTGGGACAGGAGGTGGAAGACGGCGGCACCGCGGTCGCCGACGGCCAGGGCGCCGGTCATGTAGCCGAGCTGGCCGATCGTCGAGTAGGCGAGGACGCGCTTGATGTCGTCCTGGGCGAGCGCGGCGAGACCGGAGCCGGCCATCGTGACGGCGGCCATGACGGCGAGCACGAGCATCGCGGCCTGGGAGGCCTCGAAGACCGGAAGGAGACGGGCGACGAAGTAGACGCCGGCGGCGACCATCGTCGCGGCGTGGATCAGCGCCGAGACGGGCGTGGGGCCCGCCATCGCGTCCGGGAGCCAGGTGTGCAGCGGGAACTGTGCCGACTTGCCCGCGACGCCCGCGAGGAGCAGCAGGGCGACCACCGTCGGATGGTGCAGGTTGCCGCTCGCGACGGCGCCGAGGACGCGCGTGATCCGGAACGAACCGGCGTCGGTGGCGAGCGCGAACAGCCCGATGAGGAACGGCACGTCGCCGAGCTTGGTGACCAGGAAGGCCTTCAGGGAGGCGGCGCGGGCCTCGGGGGTCTCCCAGTAGTGGCCGACCAGGAAGTAGGAGCAGATACCCATGACTTCCCAGCCGACCAGCAGCACGATCAGGTCACCGGAGTAGACGACCAGGAGCATCGCGGAGGTGAACAGGGAGACGAGGGCGGCGTAGGAGGGGTAGCGCGGGTCGTCGCGCAGATAGCCGGTCGAGTAGATCTGCACGCAGGCCGCGACGAACGCCACCAGGATCGCGACGAGCGCGGCGAAGCCGTCGATGTACAGGGCCAGCTCGATCGGGACCGAGCCGGTGGGCGTCAGCTCGGTGTGGGCGGTGATGGCCGGTCCGCCGCCCTGGCGCGCGGCGACGATCGCGGCCAGCGCGAGCGAGGCCAGCGGCGGCAGCACGGCGAGCGGGCGGACGAACCCGGGCGCGGTGCGGCCGAGCAGCAGTCCGCCCGCGGCGCCGAGGAACGGCAGAAGGGGGACGAGGGCGGCGAGGGTAGTCGTGGTCACGCGGTGGCCTCAGCCTTCTCGGCCGCGGAGGAGCCCGGTCCCTCGGTGCCGGGGCCCTCGGCGGTGTCGCGGAGCTTGTCGATGTCGGAGGTGCCGCGGTTGCGGTAGACGGCGAGCACGATCGCCAGGCCGATGCCGATCTCGGCGGCGGCGATGGTGATGGTGAACAGGGTCAGCGCCTGGCCGGAGTGCAGGGTGTCCTTCGCGGCCCGGCTGAGCCACACGTCGAAGGCGACGAGGTTGAGGTTGACGGCGTTGAGCATCAGCTCGACCGACATCAGGACCAGGATCGCGTTGCGGCGGGCGAGGACGCCGTACAGGCCGGTGCAGAACAGGAGGGCGGAGAGGACGGCCGGGTAGGCGAGGTGCATCAGCGGGCGCCTTCCTGCTCGACCGGGTGAATTCCGGAATCCGTGACGGAGGGGGAACTCTCGGTGATGCCTCGGGAGTTCACACGGGGAGGGTTCGACTCCGCCTTCGCCTTGCGGGACAGGACGATCGCGCCGACCAGGGCCGCGAGGAGCAGGACGGACAGCGCCTCGAAGGGCAGCACCCAGTTCCGGAAGAGGCTCTCGCCGGTGACCCGGGTGGAGCCGGCGGCCGGGCCGTTCAGGTCGATCCAGGTGGTGCGGAAGGCGTCGACGACCACCCAGACCAGGGCGACGGCGGCGGCGACCGCGACGGCCAGGGCGGCCCAGCGGTTGCCGGAGTCGGCGTCCGGGGAGCGGCCGATGGGGGCCTTGGTGAGCATCAGACCGAACAGCAGGAGGACGACGACGGAACCGACGTAGATCAGGACCTGCACCCAGGCGATGAACTCGGCCGTGAGCAGCAGGTACTCCACGGCGAGACCGCCGAGCGCGACCACGAGCCAGAGGGCGGCGTGCACCAGCTGGCGGGTGGTGACGGTGACCAGCGCGGCGCCGAAGGTGACCAGGCCGACGAGGAGGAAGGCGATTTCGACGCCGGTCGGGGACAGGAAGCCGGGCGAGGCCGCGGCGAGGTCCACGCCGGGGTGACCCGCGGCGAGGCTCAGGGTCGAGGTGAGGGTCATGCCGTGCCCTCCCCAGGTTCGGCCTGAGCGGCCGCCAGCTTCTCGGCGGTCTTGCGGGCGGCGGCGATCTCCTTCGGCTCCTCGGCGGCGGGGTCGAGGGCCGGCGGGGCCGGGACGGTCCACATCCACTCGCGGAGCTTGTCCCGCTCGTGGGTGAGGTCGCGGATGTCGGTCTCGGCGTACTCGAACTCCGGGGACCAGAACAGCGCGTCGAAAGGACACACCTCGATGCAGATACCGCAGTACATGCACAGGGAGAAGTCGATGGCGAACCGGTCGAGGACGTTGCGGCTGCGCTCGCGGCCGCCGGGGGCGGCGGGCGGGACGGTCTCCTTGTGGGAGTCGATGTAGATGCACCAGTCCGGGCACTCACGGGCGCAGAGCATGCAGACCGTGCAGTTCTCCTCGAACAGGCCGATCACGCCACGCGTGCGGGGCGGCAGTTCGGGCTGGGCGTCCGGGTACTGCTCGGTGACCGTCTTCCTGGTCATCGTGCGGAGGGTGACGGCCAGGCCCTTGGCAAGGCCGGAGCCGGGGATCGGAGCCACTAGGAGATCACCACCTTGACGATGCCGGTGAGGGCGATCTGGGCGAGGGAGAGGGGGACGAGGAGGGTCCAGGACAGCTTCTGGAGCTGGTCCTCGCGCAGGCGCGGGTAGGTGACGCGCAGCCAGATGACGAGGAAGGCGAGGATCGCGGTCTTCAGCAGGGTCCACAGCCAGCCCAGGCCGTCGTGGCCCCACGGGCCGTGCCAGCCGCCCAGGAAGAGGACGGTGGTCAGGCCGCACAGGACGACGATCCCGGCGTACTCGGCGAGGAGGAACAGTGCGAACCGCAGACCGGTGTACTCGGTGTACGCGCCGAAGATGATCTCCGAGTCGGCCACGGGCATGTCGAACGGCGGGCGCTGCAGCTCGGCGAGTCCCGCGACGAAGAAGACGACCGCGCCGACGATCTGCCAGGGCACCCACCACCAGTGGAAGCCATGCAGGATGCCGGGCAGGGAGACCGTGCCCGCCGCCATCGCCACCGAGGCGGCGGCGAGCAGCATCGGCAGCTCGTAGGCGAGCAGCTGGGCGGCCGTGCGCAGGCCGCCGAGCAGGGAGAACTTGTTCGCGCTGGCCCAGCCGGCCATGAGCGAGCCGAGCACGCCGACGCCCATCACCGCGAGCACGAAGAACACGCCCGCGTCCAGGACCTGGCCGACGGCGCCCTCGCCGGGGCCGATCGGGATGGCGAGCAGCACGAGGAGGTACGGCAGCAGGGCCACGGCGGGGGCGAGCTGGAAGACGCGGCGGTCGGCGCCGGCCGGGACCACGTCCTCCTTCTGCGCGAACTTCACGCCGTCCGCGATGAGCTGCGCCCAGCCGTGGAAGCCGCCCGCGTACATCGGGCCGAGGCGGCCCTGCATGTGCGCCATCACCTTGTGCTCGGTCTGACCGACGATCAGCGGGAAGGTGAGGAAGACGACGAACACGACCAGGAGTCGCAGGGCGACGTCCAAGGCGCCGTTCACTGCGGGCCTCCCGTGGGGTTGTCGTCGTTGGGCTCGGGTTCGGGGTTGCCGGGGGTGGCGGGCTCGTCGCCGGCGGCGGGGTCGTCACCGGTGCCGGCGGCCCGTTCGGGTTGCTGCTCGGTCTGCTCGGGTTCGGCAGGGGCCTGGGCGGGTTCGGCGGAGGCCTGTTCGGGGGTCTGCCCAGGCTCGGCGGTGCTCCGCTCGGGTTCGGCAGACGTCCGCTCAGGTTCCCTCGTCGCCTGCTCGGGCCCCGCATCGGTCCGCCCCGGTTCCTCCTGTGCCTGTTCGGGCTCCTCGAAGGCCGGACGGGCGTGGTGCCACGGGGCGTCCGAGCTGCGCGGGGCCGTGCTCCGGCGGGCGGGACGAGCGGCGCTGTCCGGTGCCGCCGACTCACCCGTAGCCGCTTCCGTCGGCTCGTCCGTGGCCGGTGCCGTCGGTTCCGGAGCCTGGGCTCGCTGTGAGGCCGAGCCTTCTGAGGCGCTGCGGGCGCGGCGGGGGCGGGCCGGGGCGAGGCCGGGCTCGTGGGCCACAGAGGCCTCGGCAGCCGGGCCTTCCGCCGCCGCTGCACGGGTCGCGTCGCCCTCGGCGGCGGTCTGCTCGAGTTCGGCCGCGTCCTGAGGGGGCCGCGTCTGGCTCACCGAGCCCTCGCTCGCGCTCCGCGTCCGCCGCGGCCGGGCACCGGCAGCACCCACGCCCCCGGTGGCCGCGGCAGCCTCGCCCGTCGGCTCGGTAGAGGCGGCCTGCGGCGCCTGGCTCGCCGAGCCCTGTGCCGCCGTGCGGGTCCGTCGTACCGGGCGGTCTCCGGCCGCGCCTGCGCGAGCAGCCGCCGGGCGTTCGCCCGCCGCGCGGCCCGCGCCCCGTGCGGGGCGGGCCGGGGCAGGGGGCAGCTGGCCCTTCAGGGGGCCCCACTCGTTGGGGTCCGGTACGCCCGGGGGAAGCATCTGGCGACGCTTCGGGCCGCCGTGCTCGGATTCGCCGGGCTCCTTGGCGCCGGGCCAGGCCTTGGCGACACGCGCGGCGAGGACGAAGTCCTTGCGCAGCGGGTGGCCCTCGAAGGTCTCCGGGAGGAGCAGGTGCTCCAGGCCGGGGTGACCCTCGAACACCACGCCGAACATCTCGTGGGTCTCGCGCTCGTGCCAGGCGGCCCCCGCGTAGACGCCGACGGCGGAGGGCAGGGTCGGCGCCTCGTGCGGGACGGTCGTGCGGACGAGGAGGCGGCGGACCGGGCCCAGGGCGACGACGTGGGCGGAGACGCGGAAACCCGTGCCCGGTTCGTCGACCGCGCTCAGCCAGTCGAAGTAGGTGCAGCCCAGGGTCGTACGGGCCGTCTCCAGGGCGGTGAGCCAGGAGGACGGCGGTACGTCCACGGTGAGGAGGTTGTACGACTCCTCGGCCGTGGCGTCCGTACCGAAGAGGTCCTCGACCGGGGCGGGCAGCCAGCCGACCGTGCTCATCGCCCGTCCCCCTCACCAGCAGGGGCGGGCGGCTTCACCAGGTCGCTGGTCAGGGCGGCCGCGGACGGGCGGGAGTGGCCGTACCGCTCCCCCAGCGACTCGCGGGCGATCTTCTCCTGGAGCTTGAGGATGCCCTGCAACAGTGCCTCGGGGCGCGGCGGGCAGCCGGGGACGTACACGTCCACCGGGATGATCTGGTCGACGCCCTTGGTGACGGAGTAGGAGTCCCAGTAGGGGCCGCCGCAGTTGGAGCAGGCGCCGAAGGAGATGACGTACTTCGGCTCGGGCATCTGCTCGTACAGGCGCTTGACGGCCGGGGCCATCTTGTCCGTGACCGTGCCCGAGACGACCATCAGGTCGGCCTGGCGCGGCCCGGGTGCGAACGGGATCACGCCGAGGCGGATGAAGTCGTGGCGGGCCATCGACGCGGCGATGAACTCGATCGCGCAGCAGGCGAGGCCGAAGTTGAAGACCCAGAGCGAGTAGCGGCGGCCCCAGTTCAGGACCACCTTCATCGGCTCGGGGGCCAGGCGGGCGAGCGTGCCCAGCCGCTTCGGCTCCGGGAGCGACACAGGTGTGGGGGTCACGTCCATGCCAGGACGCCCTTCTTGTATGCGTACAGCAAGCCCACGGCGAGGAAGCCGAGGAAGACGAACATCTCCACGAGCGTCGTCGCGCCGTAGCCGGGGGCGGCGAAGACCGTCGCCCAGGGGAACAGGAAGATCGAGTCGATAGCGAAGATCACGTACAGGAAGGCGTAGACGTAGTAGCGGACCTGGGTGTGGGCCCAGCCCTCGCCGACCGGGTCGACGCCGCACTCGTAGGTCAGGAGTTTCTCGGGTGTCGGCACGACCGGGCGCAGCAGGCGGCCCGCGCCGAAGGCGACCGCGACGAACAGCACGCCGATGAGCGCGAGCAGTCCCACCACCGAGTAGGACTGGAAGTAGCCAGCCGCGATGACGTTCCCCGCGGCGGCCGTCGAGTCCCCCAGCGTCTCCCGCACCGTCCGTCCCTCGCTCCCTGACCATGTGACCTGAGTGAATTCCGTGATCCCGCAGTTCGAGGATCTGTACGCACGGGAGTCTAGGCCCTGATAAAGAACCGGTAAGCAGCCCGTCAGGCCATGAGACAGCCGACGGAGCCGGCGGACGCCCACAGGGTGGGGTTTTCCCCCGTCGGCGGAGGGCGGCGTACCGCATGGCGCGGAGGGTGTCGGGCACGGCAGGCTGACCGGTATGACCGCTACCAGCTCCGCCGTCGGCCGAACCGACGGCCCCGACCGTCTGCCCCCGATACGGCCGGCGTACGACGCGCACACCTGGAAGGAGATCCTGTATCTCCTGCTGAACCTGCCGGTGACGGTGTTCGGCTTCGTCTACGCGATCACCGTGCTGACCGTCGGCGGGTCCCTGACGATCACCGTCGTCGGCCTTCCGCTGCTGGCGCTGAGTCTGCTGGGCTCCCGGCAGCTGGGGAAGCTGGAGCGGGCCCGCGCGCGATGGCTGCTCGGGGTGCGGGTGGAGGAGCCGACTCCGCTGCCGCTCGCCAGGAGCGGCGGGCTGATGCAGCGGCTGTGGATGGCGCTGAAGGACCCTGTGGGCTGGCGGACGCTGCTGTACGACGCCATCCGGCTGCCCTGGGGCATCCTCACCTTCTGCACCGTGCTGACCTCGTTGTTCGTGCTGTGGCCGGTGCTGCCGTACCTGGCGCGGGGCCTGGCGAACATGGACCGCTTCCTGGTGCGCGGGCTGCTGTCGCCCTCGGACGAGCTGGAGCGCCGTATCGCCGAGCTGGAGTCGGACCGAGGGGTCGTGGTCGACACGGCCGCCGCCGATCTGCGGCGCATCGAGCGGGATCTGCACGACGGGGCGCAGGCCCGGCTGGTCAACCTGGCCATGGGGCTCGGTCTGGCCAAGGAGAAGCTGCTGGAGGATCCCGACACGGCGGCGGCGATGGTGGAGGAGGCGCACGGCGAGGTGAAGCTGGCCCTGCAGGAGCTGCGCGACCTGGCCCGCGGCATCCACCCGGCCGTGCTCACGGACCGGGGCCTGGACGCGGCCCTGTCCTCGGTCGCCACCCGCTGCACGGTGCCGGTGAAGGTGCGCGTGGACCTGCCGGACCGCCCGGCGCCGGCCATCGAGGGCATCGCCTACTTCACCGTCTCCGAGCTGCTGCAGAACATCAGCAAGCACAGCCAGGCCCGGACCGCCTCGGTGGACGTGTGGCGCACCGAGGACCGGCTGCTCATCCAGGTCCGCGACGACGGCCGGGGCGGCGCCCGCCTGGAGGGGGGTACCGGCATGCGCGGCCTCGCGGACCGGCTGGGCGCGGTGGACGGGCTGTTCGTCCTCGACTCCCCGGCCGGCGGCCCGACGGTGGTCACGGCGGAGCTGCCGTGGAGGGACCGGACGGAGTAGCCGACGGCGCCGTACGCGGGTGGAGCAGCGGACGGTTCCACCTGCGGGTGCTGGCGACTGCAACCCCCTAGGGGCGCGGGGAGCTGCGCGAGCGCCCCCGGCGAACCCGCAGCGGCCCCCCAGCAGAACCCCCGGTGAACGGCTGCCCGCCGGAGGCAGCAGGTGGGGAAAACCCCCGCCCCAAGACGCCGACGGACTCCATGGCCCGCAAACCCCCGCCGCACGACCCTGGAACCACGGCTGAACCGCCGCTGCGACGAGGAGAACGGGACGGAATCGATGGCCACGGAGTACGGACACGGGTACGGATACGGACGGGGTGAGGGACAGTCCGCCGGCGCCGGCCACCGGCTGCCCGCCGCGCTGCGGGCGCCGTTCGAGGCGCGCAGCTGGCGGGAGTTCGGCTACGTCCTGCTGAGCCTGCCGATCTCGATCGTCCTGTTCACCTGGACGGTGACCATGGTGTCGCTCGGCGCGGGCCTGCTGGTGACCTTCCTCGGAGTCCCGGTGCTCGCGGCGGCGCTGGCCGGCTGCCGCGGCTTCGGCGCGCTGGAGCGGGCGCGGGCGCGGGGCCTGCTGCGGCTGGACGTGGCCGAGCCGGAGCCGCTGCGGATGCGCGGGCCCGGGGCGCTGGCCTGGATGGGCGCGGTGCTCAAGAGCGGCACCTCCTGGCGGAACCTGCTGTACGCGCTGGTGCAGTTCCCGTGGGCGGTGTTCTCGTTCTCGGTGGCGGTGAGCCTGTGGACGATGGGATGGACGCTGCTGACCTACCCGCTGTGGTTCTGGGTCTTCCCGGCGTACGCGGGCCAGGGCGGCATCCAGCTGTACGGCGACGAGCACCACAGCGTCTATCTCGACAACCCCTTCGAGATCACCGTGACCGCGCTGGTCGGGCTGCTGTTCACGCTGGCCACGCCGTGGATCGTACGGGCCCTGACGACGGTGGACGGGCTGCTGGTACGGGGCCTGCTGGGGCCGTCGCTGCTGTCGGCGCGGGTGGTGGAGCTGGAGTCGGACCGCGGGGTGGTGGTCGACACGGCCGCCGCCGATCTGCGGCGCATCGAGCGGGACCTGCACGACGGGGCCCAGGCCCGGCTGGTCAACCTCGCCATGGACCTGGGGCTGGCGAAGGAGAAGCTGCGGGAGGATCCGCAGGCGGCGGCGCGGATGGTGGACGAGGCGCACGGCGAGGTGAAGACGGCGCTGCAGGAGCTGCGCGATCTCGCCCGCGGCATCCACCCGGCCGTGCTGACCGACCGGGGTCTGGACGCGGCCCTGTCCGCGGTCGCCTCCCGCTGCGCGGTGCCGGTGCGGGTGGAGGTCGATCTGCCGGCCCGTCCGGCGCCGGCCATCGAGGGCATCGCCTACTTCACCGTCTCCGAACTGCTGCAGAACGTCAGCAAGCACAGCCGGGCCCGGTCCGCCTCGGTGGACGTGTGGCGTGCGGAGGACCGGCTGATGCTGCAGGTGATCGACGACGGCGTCGGCGGCGCGGACGTCACCCGCGGCTCGGGCCTGGCCGGTCTCGCCGGCCGCCTGGACGCGGTGGACGGCGTCTTCGTGGTGGACTCCCCGGAAGGCGGCCCCACCCGGGTGATCGCCGAGCTGCCCTGGCGGGCCTGACCCGACGATCCGAATCGTCGAGGCCCCCACCCACCCATCAATCACCGGCACACGCGCGTGAAGAAGATCCCACCCCCGAATCCGGTCGGTCCCCCGTACCCGGTCAGTCCCCCGCACCCGGCTCTTCCCTCCCCTTTCCCGGGGGCGGGATTGTGCTGATGCCGCGAGCGGCGCGTACCGAATACTGGAATGCTGGACCTCCGTACGCTGGAACGCTGGATCTCCGAGACGACGGACGTCGTCTCGGAGCGGGATCGGGCTTGGGGGGCCGGAAGATCGTGGAGGACAGGGTGCGGGTGGTCATCGCCGAGGACTCAGTGCTGCTCAGGGAGGGCCTGACCCGGCTGCTGACCGACCGCGGGCACGAGGTCGTGGCCGGCGTCGGGGACGCGGAGGCGCTGGTCAAGACGGTCGCCGACCTGGACGCTCAGGGTGAGCTGCCCGATGTCGTGGTGGCGGACGTACGGATGCCGCCGACACACACCGACGAGGGCGTGCGGGCGGCCGTACGGCTGCGCAAGGCTCATGCGGGGCTCGGCGTGCTGGTGCTGTCGCAGTACGTGGAGGAGCGCTACGCCACCGAACTGCTGGCCGGTTCCAGCCGGGGCGTGGGCTATCTGCTCAAGGACCGGGTCGCCGAGGTCCGCGAGTTCGTGGACGCGGTGGTGCGGGTGGCCCAGGGCGGTACGGCGCTGGACCCGGAGGTGGTCGCGCAGCTGCTCGGCCGCAGCCGCAAGCAGGACGTGCTGGCCGGGCTCACCCCGCGGGAGCGCGAGGTGCTCGGGCTGATGGCGGAGGGGCGCACGAACTCGGCGATCGCCAAACAGCTGGTGGTCAGTGACGGCGCCGTGGAGAAGCACGTCAGCAACATCTTCCTGAAGCTCGGGCTGGCTCCGAGCGAAGGGGACCACCGGCGTGTTCTGGCCGTACTGACCTATCTGAACTCCTGACCCGAAGAACACTGTGCCAGGAGGGCGCCGGACGGTCCGGCTTCGGTGGGAAGACCGGGTACCCGGATGGAAGACCGGAGGAGACGACCGGCAAAGGACGTCCTGACACCTCAGCGCCATGCCGACTCGAAAGCGCCACGGGCCGACTCGATGTCGTCCATTCTGTGGATCGCCTCGGGAAGGCGACCCTAACCGACGTAGGGTTGATCCTGGGATGGTCCGTGGGATGACCACGCCCCGGACAGCCGCCTCGAAGGAGGTCCAGTTCAGTGACCAGCCAGGTCAGCAGCCAGGCGGAGCAGGCCGACGGAGCCGTCGTCGGAGAGCAGCGCAAACCGGGCGGCGTCAAGGACGTACGGCGCCTGGACCGGGTGATCATCCGGTTCGCGGGGGACTCGGGTGACGGCATGCAGCTCACCGGTGACAGGTTCACCTCGGAGACCGCGTCCTTCGGCAACGACCTCTCCACCCTGCCCAACTTCCCCGCCGAGATCCGCGCTCCCGCCGGCACCCTGCCCGGCGTCTCCAGCTTCCAGCTTCACTTCGCCGACCACGACATCCTCACCCCGGGCGACGCGCCGAACGTCCTGGTCGCCATGAACCCGGCCGCGCTGAAGGCCAACATCGGCGATCTGCCGCGCGGCGCCGAGATCATCGTCAACACCGACGAGTTCACCAAGCGCGCCCTGCAGAAGGTCGGCTATGCCACCTCCCCGCTGGACGACGGCTCGCTGGACGGCTACAACCTCCACCCGGTGCCGCTGACCACCCTCACCGTGGAGGCGCTGAAGGAGTTCGACCTCTCCCGCAAGGAGGCCGAGCGCAGCAAGAACATGTTCGCGCTGGGTCTGCTGTCGTGGATGTACCACCGGCCGACCGAGGGCACCGAGAAGTTCCTGAAGTCGAAGTTCGCGAAGAAGCCCCAGATCATGGCGGCGAACATCGCCGCGTTCCGGGCGGGCTGGAACTTCGGCGAGACCACGGAGGACTTCGCCGTCTCCTACGAGGTCGCTCCGGCCGCCAAGGCCTTCCCCCTCGGCACCTACCGGAACATCTCCGGCAACCTCGCCCTGGCCTACGGTCTGATCAGCGCGTCCCAGCAGGCGGACCTGCCGCTCTTCCTGGGCTCGTACCCGATCACCCCGGCATCCGACATCCTGCACGAGCTGAGCAAGCACAAGAACTTCGGCGTGCGGACCTTCCAGGCGGAGGACGAGATCGCGGGCATCGGCGCGGCGCTGGGCGCGGCGTTCGGCGGCTCGCTCGCGGTGACCACGACGTCCGGCCCCGGTGTCGCGCTGAAGAGCGAGACGATCGGCCTCGCGGTCTCCCTGGAGCTGCCGCTGCTGGTCGTCGACATCCAGCGCGGCGGCCCGTCCACGGGTCTGCCGACCAAGACCGAGCAGGCGGACCTGCTGCAGGCGATGTTCGGCCGCAACGGCGAGGCCCCGGTGCCGATCGTGGCGCCGAAGACCCCGGCGGACTGCTTCGACGCGGCACTGGAGGCAGCCCGGATCGCGCTGACCTACCGCACCCCGGTGATGCTGCTGTCCGACGGTTACCTGGCCAACGGCTCCGAGCCGTGGCGGATCCCCGACCTGCACGAACTGCCGGATCTTCGGGTGCAGTTCGCCTCCGGCCCGAACCACAGCCTGGACGACGGCACCGAGGTCTTCTGGCCCTACAAGCGCGACCCCGAGACCCTCGCCCGGCCGTGGGCGATCCCGGGCACCCCGGGTCTGGAGCACCGCATCGGCGGCATCGAGAAGCAGGACGGCACGGGCAACATCTCCTACGACCCCGCCAACCACGACTTCATGGTCCGCACCCGGCAGGCCAAGGTCGACGGCATCGAGGTCCCCGACATCGAGGTCGACGACCCGCACGGCGCGAGCACGCTGGTACTGGGCTGGGGCTCGACGTACGGCCCGATCACGGCGGCGGTACGGCGGCTGCGGGCGGCCGGCGAGGAGATCGCGCAGGCCCATCTGCGCCACCTCAACCCATTCCCGCGCAACCTCGGCACGGTCCTGAAGCGGTACGACAAGGTGGTGATCCCCGAGATGAACCTCGGGCAGCTGGCCACCCTGATCCGGGCGAAGTACCTGGTCGACGCCCGCTCCTACAACCAGGTCAACGGCATGCCGTTCAAGGCGCAACAGCTCGCCAAGGCTTTGAAGGAGGCCATCGATGACTGACACCGGCAACGGGCTGCTGCAGCTGGTCCCCAAAGCCGGGGCCAAGCAGTCGATGAAGGACTTCAAGTCGGACCAGGAGGTGCGATGGTGCCCGGGCTGCGGTGACTACGCGATCCTCGCCGCCGTGCAGGGCTTCATGCCGGAGCTGGGGCTGGCCAAGGAGAACATCGTCTTCGTCTCCGGCATCGGCTGCTCCTCCCGCTTCCCGTACTACATGAACACCTACGGGATGCACTCCATCCACGGCCGCGCCCCGGCGATCGCCACCGGCCTGGCGACCAGCAGGCGGGATCTGTCGGTGTGGGTGGTCACCGGCGACGGCGACGCGCTGTCGATCGGCGGCAACCACCTGATCCACGCCCTGCGCCGCAACGTCAACCTGAAGATCCTGCTGTTCAACAACCGGATCTACGGCCTGACCAAGGGCCAGTACTCCCCGACCTCCGAGCTCGGCAAGATCACCAAGTCGACGCCGATGGGCTCCCTCGACGCGCCGTTCAACCCGGTGTCGCTGGCGATCGGAGCGGAGGCGTCCTTCGTCGCCCGCACCATCGACTCCGACCGCAAGCACCTGACCGAGGTGCTGCGCGCGGCCGCCGACCACCCGGGCACCGCGCTGATCGAGATCTACCAGAACTGCAATATCTTCAACGACGGCGCCTTCGACGCCCTGAAGGACAAGCAGCAGGCCGAGGAGGCGCTGATCCGGCTGGAGCACGGGCAGCCGATCCGCTTCGGCGCCGACGGCGCGCGCGGCGTCGTACGCAACCAGGCCACCGGTGACCTGGAGGTCGTCACGGTGACGGCCCAGAACGAGGCGGACATCCTGGTCCACGACGCCCAAGCGGCGTCCCCGACCACCGCCTTCGCGCTCTCCCGGCTCGCCGACCCCGACACCCTGCACCACACCCCGATCGGCGTCTTCCGCTCGATCGACCGGCCGGTCTACGACACGGCGATGGCCGACCAGCTGGACACCGCGATCGACCAGAAGGGCAAGGGCGACCTGGCCGCGCTGCTGGCGGGCGGGGACACCTGGACGGTCGTCGGCTGAGAACGCCTTCGGCTTGGCTATGAGGCCCGGGACCGGACGTCCCGGGCCTCGTCGTATGCCCGGCGGGCGCTGAGCACGTCGTCCATGCGCCGCTCGGTCCACCGGGCCAGCGCGCGCACCTGCTCCGCCGCCTCGCGGCCGAGCTCGGTCAGGGAGTAGTCGACGCGCGGTGGGATGACGGGCTTGGCGTCCCGGTGGACGAGACCGTCGCGCTCCAGGGTCTGCAGGGTCTGCGTGAGCATCTTCTCGCTGACGCCACGCCCGCCGAGGCCGCTGATCGCCCGGCGCAGTTCGCTGAAGCGATACGGGCGGTCGAGGAGCTGGATCAGCACCAGCACGCCCCAACGACTGGTCACTTGCTCCAGGACCAGGCGGTGGGGGCACATGGCCTCGCCGTCGCCCTTCCACTCACTTACCGGCATGCCGGTACCTTACTTCAAAGTGGGTACTTTCGCTTGGTTAGCGCCCCTCCTAGGGTGAGTGCCATACGAGAGTCACGGCACCCCCACAAGGAGTTCTGAACCATGAGCATCGTCGTCACCGGAGCCACCGGCCACCTCGGCAGGCACGTCGTGGAGCAGTTGCTGGAGAAGGTTCCGGCGGAGCGGATCACCGCCGTCGTGCGCGATGAGGCGAAGGCCGCCGACTTCGCCGCCCGCGGGGTGAAGCTGGCCGTCGCCGACTACAACGCGCCCGAGACCTTCGACGGCCTGTTCGCCGCCGGTGACAAGGTCCTGCTGATCTCCGGCAACGAGTTCGACAAGGGCAGGGTGCGGCAGCACCAGGTCGTCATCGACGCCGCGAAGGCCGCCGGCGTGGCGCTGCTCGTCTACACCAGCGCCCCGGGCAGCCTCACCGCCGCGCTCGCGGACGACCACCGGGCGACGGAGGAGGCGCTGCTCGCCTCCGGCCTGCCGTACACCCTGCTGCGCAACGGCTGGTACCACGAGAACTACACCGAGAACCTGGCCCCGGTGCTGGAGCACGGCGCGGTTGTCCAGGCCGCCGGCGACGGCCGGGTCTCCTCGGCCGCCCGCGCCGACTACGCCGCCGCCGCGGTCGCGGTGCTGACGGGCGAGGGCCACGAGAACAGGACGTACGAGCTGGGCGGCGACGAGGCGTGGGGCTTCGCCGAGTACGCCGCCGAGCTGAGCCGGCAGACCGGCAAGGAGATCGTCTACAACGCGGTCCCGGTGGAGACCTTCGCCGGCATCCTGGCCGGTGCCGGGCTGCCCGGGCCGCTGGCCACGATCCTGGCCGGTGTGGACGCCTCGGTCGAGAAGGGCGAGCTGGTGGTCTCCTCCGGCGACCTGTCGCGGCTCATCGGCCGCCCCACCACCCCGCTGGCGGAGGCGGTCACCGCCGCGCTCAAGGGCTGAGCACTCCGACACCCCTCGGACTGTCATGACCGTATGGCGATACGGCCATGACAGTCGGGGGTCCTCGGCGCTACCTTCCTTCTCGCGTGCATGATGCGAGAGGGAGGGGCCCATGGCCGGGAAGTCCAAGGGTGAGCACCGAATAGGCCTGCTGAATGGCTTCGCCGCCTACGGCATGTGGGGCCTGGTGCCCCTGTTCTGGCCCCTGCTGAAGCCCGCCGGGGCGGTGGAGATCCTCGCCCACCGCATGGTGTGGTCCCTGGTCGTCGTCGCCGTCGCCCTGCTCTTCGTACGGCGTTGGGCGTGGGCCGGACAGCTGCTGCGCCAGCCCCGCCGGCTCGGGCTCATCGCCGTGGCCGCCGCCGTGATCACGGTGAACTGGGGTGTCTACATCTGGTCCGTGAACTCCGGCCATGTCGTCGAGGCCTCCCTCGGGTACTTCATCAACCCGCTGGTGACCATCGCGATGGGCGTGCTGCTGCTGAAGGAGCGGCTGCGGCCCGTGCAGTGGGCGGCGGTCGCCACCGGCCTCGCCGCCGTCGTCGTCCTGACGGTCGGCTACGGCCGCCCGCCGTGGATCTCGCTCGTCCTCGCGTTCTCCTTCGCCACCTACGGCCTGGTCAAGAAGAAGGTCGCCCTCGGCGGCCTGGAGTCGCTGGCCGCCGAGACCGCGATCCAGTTCCTGCCCGCGCTCGGCTATCTGCTGTGGCTCGGCGCGCACGGCAAGACCAGCTTCCTGAACGACGGGACCGGGCACGCCGCCCTGCTCGCCTCCACCGGCCTGGTCACCGCGCTGCCCCTGGTCTGCTTCGGCGCGGCGGCGATCCGCGTGCCCCTGTCGACGCTGGGCCTGCTGCAGTACCTGGCGCCCGTCTTCCAGTTCCTGCTCGGCATCCTCTACTTCCACGAGGCCATGCCGCCCGAGCGCTGGGCCGGGTTCGCGCTGGTCTGGCTGGCGCTGATGCTGCTCACGGGCGACGCGCTGCGCTCGGCACGCAGGCCGCGGGAGCCGCTGGGCCTGCCCCGGGTTCAGACGCCCGATTCCGCGCCGGTGGAAACCTGATTCGGTGGGTCCGAAGTCAGTGCTCGCCGCTATAAGTGGTGAGCATGTCGACTCAGTCACCCACCGAGGCCCCTGCCCCGCTGCACTGGAAGCTCGTCATCGACGCGGCCGACCCGCACGCCCAGGCCGACTTCTGGGCCGCCGCGCTGCACTACACGGCCGAGGACAACAGCAGCCTGATCGAACGGCTGCTGTCCCTCGGCGCGCTGCCCCGCGAGGCCACGGTCGAGTACCACCGCCGGCCCGCCTTCCGTGACCTGATCGCCGTACGGCACCCCGACGACCCGTACGACCCGGAGACCGGCACCGGGCTCGGCCGGCGGCTGCTGTTCCAGCGCGTACCGGAGCCGAAGACGGTCAAGAACCGGCTCCACCTGGACCTGCACCCCGGCGAGGGCCGGCGCGCCGACGAGGTGGCACGGCTCCGGGCGCTGGGCGCGCGGGTGCTGGACGAGGTGAAGGAACCCTCGGGCGCATGGGTGGTGATGGCGGACCCGGAGGGCAACGAGTTCTGCGTGCACTAGGACTGTGGCCGGTTACGACCGCGCGGCGCGGGCCGCGCGGTCGGTTACGGCTGTACGGCGCGCGCCGCGCGGTCGGTCAGGCGGACCATGCGGGCGCGGGCGGACTCCAGCGGGCGCGGGTCGTCGGCGGCGGGACCCGGCTCGGTGGTGAGCTCCGTCCACAGCTCGATGAGGTCGCGGCCCAGCCGCAGGCCCTCCTCGGGATCGCGCACCGCACGCCACGCGGTCGCCGCGCTCTGCACGTTGCCGTACGCGGCTTCCGCGTCCCGCGCCTGCCGGCGCAGCCGGGCGAGGTCCAGGGACTGCCGGCAGGCGCCGACCGGGTCGCCTCCCAAGTAGGCGATGTAGGCGGACAGTTCACGCAGGTGCAGCACCTCGGCATGGCGGGGGCCCAGCATGGTGGTCGCCTCGGCGACCGTACGGTCGGCGAGTTGCGCCGCCGCCTCGATACGGCCGGAGCGCACTGCGTCATTGATCCGCGTCATCGGCTCGCTGAGCAGCTCGGCCCCCTCCGCGGTCTCGGTCACGGGCTCGTCGCCGAGCACCTCCTCGGCGACGGCGTCGAAGCCCCGGGCGGGGGTGGGAGTCGCGGTGGTGGGGGCGGGCTCGGACTCGAGGAGATCGATGACGGGCGCCGGGGGCTTGGTGACCGACATGGCGGGCGCCGGGTCCCTGGTGACCGACATGACCGGTGCGGGGCCGAACTGTCCCGTGGGGGCCTGCACGCTCCCAGCCGACACGGGTGCCGACCGCGTGACCGGGGGCACATCCCGCGCTCCCTCCGGTGCGGCCACGGCCGCCTGTGAGGACGCGCCCGCCGCACCCGGCTTCTCCGGCGCGGCCACCCGTACCGCCTGCCCCGTGACCCGGCTGGAGCCGTCCGCCGAGACCTCCAGGGGAACCACGCAGCCCGCGAGGTCGTCGTGGATCGTGGCGCGTATGGGGGCGCCGATGCTGATGGCCAGACGCTGGAGGTGGTTGAGGACGGCCTGCTGGATCTCCTCGCCCGGCGCCGCCACCACCGACGTCCCGCCGACCGACGCGCCTCCCGCGCCGAACACCCGGACCGGTACCACCGCCGGATGCGCAACGGGCTGCTGCGCCCGCTTCTTCTCGAAGCTGACTCGAGACATCGGTTTTCCCTCACTCCCCCGGCGTCGCGATCCGGTCGTACGCGTCCTGCCGACCAGTGTGTCGGCTCGCTTCGGTTTCCGCGTCACCACGGCGTCACAGCCTCGCACCAGCCACACCCTGACGCAGACTGCTTGCGCGTGCATATAATGCATGCGCCTTTATACGTCTGACGACAGCACGCCCCCGGGGGACCCATGAACCGTCGTTTTCTCTTCGTCCTGGGCAGCGCTCGCGCCGAGGGCAACACCGAGCTGCTGGCCCGCGCGGCGGCCGAGCAACTGCCCGGTGACGTCGAACAGCGCTGGATCCGCCTGGCCGAGCACCCGCTGCCCGACTTCGTGGACCTGCGGCACGACAGCGACCACGTACGGCCGCCCTCGGACAGCGCGACCGGTCTGCTGCTGGACGCCACGCTGGCGGCCACGGACATCGTGATCGCCTCGCCGCTGTACTGGTACTCGGTGTCGGGCCTCACCAAGCGCTATCTGGATTACTGGTCGGGCTGGCTGCGCACCCCGGGCGTCGACTTCAAGGCGACCCTGGCGGGGCGCACGCTCTGGGGCATCGCCGCGCTCGCCCATGCCGAGACGTCGGTCGCCGAACCCTACGTCGGCACGCTGAACAACTCGGCCGCCTACATGGGGATGCGCTTCGGCGGCGTCCTGCTGGGCAACGGCAGCGCCCGGGGTGACGTGCTGAAGGACACCGACGCGCTGGCACGCGCGAAGACCTTCTTCGCGCAGGACGCACCCTTCGCGCGCTTCCCGTACGACACGCCCGCCGGCTAGCCCTACGCGCTAATGTCCTTCGTCGTGAACCGCGCCCAGGCCGCCGAGCCGAACACGGCCGCGTACAGCGCCTGGAGGCCGAGGTTCTTCACCAGGTCGTCCCAGTAGACGGGGTCGCGCATCAGGTCGGCGAAGGACAGCCAGTAGTGCGAGAACAGGTACGGCCGCAGCGCGTGCAACTGGGGTATCTGGTCCAGGATCTGGACCGTGATGAGTATGCCGACGGTGGTCGCCATCGCCGCGATGCCGCTGTTCGTGAGCGTGGACACGAACAGGCCGAGCGCCGCCAGGCCGACCAGTGAGGCGGCGACCACCAGGGCGATCAGCAGGGCCCGGCCGAGGCCCTCGGTGAAACTGATCCGGGTGCCGGATATGGTCGTGAGGTCGCCCAGCGGGAAGAGCAGCGCGCCCACGATCAGCGCCGAGCCGGCCACGACCAGCGTGGCCAGCAGACAGAACGCCATCACCGTCGTGTACTTGGTGAGCAGCAGCCGGGTGCGGCCGGCCGGGGCGACCAGCAGATAGCGCAGGGTGCCCGCGCCCGCCTCGCCCGCTATCGCGTCGCCCGCGACGACCCCGACGGCCATCGGCAGGAAGAACGGCAGGGTCGCGGCCAGTGCCGTGAACACCAGGAACAGGCCGTTGTTGGTGATCTGTGTCATGAACGCCGGGCCCTGACCGCTGTGGTCCGCCGTCCTGCCGCCCCGCGTCTGGATCTTCACCGCGATCCCGACCAGCACCGGCACGGCGGCCAGCACCCCGAGCAGGGCGAGCGTGCGCCAGCGGCGGAGGGTCGTGACGAGTTCGCTGCGCAGCAGCCCGAACGTCCACAGGGGGCTCGGCCGGCGCACCGCGGCCTCGGGGGCCGTCCCGGACGCGGGGACCGTACCGTTCACGGAGACCGTCTCAGCCCGCGACATCGAAGCCCTCCCCCGTCAGCGCCACGAACGCATCCTCCAGCGAGGCCCGTTCGACCGTGAACCCCCGGACCCGGACCCCCGCCGCGACCAGGGCCGCGTTCACCTCGGCGAGGTCCCGCCCGGGCGGATCCCCGGTGACCCGGTCTCCGTCGACGGTGACGTCCCCGACGCCCTGCTCCTTCAGCACCCGGGCCGCCTCGGCCGGATCCGGGGTGGTCACCACCAGCCGGCCGCGCGCTCCGGCCGCCAGGTCGGCCACCGCACCCTGGGTGACGAGCCGGCCCCGCGCCATGACCGCCGCATGGGTGCAGACCTGCTCGATCTCGTCGAGGAGGTGGGAGGAGAGAAAGACGGTCGTGCCGTCGGCGGCCAGCTCCCGGATCAGGGTGCGGATCTCGCGCATGCCCTGCGGGTCGAGGCCGTTGGTGGGCTCGTCCAGGACGAGCAGCCGGCGCGGCTGGAGCAGCGCGGCGGCCAGACCGAGGCGCTGTCTCATGCCCAGCGAGTACGCCTTCGCCTTCTTGCCGGCGGCGGCCGCGAGGCCCACCCGGTCCAGGGCGGTGGCGACGCGGGCGTGCCGGGTGCGGGGGTCGGCGGTCGGGTCGGCGGCGTCGTAGCGCAGCAGGTTGTCCCGGCCGGAGAGGAAGCCGTACAGCGCGGGGCCCTCGATGAGCGCGCCGATCTGGGGGAGGACGGACCGGGCCGCCCGGGGCATCGGGCGGCCCAGCACGCGTGCCGTGCCCGCCGTGGGCTCGATCAGGCCCATCAGCATGCGGATGGTGGTGGTCTTGCCCGAGCCGTTCGGACCGAGGAAGCCGAAGACGCTGCCCGCCGGGACGGTCAGGTCGAGACCGTCGACGGCGAGCTGTCCGCCGCGGTAGCGCTTGGTGAGGCCGCGGGTGGCGATGACGCTCGCCTCCTCCTGCCCCGGCGCACGCTCCGCCGCGTCCCGCGCCTCCCGCTCCGTGACGGACCGTCCCTCCATCGGTTCCCCCCTCGCTTCGTGCTCCCGTGAAGGGTCAACGTACGGTCACGGCCCGTAGTGCCCGGGCAGGGTCACTTCCCTTCGTTCGCCGCCTTCACCAGGGCGTCCTTGGTCACCGCGCCGGCGTAGACCTTGCCGTCGTCGGTGATCAGGGCGTTGACCAGGCGGGTGGAGAAGACCGTGCCCTTGCCGAACTTGCCGGAGACCTTGTCGCCGAGCGAGCCGAGGAAGCCGCCGAGGTCACCGCCCTGGGCACCGGTCGGCAGGCCGCTCTTCGCGCCGGTGTCGAAGGTGGCGATGGAGGTCCAGCCCTTGCCGAGCACGTCGGCGCCGTTCATGCCCTTGGCGAAGTCCTCGCCGGACTCGGGCGCGTGCTTCCGAGCGGCGGAGTCCTGCTTCTCCTCCGTCACCTTCGCGCCCTTCGGCGGGCTGAAGGTGAAGGTCGAGGCGGCCGGCCTGGCGAAGGAGACCTGGGTGAAGCCGACGTCGAGGACGGCGGCGCCGCCGCTCTTCGGCGTCAGCGTGAACTTCAGCGGCATGCCCGTCTTCGCGTCGACGGCGATGCTGATGGCGCCGACCGTGGTGCCGGACTGCCTGGGCTTGATCAGCAGCTTGTAGGCGTCGCGGCCGGCGACCCGCTCGGTGCCGTCGACGGTGACGGACGTGGTGCCGTCCACCGACTTCAGCGCTTGGTCGGCGAAGTCCTTCGGCGTGGCCGGAGGCTCGGCGTTGTGCTCCTTGCCGGAGTCGGCCGAGGTGCCGTGGTACACCTCGTTGGTCTTGCTGTCGTAGCCCCAGACGTTCTTGCCGTTGTGGATGAGGTTGTACTCGGAGCCGCTCTCCAGCAGCGACAGCTTCTGCCTCTCCGGGCCGTCGGCGGCGACGCGCAGCGTGTGCGTGCCGGAGACCAGCGAGGTGAGCTGGGACTGCGGGTCGGCGGAGGAACCGTCGCCGGAGCCCTTGGCGGCGCCGGAGGCCACGCTGTTCTCCAGGCCGCCGAGGTCGGGCAGGCCGAGGTCGGTGTTGATCCGCACCGTGCCGGACAGCTGCTGCACGTCCGACTTGGCGATCTTCTCGATGAGCTGCTGTGCGGTGATCCTGGGCAGGTCGGGGTCGCCGGAGGCGGCGAGCGCCGGGACCAGACCGATCGTGGCCGCCGCGACCCCCACCACGGCGACCGGGACCGCGTAACGGGCCGCCCTGCGGTGCCCGGCGTTTCGCTCAGCGCCCCCCGCGGCGTCCACTGCGTCGTCGGATTCGTACGGTGCCATGTGTGCCTTACCTCCGTCGTCGGCGGCGGCTGTTCTCACGCTGGTCCACCTGAGCCGCCATTCTCACCCGAATCGGTGAGGATTGGTGATTTCCGTGGTTTCCATCTCACCAAATCGGCCGTGAGGAAGCGTCAGACCTCGGAGCCAACTCCGCGTACGCCTGCGGTATGACACGCCGGGGCGGGAACTCCGCCGACCCGTAGGGGTCGCGCCGGAGCGGAGGGGGCGGTACGGGGGCGCGAGGGGTGTACGGACGCGCGGGCGTACGGGTCGCACGAGCCCGTGCCGGGTCGCTCGGCTGTAGCGCGGCGTGGCGGGCGACCCCGAAGCGCGGCGTGACGTACGGCTGCGGCGCGGCGCGTCGCGATGGACGGACAGACGGAAGCCTGCCGCCACGTACAGCTCAAGCACGGCGCGACAGACGGCCGGAGCCGCGCCGGGTCGCACGGCCCGAACGCGGCGAGGCACACGGCGTCGGCAGCATGGCGCGACGTACGGCCGAAGACGTGCAACCGGCGCGGCGGACAGCCGTAAGCGTGCCATGGTGGCCGCCGGAGGCTGGGCGGGGCGTGGTGGGGCAGGCGGCCGGGTCAGCCGGCGCGGTGGACCACCGCGTCGCACAGCTGCATCAGCGCGGCCTTGGCGTCGCACTCCCGCAGCGGCGCCAGCGCGGCGCGGGCCTCCTCCGCGTACCGGATGGTGTCCCGGCGGGCCTGCTCCAGCGCGGGGTGGCCGCGCAGCGCGGCCAGCGCCTCGGCGTGCCGGGCGTCGTCGCTGAGGTCGGAGTCGAGCAGCTCGCACAGCGCAATGTCCTCGGCCAGGCCGAGGCGGGCGGCGCGCTCGCGCAGCCGGAGCACGGGCAGCGTCGGGATGCCCTCGCGCAGGTCGGTGCCCGGGGTCTTGCCGGACTCGTGCGAGTCGGAGGCGATGTCCAGGACGTCGTCGGCGAGCTGGAAGGCGACCCCGAGCCGCTCGCCGTACTGGGTGAGCACGTCGACGACCGTCTCGTCGGCGCCGGACATCATCGCGCCGAACCGGCACGACACCGCCACCAGCGAGCCCGTCTTGCCGCCGAGCACGTCCAGGTAGTGCTCGACCGGGTCGCGGCCGTCGGAGGGGCCGGCGGTCTCCAGGATCTGACCCGTGACCAGCCGCTCGAAGGCCAGGGCCTGCACCCGGACCGCCTCGGGGCCGAGGTCGGCGAGGATCTGGGAGGCGCGGGCGAAGAGGAAGTCGCCGGTGAGGACCGCGACCGAGTTGCCCCAGCGGGTGTTGGCGCTGTCCACGCCGCGCCGTACGGCCGCCTCGTCCATGACGTCGTCGTGGTACAGCGTGGCCAGGTGGGTCAGCTCCACGACCACGGCCGAGGGCACGACGCCCGGCGCGTAGGGGTCGCCGAACTGGGCCGCGAGCATCACGAGCAGCGGCCTGAACCGCTTCCCGCCGGCTCGTACGAGGTGCTGCGCGGCCTCCGTGATGAACGGGACCTCGCTCTTGGTGGCCTCGAGCAAGCCTTCCTCGACAGCCGCCAATCCGGCCTGGACATCGGCTTCCAGAGCCTGGTCCCGCACGCTCAGCCCGAACGGCCCGACGACGGTCACGAGGGGTCTCCTGTCTGCTGGTGTCTGCTGGCGATTACACGGTTTGTCGATAGGTCGCTGCCATCACTCAACTCAGCGTATCCGGTCCTGTTTCGATCACCGATAGCGCCCACCGGTCCAGCCTGGGTGGTATCGGATCACGACCGGTATGTTTTTGATCAAGTGATAAGAGCGGACATTTATCGACTTAACAGGAACCCGAACGCTTTGTCGCGAGCCGAGGGGGCGAGCGGAGTAATGCCTACGCCCAAGACAACGACAGACGGCTCGTCACGGGTTCCGCGACAGGCTCCGCCACGGGTTCCATCACCCACCCGATCCACCCGAACCCCTCATGTCCGATTTGAAATACTTTGTTATTTCGTGAATTGGGTCACGCTGGACCTGCGGCCCCCAGGAGCCCGTCAGGCCACCTCCACCCTTGCCGCGTCGGCGAGTTGAGGGTTGGCAACTGCAAAGGATCAAGTACCCTATATGCCACAGATCAAGGTCAAATAGTACGTAGTGTGCATCCGCTTCTTGTTCCCGACATGTGCTCTCGCATACGTTCCGGGCCGTCGGGCGGACGCTGAGTCCTGCCGCCGCCCGCGTGACCCATCGACGAACTCATTCGTACGGCAGGAGCGGGGGACCCAGGTAAGTCGCCGGGCCGGTCGGCACACGTCGCACCGGAACGGCTCGGGGTGAAGCCATGCCTTCTCGGGAAGGCGCGGCCGGGCACCTCCCCGCCCGAACCCGACAGCTCACCTCGCAGGCGACGGAGAGGACTTTCCCATGTCTGCTGCCGCCAAGCACCGCCGCCCGCGCAACAACCGCCTGGTCCGCGCCCTCACGGTCGCCGGCACCGGCGCCGCCGTCCTCACCCTCTCGCTCATCGGCGCCACCAGCGCCTCCGCGGCCACCGGCACGACCTCCAAGGCTGCCTCCACCGCCACCGCGTACCCGAACAACCTCGACGGCTGGATCCGCGAGTCTCTCGCGATCATGGCCCAGAAGGGCATTCCGGGCACTTACCACGGCATCTACCGCAACATCATCCGGGAGTACTCCGGCAACCCGAAGGCCATCAACCTCTGGGACTCCAACGCGGCCAAGGGCATCCCGTCCAAGGGGCTGCTCCAGGTGATCGACCCGACCTTCAAGGCGTACGACGTGGCCGGCACCTCCTTCGACCCCTACGACCCGGTTGCCAACATCACCGCGGCCTGCAACTACGCAGCCGCCCGGTACGGCTCGATCGACAACGTGTACAGCGCGTACTGACGGTCCCGCCGACCGGCACGGCAGCGGCCGCCCGGTGTGCCCTCACCTGACGGAGGGGCACACCGGGCGGCCGTCGCTCCTTCCGGGGCGGCCGTGTACTGATGTGCCGGTCAGTCGGTCGGGAACAGTCTTTCGAGGACGACGGCGACGCCGTCGTCCTCGTTCGACAGGGTGATCTCGTCGGCCACCGCCTTCAGTTCGGGATGCGCGCCGGCCATGGCGACCCCGCGCCCCGCCCAGTCGAACATCGGGATGTCGTTGGGCATGTCACCGAACGCCAGCGCCGCCTCCGCCGCGATCCCGAGCCGCTCGGCGGCCAGCGCGAGACCGGTCGCCTTGGTCACCCCCGACGGCTGGAGCTCCACGGTCCCCGGCCCGGACATGGTGACCGTCGCCAGGTCGCCCACCACCCCGCGCGCCGTGTCCGCCAACTCGTCGTCGGACAGCTCGGCATGGCGCAGCAGCACCTTGCTGATGGGCGCGCACCACAGATCGTCGCGCCGGTCGACCCGCACCACGGGCAGGGTCGGGTGCGGCATCCGGTAGCCGGGCTCGATGAGCGTGCGCCCGTCGACCCCGTCCTGGTCCACGGCCGCGTGCACCTGCCCCACCTCGGCCTCGATCTTGCCGAGCGCGGTCTCGGCCAGCTCCCGGTCCAGCCGGACCGACCACAGCAGGCGGCCGGTCCCGGCGTCGTAGACCTGTGCGCCCTGCCCGCACACCGCGAGCCCCGTGCAGCCGAGGTGCGCGAGGAGCTGCCGTACCCGCGGGGCCGGGCGGCCCGTCACCACCAGGTGCCGGGCGCCGGCCCGCGCCACCCGCGCGAGTGCGGCGAGCGACCGGTCGGAGACGGTGTCGTCGCCGCGCAGCAGCGTTCCGTCCAGGTCGGTGGCGATCAGTGCATATGCGGGGGAGGCTGCCATGATCAGAGAATACGGATACCGGGCCCCACCGACTCACCTTGTCGTCCCGCGCACTTACGTACTGTTCCACCCCAAGTAGTGCCCTCCGACTCCATGTTGATGACGGGACTCGGCACGGGCGGTCGGCGGCTTCAGCCGTGGGCCGACGCCAGGTGTTTCGTCAGGCGCGGCGAGGCGAACTCCGTGCCGCAGACGAAGCGCATCACCGGGCCGTACGACGACGCCGCCGGCAGGCCGGTGAAGTACAGGCCCGGAACGGACGAGACATACCCGGGTCCGAGTTTCGGCGTGCCGCGGCTCACCGCGAGCCGGGTACGCAACTCGTGGCCGAGGAAGTCCATCGCCGCGATGTCGACGCGGTAGCCGGTGGCGGCGATGACGTGGTCGGCGGCGAGCCGCTCGGTGTGCCCGCCATGGGTGCGGACGGTGAGGACGGGGCTGCCGTCCCGTGCCTCCGCGCTCACGACCCGCTCCACCTCCTGCACCTGCACCGCACTCTCGAAGCGCTCGCGCAGCCACCAGGCGCCGAGCGGTCCGAGGACCCGGCGGACCAGGAAGTGACGGGTGGCCTCGGGCAGGTAGCGGTAGGGGTGCGGGTAGTAGCTGAAGGCCCACAGCGACCATGCGCGGCCGAACGGGGACTCGGGGCGCAGCTTCGGCTGCTTCCAGGGCGGCGCGCCGAAGGCGACCCTGCCGCGGCCGCGCGCGACGACACGCACGCGTGCCCCCGCCTCGGCGGCGAGCGCCGCCGTCTCCAGCGCGGACTGGCCGGCGCCGACCACGATCAGTTCCTTGCCGGCGAAACGGCTCAGGTCGTGGTGCTGGGAGCTGTGCGAGACCGGGCCGGTGGGCGCCGGTCCGTCGGCCGCGGCTGCCGCGAGCTCCGCCGGCAGGTGCGCCAGGCCCGACAGGCCGGTGGCGACGACGACCGCGCGCGCGGTGAACATCTCCCCCGAGTCCAGCTTCAGCTCGAAGCCGCCGCTCTTGTCGCGGTCCACGGAGACGACCCGCACCCGCTCCAGGTCGGGGACGAGCTTGTGCTGGAACCACTCGCCGTAGGCGATGAACGTCTCCACCGGGATGATGTCCTCGTCGGTCACCAGGCGGCGGATCCCGGCCGCGTCGCAGTAGTCGGCGAGGGTGTGGCCGGGCTGCGGGCAGTCGAGGTTCGAGGCGGCGGGCGTGGACTTCAGGAGCATGCCCTCGGGCATGTGGTCGCGCCAGCTGACCATGGGGTCGCCGAAGACGCGGACGGGGATACCGCGCGCCCGCAGATGGGCGGCGGTGGACAGGCCGAACGGCCCGGCCCCGATGACTGCAACCGGTCGAGTCACGAAGTCCCTCCCCAGGACATGGTGAGCCACTTTTGGCGTGGCTTTGCCTACTTCGTGGAGGTGCCGCTGCCGCGGCGGTTGGTCCGCCACAGCTGATACAGGTGCTTCGCGCCCGGGCGCACGAAGCGGGCGAGCATCGTGAGGAACGGCAGCGGGTCGTCACCCGCGAGCCAGGCCAGCTCCGTCCCGCTCGCCTTCGCCGGCGCGTGCGGCGTCGTGTAGCCGCTGCGGCGGTAGGCGAGGAGGGCGGGAAGGTCGATGTTCTCCACGATGTAGCGGTGGCCGGCGCGCTGTTCCCCCTCCGGAACGGGGCGGCCGGTCAGGTTCAGGTGCATGGCGCGTACGACGTCCACTCCCGACTCATTCTCGAACAGCCGGAACTGGGCGCCCATGCGCGGGTTGAAGTCGAGGAGCTTGTACTGTCCATCGCGCCGGTCGAAGCGCAGGTCGAGGTCGATGATGCCGCTGTAGCCGATCTGTTTGATGAAACGTGCGGCGAGGTCGGTGAGTTCCGGGTTGTCGACGACGTAGGCGTTGGCCGTCATGCCGGCGTGCGGCGGCCATGAGCGGACCTTGACGCCGGTGAACAGCGCGAGCGGGCTGGAGTCCTGGTCGAAGCAGGCGTGCACGATCCAGTCCTCGGCCTCCTCGCGCGGCAGGTACTCCTGGAGGATCACGCCCGGCCGCGCGCTCCAGTCACGCGCGAGGGTGAGCAGGCCCTCGCGGGTGGCGATCCGCGTGGTGCCGTTGACGGCGGGCCGTCTGCGCCGGACGAACGCCTCGCGGTTCTTGGCCACCACCGGGAAGCGGGCCGTGTCGGCGAAGGTGACGATGTCCTCGTACGACTCCGGGAACGCCGACGCGGGGCTCGCGATGCCGTGCTCCACGCACAGTTCGTGCAGCCCCTGCTTGCTGGCGAGCCGGCGCGGCAGCGCGGGGTCGACGCGCGGGAAGAGGAAGGAGCCGGCCAGATCGTCCTGGTGCTCGGCGATCAGTACGGCGGCTTCCTCGTCGGTCGGGACGAGAACGGCGGGGCGCCCGATGCGGCGACCGATGCGCAGCAGGCCCTCGACCAGCCGGTCCGGGTCCTCCGCACCGGTCGTCGGCCACACGAAGGCCTTCTTCAGGTAGCGGGAGGAGGCCGCGGGCGTGTACGCGTCCTCGGTGATGGCGTACATGGGCACGCCGAGCCGGCCCAGGCTGCGGATCGCGCCGACGCCGCCGTGGTGCAGCGGATAGTCGCCGAACTTGACGATCAGCCCTGGTACGTCCCGGTCCAGCTCGAACGGCACACCGACGGTGTCTCCGGCCACGGGTCCCCCCACGTGTCCCCCCAATGGAACGGACCCACCCCGTCCGTGTCCCCAAAGGACGCTAAGCCGGAATTGCCGACTCCGACAAGACCTATTCGGACATTGCGAACCCTTTAGACAGGGTGCGAGCAACCTTTCGAAGGCCCCGCGACACGCACCTTTCGGACACCGTGGCGGGCGCCGCAGCAGGCTCTGCCCAAGACACGCATCACGGCCGTAACGTGTGGCGCGACCACATGGAACGAGCGCCATGCACGGCCCGGATGAGAGTGAGGCAGCACCCCATGCCCCCCTTCGACGTCCCCGAGGGCGACCCCTTCGGCCCGCACAACCTTCCCTATGGCGTGTTCTCGCCCTCCGGCAGCACGGAGCGGAGGGTCGGCGTCCGGCTCGGGGACCAGGTCCTCGACGCGGGCGCCGCGGCCGCCGCCCTCGGCTCGCCGCACCACGCGCTGCTCGCCCAGCCCACCCTCAACGCGCTGCTGGCCGCCGGCCGCCCGGTCTGGACGGAGGTACGGCGCGCCGTCACGGCCTGGGTCACCGACCCCGCGCACCGCGAGACGGTCGAGCCGCTGTTCCACCCCCTGTCCGAGGTGACCCTGCACCTGCCCTTCGAGGTGGCGGACTACGTCGACTTCTACGCCTCGGAGAACCACGCCCGGAACGTCGGCCGGATCTTCCGCCCGGACGCCGAGGACTCCCTCACCCCCAACTGGAAGCACCTGCCGATCGGTTACCACGGCCGATCCGGCACGGTCGTCGTCTCCGGCACGGACGTCGTACGGCCGTCCGGGCAGCGCAAGGCCCCGGCCGACCCCGCCCCCGTCTTCGGCCCGTCGATCCGGCTGGACATCGAGGCCGAGGTCGGCTTCGTCGTGGGCGTGCCGACCGAGCTGGGCCGGCCGGTCGCGCTCGGCGACTTCCGCGACCACGTCTTCGGGCTGTGCCTGCTGAACGACTGGTCCGCGCGGGACATCCAGGCCTGGGAGTACGTCCCCCTCGGCCCCTTTCTCGGCAAGTCCTTCGCGACCTCGGTGTCTGCGTGGATCACCCCGCTGCAAGCGCTGGAGCACGCGCGCGTGGCGCCTCCGGAGCGCACACACCCGCTGCTGCCGTACCTGGACGACTCGGCACCCGGCATCGAGCCGGGCGGCTACGACCTGCGGATCTCCGTCGCCATCAACGGCCACGTGGTCTCCGAGCCGCCCTTTTCGACCATGTACTGGACCGCCGCCCAGCAGCTCGCCCACATGACGGTGAACGGCGCCTCCCTGCGCACCGGCGACCTGTACGGCTCGGGCACGGTCAGCGGCCCCGAGGAGCGCCAGCGCGGCTCCCTGCTGGAGCTGACCTGGAACGGCCGCGACCCCCTCGAACTCCCGGACGGCAAGCGGACCTTCCTGGAGGACGGGGACGTGGTGACTCTGTCGGCCTGGGCCCCCGGCGCGGACGGGCGCAGAGTGGGGCTGGGGGAGGTCAGCGGGCGCGTTGTGACGGGGTGACGGGCCACCTTGTAGCACGAGGTCCCACACGTCCGCCGGGGCCGGCAGGGGCGGCACCGTGGCCCGCGCTTACCGCGAACCGGAGGCCGCGTCCCTGATCCGGGCCCGGCGCGGCGCGGGCACGCGCGTGGCCGCGCCGTCCCTGGCGCCCGCAGCCATGAGAGGTGTGAACTCATCGGTGGCACGGGTGACTTCACGGCCTGCACAGTGGCCCTGGGCTCGGAGCGGACGACGTGCTGGAGGCGGTGCGGCAGGCCTTTCGGGAGCGGGAGCCGCAGGGCTTCCGCGCCGCAAGCCGGGCAAGCCGGACCCGGGGGAGATCGGACGGCCGCAACCGCGGGACCGATCGCCGCCGAGACCTGCCTCTCGCCGCCCCGCACCGTCATACTGGGCGGACACGCACCACGCGAGGCGCCCTCGGCGCATCGCCCCGCACCACCCGCATCCGCACAACTCTCCGACCAGGAACCGGAGCCCCGGCATGACCATCTGCCTGCTCCTGCTGAGCGTCGTCGCCCTCACGGCCGCCCTGCCGGCGCCGCGCGCGCTGACCCGTGCCGCCTGGCCCGAGCGGGAACCCGTGGTCGCGCTGTGGGTGTGGCAGTGCCTGGTCGCCACCGTCCTGCTGTGCTGCCTGGCCGCACTGGTCCTGGGCGCGGCGGCCGTCTTCCACACCGTCCGCGACCGCGTGTTCGCCCCCGCGCCGCCCTCCGTCACCGCCGCCTACGACCTCTCCTCCGCGCCGGTGTGGGCCGCCGGCCTCACCGTGCTGCTGGCCTGCGGGGCCGCCTGGACGACGGCGATGCTGGCGCGGGAACTCGTCGAGGCCCGCCGCACCCGTGGCCAGGCCCGCGCCCAGCTGCGGGAGCGTGCCCCCGACCTCCCGGCCGGACTGCCGGCGGCACGCGGGCCGATGCTGGTGCTGGAGGACGAGTACCCGGACGCCTGGTGGATGCCCGGACACCCGCCGCAGCTGGTCGTCACCACGGGCGCGCTCCACCGGCTCACCGACCACCAGCTGGACGCCGTCCTCACCCACGAGCGCGGGCACGCGCGTGCCCACCACGACTGGCTGCTGCACCTGTCCACCGCGCTCGCAACGGGCTTCCCGCGCGTGCCGCTGTTCGCCCACTTCTGCGACCAGACGCACCGCCTGGTCGAGCTGGCCGCCGACGACACGGCGTCCCGGCGCTGCGGCCACCTCACCACGGCCCTCGCGCTGATCGAGCTGAACCAGCACCGGGGTGTCCTGTCCTGCGACTCCAGCCGCCGTCTCCTCGGCGAACGCGTGGACCGCCTGCTGGAACCGCCACCACGGCTGCTGCGCCGGCACCGCGCCCTGACGACGACGGTGGCCGCCCTGGTGCCGCTGCTTCCGCTGCTGATCACGTTCGCGCCGGGACTGACGGCACTGTCCTGACGGCCGCAGCCCGACCGGGTCAGCCGGGTGGCGGATCTCCCCGTCCGGAGAGGAAAACCCGCAGCTCAGTGGCGTATCCGACGCTCCCTCACCTGGCGCAACACTTCGGCAACACGAGTTTCCCTACCGCATCGGTATGGTTCCAGCCATGCCACCCACCGACCGCCCCCGGGACAACGCCGGTCAGGGCGCCGCGACCACCGTCGCCGCCCACCGCGCGCGTCGTCGGCTGCGCGCGGACCGGGCCAGGCAGCTCGCCGATCTGCTGCGCCGCCAGATCCTCACCGGTGCCTTCCAGAACGGCCCCCTCTCCCACGAGTCGACCCTCGCCGCCGACTACCGAGCCTCCCGCAACACCGTCCGCCAGGCCTTGGACCTGCTCAGGGCCGAGGGCCTGGTGGAACGGCTGCCCGGCGTCGGCACCGTGGTCGTAGCCCGGAAGTACCCGCACGGGCTCGACCGCCTCATGGGCCTCGCGGAAACCCTCCGCGAACATGGCCGCGTCACCAACGAGGTCCGCACCATGGGCCCGGCCCCCGCACCCGCCCCGGTGGCCGACCGCCTCCACGTCCCCGCCGGCGCCGATGTCCTCTACATCGAGCGTCTGCGCCGCCTGAACGGCCTGCCCCTCTCCCTCGACCTCACCTACATCCCGCTCGACATCGGCACCGCCCTGCTCGGTGCCGACCTGGAGAACACCGATGTCTTCCGCCTCCTGGAAGCCATCACCGGCCAGCGCCTCGGCCAGGCCGAGATCACCCTGGAAGCGGTGAACGCGGACACCCACTCCGCCGCCGTGCTCCAAGCCCCGCGCGGCGCCGCCGTACTGATGCTGGAACGCCTCACCCACCTCGCCGACGGCCGCCCCGTCGACCTGGAGTTCATTCGCTTCCGCGGCGACCGGATCACCATGAGCGGCCTGCTCCACCGGTCGTAGACACCCTTCCACCACCCCTGCCTGCACGTTTCCTGGAGACAGCCATGCCCTTGGCGCCCCAGCGGGCCGACGTGCCCGTGACCATCGACGAGTCGAAGTGCATCGACGGCTGCACCCTCTGCGTGGACATGTGCCCGCTGGACTCCCTCGCGATCGACGAGACCAACGGCAAGGCGTACATGCACGTCGACGAGTGCTGGTACTGCGGCCCCTGCGCGGCCCGCTGCCCCACCGGGGCCGTCACGGTCAACATGCCCTACCTGCTCCGGTGAGAGGTCCAACCGCCATGAAACGAACGGCAGTCGCCGCATCCATCGCCGCGCTCCTCCTCCCCCTGTCCGCCTGCGGCGGCAGCGCCGAGGCGGGCAGCGGCTCCACAGTCACCGTGACCATCGGCTACCAGTCCAGGACCATCAACACCGTCACCGCGGGCACCCTGCTGCGCTCCCTCGGTTCCTTCGAGAAGCAGCTCAACTCCCTGCACGACGGCCACACCTACAAGGTCGACTGGCAGGACTATGCCACCGGCGCGCCGATCACCGCCCAGATGACCGCCGGCAAGGTGGACATCGGCTCGATGGGCGACTTCCCGCTGCTGCTCAACGCCGCCCGCGGCAAGCAGCTCGGCCGCCCCACCCGCCTGGTCTCGGTGACCGGTTACAACCTCCGCGGCGGTCTCAACACCGTCGTGACCGCGCCCGGCTCGAAACTCACCTCCCTGCAGGACCTCAAGGGCAAGAAGGTCTCCACGAGCGTCGGCTCCGCCGCAGACGGCACCCTCGTACGGGCCCTGCAACGCGCCGGCATCGACCCGGACAAGGGCATCTCCAAACTCAACCAGCAGCCTGCCGTCGGCGCCTCGGCGCTCTCCTCCGGTGGCGTGGACGCCCTGTCGCAGTTCGTCGCCTGGCCGGGCCTGCTCGCCTACCAGGGCAAGGCGAAGGCCCTGTACGACGGCGCCCAGCTGAATCTGCCCACCTTCCATGGCGTCACCGCCCGGGAGGACTTCGCCAAACAGCACCCGGCCGTTCTGGAGGCCTTTCTCAAGGCCCAGGCGGCGGCGACGGACTACCTCAACGCCCACCCCGTCGCCGCCGCAGAGAAGGTCGCGAAGGCCACCGGTCTGCCCGCCGAGGTCGTCTACCTCTACAACGGCGCCCGCGGCATCGCCACCTTCGACCCGGCCGTCAAGCCACAGCTCGTCTCGGCGCTGAAGCAGGACGTGTCCGTGCTGAAGGCCGCCAAGCTGACCGGCGACATCAACGTGGACTCCTTCGTCGACGACCAGTACGTCAAGAAGGCCCTCGGTCCCTCCTATGCCGGGCGGCTCACGGCCACACCCGCGCCGGCTGCGAGCGAGGTGTGGCCCAAGGGCAGCGAGAAGACGGTCTCCTTCAAGTCGGCGAAGGAGCTGCTGATTTATGTGGGTGGACACCAAGGCGGCATCCGCGCCGCCTACGTGGCCGACGCCACCACCGGCACCCTCTGGTTCGCCGACAAGGCTGTCTGGGTGGCCGACGGCAACCAGTTGCTGCCCTTCGTCACACCGGCGACCGCCCAGGCCTACATCGCCGCCCACGGCGGCGCACGTACGGTCTCGTACCGCGAGGCTCTGGAGCGGGCCTCATGACCCGGCGACCCCTCGCCCGGTATGCGCTGCGGACGGCCTCCCTGGCCGCTTTTCTCGGCCTGTGGCAGCTGCTGACCAGCCTCGACGTCGATCTGTGGCTGCGCTTCTCGCAGTTCCCGACGGTCACCGACGTGGCCCGCGCCTTCGCCGGCCGGCTCTCCGGAGGCGACTTCTGGACCGACCTCACCGACAGCCTCACCCGGATCCTGACCGGCTTTGCTCTGGCGGCCGTCCTGGGCGTGGCCACGGGTGTGCTCGTGGCCCGTTCGCGCCTCGCCGAGGATCTGCTCGGCCCGGTCCTGGAAGTGATCCGCCCGGTCCCGGCGATCGCCCTCGTCCCGGTCGCGATCCTGCTCTTCCCGTCCGATGAGCAGGGCATCGTCTTCATCACCTGCACCGCCGCCTTCTTCCCCGTGCTGGTCTCCACCCGGCACGCGGTCCGCGCGCTGACCCCCGTCTGGGAAGAGGCGGTGCGCACCATGGGCGGCGGGCGGCTGCGGATCCTCGGTTCGGTCGTACTGCCGGGCGCGCTGCCCGGCATCTTCGGCGGGCTGTCGGTCGGCATCGGCGTGTCGTGGATCTGCGTGATCTCCGCCGAGATGATCTCCGGCCAGTACGGGGTCGGCTACCGCACCTGGCAGGACTACACGGTGGTGAACTACCCGGGCGTCTTCGTCGGCATGGTCACGATCGGCGTTCTCGGCTGGGTCACCTCCACGGCCGTGGAACTCCTCGGCCGGCGCCTGACCCGCTGGCTGCCCCGCACCTCGTACGTCCCCGGTGGCCGCACCCGCGCGCCCCGGCCTGTCGCCGCACCCGTCCGTGCCAACAGCGATTCCAAGCACCAGGCCCAGTCCGAGCAGCAGGGCCAGAAGGACACCGAGGAGGCCCGCGATGAGCACCTCGTCTGAGACCGTGACCTCTCCCGTCGCGCCGGTATCGGGCTCCGTACGCGGCACCCGGCTCACCTTCCGGGCCGCCGTGCTCGGCCACCCGGACGCGCCGGTGCTGTACGACGTCGACCTGGACGTCTCCCCCGGCGAGATCCTCACCGTCGTCGGCCCGTCCGGCTGCGGCAAGTCCACGCTGCTGCGCACCCTCGCCGGGCTGTTGCCTCCGCTGGGCGGCGTGGCAGAAGTGGACGGTGTCCCGCTGACGGGGCCGTCGGCCGACCGTGCGCTGGTCTTTCAGGAGGATGCGCTGCTGCCATGGCGTACCTTGCGCGGGAACGTCGAACTGCCGCTCGCCATCAGTGGCGTACCGCGCTCCGAACGCCGCTCCCGGGCCGAGTCCTGGCTCGGCCGCGTCGGACTCAGCGCGCATGCGGGGCAGTTGCCGCACCGGGTGTCCGGTGGGCAGCGCCAGCGTGCCCAGTTGGCCCGTGCGCTGGCCGACAGCCCGCGAGCGGTCCTCATGGACGAGCCCTTCGGCGCCCTTGACGCCCAGACCCGCTCCGGCATGCAGGACCTGCTGGTGGAGGTGTTGCGCGGCACGGGCGCAACCGTCGTCTTCGTCACGCACGACGTCGACGAGGCCCTCTTCCTCGGCGACCGCGTGGCCGTGCTCGGCTCCGGCCGGGTGGCCGCCGTACGGGACGTGCCCGGGCCGCGTGACCGCGGGGCCGTGGACGACCCGGCCCGCGTGGCTCTGCGCCGCGACATCCTCACCTCGCTCGGCTCCTGAAAGGCACCCCGGTGACCACCCTCGCCACCACTCACCCGGAGATCCCCGCCATCGCCGACGCCGAGGAGCTGAGCTGCGACGTCCTCGTCATCGGCGGCGGCACCGCCGGCACCATGGCCGCCCTGACCGCCGCCGAGCACGGTGCGAACGTCCTGCTGCTGGAGAAGGCCCATGTCCGCCACTCCGGCGCGCTCGCCATGGGCATGGACGGCGTCAACAACGCGGTCATCCCCGGCCGCGCCGACCCCGACGACTACGTCGCCGAGATCACCCGCGCCAACGACGGCATCGTCGACCAGTCCACCGTCCGCCAGACCGCCACCCGCGGTTTCGCCATGGTGCAGCGGCTGGAGTCGTACGGCGTCAAGTTCGAGAAGGACGAGCACGGTGAGTACGCGGTGCGCCAGGTGCATCGCTCCGGCTCGTACGTACTGCCCATGCCAGAGGGCAAGGACGTCAAAAAGGTCCTGTACCGGCAGCTCAGGCGGCGCGAGATGAGGGAGCGGATCCGGATCGAGAACCGGGTGATGCCGGTCCGGGTCCTGACCGCCGAGGGGCGGGCCGTGGGCGCCGCCGGCTTCCACACCCGCACCGGCGCCTTCGTCACCATCCGCGCGGGCGCCGTCATCCTCGCCACCGGCGCCTGCGGCCGGCTCGGCCTGCCCGCCTCCGGCTACCTCTACGGCACCTACGAGAACCCCACCAACGCCGGTGACGGGTACGCCATGGCCTACCACGCGGGCGCCGAGCTGACCGGTATCGAGTGCTTCCAGATCAACCCGCTGATCAAGGACTACAACGGCCCGGCCTGCGCCTACGTCGCCAACCCCTTCGGCGGCTACCAGGTCAACCGGCACGGCGAGCGTTTCGTCGACTCCGACTACTGGTCGGGGCAGATGATGGCCGAGTTCGCCGCCGAGGTCGCCGGCAACCGCGGCCCGGTCTACCTCAAGCTCAGCCACCTCCCGGAGGAGTCGATCTCCGCGCTGGAGTCGATCCTGCACTCCACCGAGCGGCCCACCCGGGGCACCTTCCACTCCGGGCGCGGGCACGACTACCGCACCCACGACGTCGAGATGCACATCTCCGAGATCGGCCTGTGCGGCGGCCACTCCGCCTCCGGCGTCCGCGTCGACGACCACGCCCGTACGACCGTGCCCCGCCTCTACGCCGCCGGTGACCTCGCCTGCGTGCCGCACAACTACATGATCGGCGCCTTCGTCTTCGGCGACCTCGCGGGCGCGGACGCCGCCCAGTACACCGCGTACGAGGGGGAGCTTCCCGCCGAGCAGGTGCGCGAGGCGCATGAGCTGATCTACGGCCCGCTGCGCAACCCGGACGGTCCGCCGCAGCCCCAGGTCGAGTACAAGCTGCGCCGCTTCGTGAACGACTACGTGGCACCGCCGAAGTCCGGGGCCCGGCTCTCCCTCGCCCTGGAGGCCTTCGAGCGGATGCGCGCCGACATCGCCGCCATGGGTGCCCGCAGCCCGCACGAGCTGATGCGCTGCGCCGAGGTCGGCTTCATCCGTGACTGCGCCGAGATGGCCGCTCGCGCCTCTCTCGCCCGCACCGAGTCCCGCTGGGGCCTCTACCACAACCGTCTCGACCACCCGGGCCGCGACGACGTGTCCTGGTTCCACCATCTCGATCTGCACAAGTCCCCCTCTGGTGCGATGGAGTTCACGGCTCGTCCCGTGGCTCCGTATCTGGTCCCGGTCAAGGAGTTCGCGCCGGTCGGCGGTCCCTCACGCCGGCTCGGCGAGGTCCGTCCCGAGGACGTGGCCACGGCCGGGCCACGCGAGGTGGCACCGGTCGCCGCAGGACCGACGTCCGCGCGTGTCACCGCCTCCGCCGACCGGGCCGACGTGGCGGACACCGCCTCGCCCCGGCTCCTCGAACTGCTGGCACTGGCCGAGACGGAACCCGAACTCGCCGTACTCGGGCCCTACTTGGCCGACCCGGACCCCGCCGTCCGTCGTACGGCCGTCTCGGTGCTCACCGAGACGGTGCCGGCTGGCACCGGGCAGGCTCTGGCCGGCGCCCTGTCCGATCCCGACGCCAAGGTCCGCGCGGCCGCCGCTGCCTCACTGCGCGAGCTGGTCGAGACCCTGCCGCCCGAACCCGCCCTCGGCACCGCTCTCACCGGCGCCCTCACCTCGCTCGACCCGGTGGTCCGCGCCGCCGCTCTCGATGTGCTGCGCGCCCTGCGGCTCGGCGAGGCCGGGGTGTTCGCGGCAGGGCTGGACGACCCCGACATCGCTGTCCGCACCGAGGCCGTACGGGCCCTTGTCGCCGTCGACGCGGTCGGACCGCTGACGGCTGCTGCGAACGATCCGTCCCGGGAGGTCCGGGTCACCGTGGCCAAGGCCCTGGCCTCCGTCGGCTCGGCGTCCCTGACCGCAGCCGACCGGGCGCTGCTCACCACCGCCCTGGACCGGCTCATCGGGGACAGCGATCCCCTGGTGCGTGGCGTCGCGTTCGCCGCCCTGGCCGACACCGGCTGCCCGGACCCGCTCGCCAACCGCGCCGTGGCCGCGCTGACCGACCCTGCCTGGCAGGTCCGCTCCGGCGCCGCCACCGCGCTGTCGGCCGCGTCCGCCGAGGCAGCCGTCCCCGCCCTGGCCAAGGCACTGGCCGACCCCAACGCCGACGTCCGCAAGGCGACGGTGCTGGCCCTGACCCGGCATCGGGCCACGGAGGAGGCCCGCGCGGCCCTCGCCACGGCCACGTCCGACACCGACGCGGACGTCAGGGCGTACGCGGCTCGGGGCCTGTGACGGCCACCGCGTCCGGACGGACAGGGGGCTATATCCAGTCGTCCGGCCCAGGCTCCTCGTCCGGCTCCGGCCAGTCGGCGTCCTGCGCGTCGCCCGCGGTCGGGGCCGGGTCGTCCAAAGCGGCCAGCACGGCCAGCACGCCCTCCCCGTACGTCGCCAGCTTCTTCTCGCCGACGCCGCTCACCGTGCCGAGCTCACGCACCGAACCGGGCCTGCGGCTGACGATCTCCCGCAGGGTGGCGTCATGGAAGATGACGTACGCCGGCACGCCCTGCTCGCGGGCCTGTTCGGCGCGCCAGGCACGCAGCGCCTCGAAGGCGGGGAGGAGTTCGTCGGGCAGCTCGGCCGCGGCGGCCTTGGCCTTGCGGTCGCCGCCGGAGGGGCCGGCCGACCGGGACCGGGAGACGGCGGGCTTCTTCGGCTCCTTGCGCAGCGGCACCTCCCGCTCTCTCCGCAGCACGGTGCCGCTCGCCTCGGTGAGCACCAGAGTGCCGTACTCCCCCTCGACCGCGAGCAGCCCCTGGGCCAGCAGCTGCCGGATGACGCCCCGCCACTCGGCCTCGGTGAGGTCCTGTCCGATGCCGAAGACGGACAGCTGGTCGTGGTCGAACTGGATCACCTTGCCGGTGCGCTTGCCGAGCAGGATGTCGACGATCTGCACGGCGCCGAACTTCTGCCCCCGCTCCCGCTGCAGCCGTACCACCGTCGACAGCACCTTCTGCGCGGCGATCGTGCCGTCCCAGGTCTCCGGCGGGGTGAGGCAGGTGTCGCAGTTGCCGCAGGCCTCCGCGTCGGGGTCCTGGCCGAAGTAGGCGAGCAGCTGGCCGCGGCGGCACCGGGCCGTCTCGCACAGCGCGAGCATGGCGTCGAGGTGGGCGGTGACCCGGCGGCGGAACGCCTCGTCGCCCTCGCCGGACTGGATCAGCTTGCGCTGCTGTATGACGTCGTTCAGGCCGTACGCCATCCAGGCCGTGGACGGCAGTCCGTCGCGGCCCGCGCGGCCGGTCTCCTGGTAGTAGCCCTCGATCGACTTGGGCAGGTCCAGGTGGGCGACGAACCGTACGTCCGGCTTGTCGATTCCCATGCCGAAGGCGATGGTCGCCACCACGACCAGGCCGTCCTCGCGCAGGAAACGTGCTTGATGGGCGGCGCGCATGCCCGCGTCCAGGCCCGCGTGGTACGGCACCGCCGCGATGCCGTTGGCGGCCAGGAACTCCGCCGTCCGCTCCACCGAGTTGCGCGACAGGCAGTACACGATGCCGGCGTCGCCCGCGTGCTCCTCGCGAAGGAAGGCGAGCAGCTGCTTCCTGGGGTCGGCCTTGGGCACGATCCGGTACTGGATGTTGGGTCGGTCGAAGCTGGCGACGAAGTGGCGGGCCGTCGGCAGGTTCAGCCGCTGGGTGAGCTCCTGGTGGGTGGCGTGGGTGGCCGTGGCGGTGAGGGCGATGCGCGGGACGTCCGGCCAGCGCTCGCCGAGGAGGGACAGGGTGAGGTAGTCGGGGCGGAAGTCGTGACCCCACTGGGACACGCAGTGCGCCTCGTCGATCGCGAAGACGGAGATCTTGCCGCGGGAGAGCAGGTCCAGGGTGCCCTCCAGGCGCAGCCGCTCCGGCGCCAGGTACAGCAGGTCAAGCTCGCCGGCCAGGAACTCGGCCTCGACCACGCGCCGCTCGTCGAAGTCCTGCGTGGAGTTGATGAAGCCGGCGCGCCCGCCCAGGGCACGCAGGGCGTCCACCTGGTCCTGCATGAGGGCGATCAGCGGCGAGATCACCACGCCCGTACCCGGTCTGACCAGGGCCGGGATCTGGTAGCACAGCGACTTTCCGCCGCCGGTGGGCATGAGGACGACGGCGTCGCCGCCCGCCACGACATGCTCGATGATCGCTGCCTGCTCGCCCCGGAAGGCCTCGTATCCGAAGACCCGGTGCAGGGTGGCCAGCGCCTCGCTGTCGGCCGCGCCCGGCCCCTCGGTCACCTGTGGCATCTCGCTGATCCCGCCCGTCGCACCCATCGTCCTGTCCCCCGTCGGTCCCCCGTGTGTCGTTCCTCGACCACTGCCTCCACCATAGGGGCCCGGACCGACAGCCTCGGAGTTATCCACAGGCTTGGTCCGTTCTTCCGCGTCATCGGACGCTGACGTGAAGCGACGAGCGGCTTTCCCCTGTCGCCGACAGCACGACGGCCCGGCGCCCCCCTGAGGTGCCGGGCCGCTGTGTACCTGGGGGCGTCAGCGCACGAACACTCCCGCCTGGCTCGCCAGGTCCAGGAAGTACTGCGGCGCCACACCGAGCACCACCGTCACCGCGACGCCCACGGCGATCGCCGTCATGGTCAGCGGGGACGGGACGGCGACGGTCGGGCCCTCCGGCCTGGGCTCGCTGAAGAACATCAGGACGATCACACGGATGTAGAAGAACGCGGCGATCGCCGAGGAGATCACACCGACCACGACCAGCGGGGCCGCGCCGCCGTCCGCCGCCGCCTTGAACACCGCGAACTTCCCGGCGAAGCCGGAGGTCAGCGGGATGCCGGCGAAGGCCAGCAGGAACACCGCGAAGACCGCCGCGACCAGCGGGGAGCGGCGGCCGAGCCCCGCCCACTTCGACAGGTGGGTCGCCTCGCCGCCCGCGTCGCGCACCAGCGTGACCACCGCGAAGGCGCCGATCGTCACGAACGAGTAGCCGGCCAGGTAGAAGAGGACGGATGAGACGCCGTCCTTCGACGTGGCGATGACACCCGCGAGGATGAATCCGGCGTGCGCGATGGACGAGTACGCCAGCAGTCGCTTGATGTCGGTCTGCGTGATCGCGACGATCGCGCCGCCGAGCATGGTGATGATCGCCACCGCCCACATGACCGGCCGCCAGTCCCAGCGCATCCCGGGCAGGACGACGTACAGCAGGCGCAGCAGCGCGCCGAACGCGGCCACCTTCGTCGCCGCCGCCATGAAGCCGGTCACGGGGGTCGGCGCGCCCTGGTAGACGTCCGGCGTCCACATGTGGAACGGCACCGCGCCCACCTTGAACAGCAGGCCCATCACGATCAGGGCGCTGCCGAGCAGCAGCAGTGCGTCGTTGCCCATGGTGTTGGCGAGCGCCGGGTCGACGTTGGTGACCGTGCCGTCGACGACCTGCGCGATGCGCGCGTACGACACCGAGCCGGCGTAGCCGTACAGCAGGGCGATGCCGAACAGCGTGAACGCGGAGGCGAACGCGCCGAGCAGGAAGTACTTGACCGCGGCTTCCTGCGACATCAGCCGCTTGCGGCGGGCCAGCGCGCACAGCAGGTACAGCGGCAGGGAGAAGACCTCCAGGGCCACGAACAGGGTCAGCAGGTCGTTGGCCGAGGGGAACACCAGCATGCCGGCGATCGCGAAGAGGAGGAGCGGGAAGGCCTCCGTGGTGGTGAATCCCGCCTTCACCGCCGCTTTCTCGCTGTCGCTCCCCGGTACGGAGGCGGCCTGCGCGGCGAAGGAGTCGACGCGGTTGCCGTGCGCCGCCGGGTCCAGGCGCCGCTCGGCGAAGGTGAACAGGCCGACGAGACCGGCCAGCAGGATCGTGCCCTGCAGGAACAGGGACGGGCCGTCGACCGCGATCGCCCCCATGGCCGCGATGTGCGCCTTGGTGGTGCCGTAGCCGTCGGCCGCCAGCGCGACCACCGCGGCGAAGGCGGCGCACAGCGCGACGACGGACACGAACACCTGGGCGTAGTAGCGGGACTTGCGCGGGACGAACGCCTCGATCAGCACGCCGACCAGCGCCGCACCGACGACGATCAGCGTCGGCGACAATTGTCCGTATTCGATCTTCGGTGCCGGGATCTTCGCGATCGGGTCGGCCGCGGTTGTCCACAGGCTGTGGACGACTGTTGCGCTCACTTGGCCGCCTCCACCGAGGGCTTGGGGTCGGTCTTGTGTACGTCGGACATGGTCTGCTTGACCGCGGGGTTGACGATGTCCGTGACGGGCTTCGGGTAGACGCCCAGGAAGATCAGCAGCACGATCAGCGGGGCGACGACGACGAGTTCACGCGCGCGTAGGTCGGGCATCGCCGAGACCTCGGGCTTCACCGGGCCCGTCATCGTCCGCTGGTACAGGACGAGGGTGTAGAGCGCCGCGAGGACGATGCCGAAGGTGGCGATGATGCCGATCGCCGGGTAGCGCGTGAACGTGCCGACCAGGACCAGGAACTCGCTGACGAAGGGGGCGAGTCCGGGCAGCGAGAGGGTGGCGAGGCCGCCGATCAGGAAGGTGCCGGCGAGCACCGGGGCGACCTTCTGCACACCTCCGTAGTCGGCGATGAGCCGCGAGCCGCGCCGGGAGATCAGGAAGCCGGCGACCAGCATCAGCGCGGCCGTGGAGATGCCGTGGTTGACCATGTAGAGCGTCGCGCCGGACTGGCCCTGGCTGGTCATCGCGAAGATGCCCATGATGATGAAGCCGAAGTGCGAGATCGACGCGTAGGCCACCAGGCGCTTGATGTCCCGCTGGCCGACGGCGAGCAGTGCGCCGTAGACGATGCTGATCAGGGCGAGGACGAGGATGACGGGCGTCGCCCACTTGCTGGCCTCGGGGAACAGCTGGAGGCAGAAGCGGAGCATCGCGAAGGTGCCGACCTTGTCGACGACCGCGGTGATGAGTACGGCGACCGGGGCGGTGGACTCCTGCATGGCGTTGGGCAGCCAGGTGTGCAGCGGCCACAGCGGCGCCTTCACCGCGAACGCGAAGAAGAAGCCCAGGAACAGCCAGCGCTCCGTGCTCGTCGCCATGTGCAGCGAGCCGTTGGCGCGGGCCTGCGCGATCTCTTGGAGGCTGAAGTTTCCGGCCACCACGTAGAGGCCGATCACCGCGGCCAGCATGATCAGACCGCCGACCAGGTTGTAGAGGAGGAACTTGACGGCCGCGTACGACCGTTGCGTCGAGGCCGCCTCTTCGCCCTGCGCATGGGCGCGGTCTCCGAAGCCGCCGATGAGGAAGTACATCGGGATGAGCATGGCTTCGAAGAAGATGTAGAAGAGGAAGACGTCGGTGGACTCGAACGAGATGACCACCATCGCCTCGACGGCCAGGATCAGCGCGAAGAAGCCCTGGGTGGGGCGCCAGCGGCGGCTGCCCGTCTCCAGCGGGTCCGCGTCGTGCCAGCCCGCGAGGATGATGAACGGGATCAGTACGGCGGTCAGGGCGACCAGCGCCACCGCGATGCCGTCGACCCCCAGCTCGTATCGCACGCCGAAGTTCTCGATCCAGGCGTGGGACTCGGTGAGCTGGTAGCGGGCGCCGCCCGGGTCGAAACGGACCAGGACGATGATCGCCAGGGCGAGTGTGGCGAGCGAGACGAGCAGCGCCAGCCACTTGGCGGCGGTGCGCCGCGCGGCCGGTACGGCGGCCGTGGCGACGGCTCCCACGGCCGGGAGCGCCGCCGTCGCTGTCAGCAGAGGAAAGGACATCGGTATCAGACCGCCCTCATCAGCAGGGTCGCGGCGACCAGGAGTGCCGCACCGCCGAACATCGAGACCGCATAGGAGCGGGCGAAGCCGTTTTGGACCCGGCGGAGCCGTCCGGACAGGCCGCCGAAGCCGGCCGCCGTGCCGTTGACGACGCCGTCGACCAGCGTGTGGTCGACGTAGACCAGGGAGCGCGTCAGGTGCTCGCCGCCGCGCACCAGGACCACATGGTTGAAGTCGTCCTGGAGCAGGTCGCGGCGGGCCGCGCGGGTGAGCAGCGAGCCGCGCGGGGCGACGGCCGGAACGGGTTTGCGGCCGTACTGGGCCCAGGCGATGCCGACGCCGACGACCAGGCAGACCATGGTCGCGCCGGTGACCGCCGCCGCGCCGACCGGCGAGTGGCCCTCGCTGTGCCCCGTGACCGGTTCGAGCCAGTGCAGGAAGCGGTCGCCGAGGTTGAAGAAGAAACCGCCGGCCACCGATCCCACGGCCAGCAGGATCATGGGGATCGTCATGACCTTGGGCGACTCGTGCGGGTGCGGCTCGGCGTGCTCGCCGCGCGTCTCGGCGGCGGGCTCCACGCTCGGTTCGGCCGGGGACGGGGTCGGGGCGTGTCGCCAGCGCTCTTCTCCGAAGAACGTCATCAGCATCACGCGCGTCATGTAGAAGGCGGTGATGGCCGCGCCCAGCAGGGCCGCGCCGCCGAGGATCCAGCCCTCGGTGCCGCCCTTGGCGAAGGCCGCCTCGATGATCTTGTCCTTGGAGAAGAAGCCGGACAGGCCCGGGAAGCCGATGATGGCGAGGTAGCCGAGCCCGAAGGTGATGAACGTGATCGGCATGTACTTCCGCAGGCCGCCGTAGCGGCGCATGTCGACCTCGTCGTTCATGCCGTGCATGACGGAACCGGCACCGAGGAACAGCCCGGCCTTGAAGAAGCCGTGCGTCACCAGGTGCATGATGGCGAAGACGTAGCCGATGGGGCCGAGGCCCGCCGCCAGCACCATGTAGCCGATCTGCGACATGGTCGAACCGGCCAGCGCCTTCTTGATGTCGTCCTTCGCGCAACCGACGATCGCACCGAAGAGGAGCGTGACCGCACCGACCACGGTGACGGCGAGCTGGGCGTCGGGCGCCGCGTTGAAGATGGCGGCGGAACGGACGATCAGGTACACGCCCGCGGTCACCATCGTCGCCGCGTGGATCAGGGCCGAGACCGGGGTCGGGCCCTCCATGGCGTCACCGAGCCAGGACTGCAGCGGCACCTGGGCCGACTTGCCGCAGGCGGCGAGGAGCAGCATCAGCGCGATAGCGGTGAGCTTGCCCTCGGACGTGTCGCCGGCGTGGCCGAAGACCGGGCCGAAGGCGAAGCTGCCGAAGGTGGTGAACATCAGCATGATCGCGATCGACAGGCCCATGTCGCCGACGCGGTTGACCAGGAAGGCCTTCTTCGCGGCCGTCGCGGCGCTGGGCTTGTGCTGCCAGAAACCGATCAGCAGGTACGAGGCGAGGCCGACGCCTTCCCAGCCGACGTACAGCAGCAGGTAGTTGTCGGCGAGGACGAGCAGCAGCATCGCCGCCAGGAACAGGTTCAGGTAGCCGAAGAAGCGGCGGCGCCGCTCGTCGTGCTCCATGTACCCGACCGAGTACAGATGGATCAGCGAGCCGACGCCCGTGATGAGCAGGACGAACGTCATCGACAGCTGGTCCAGGCGGAAGGTTACGTCCGCCTGGAAGCTGCCGACCGGGATCCAGGTCCACAGGTGCTGGGTCAGCGTGCGCTGGTCGGCGCTCTTGCCGAGCAGGTCGGCGAAGAGGACGACACCGATGACGAAGGAGACGAACGAGAGCAGCGTGCCGATCCAGTGGCCGACGCTGTCCAGGCGCCGGCCGCCGACCAGGAGGACGGCCGCTCCGAGCAGGGGCGCCGCGATGAGCAGCGCGATCAGGTTCTCCACGATTCTTCCGACCCCTTACAGCTTCATCAGGCTGGCGTCGTCGACCGAGGCCGAGTGGCGGGTACGGAACAGCGACACGATGATCGCGAGGCCCACCACGACCTCCGCGGCGGCGACGACCATCGTGAAGAAGGCGATGATCTGGCCGTCGAGGTTGCCGTGCATCCGGGAGAAGGTGACGAACGCGAGGTTGCAGGCGTTCAGCATCAGCTCGATGCACATGAAGACCACAATGGCGTTGCGCCGGATCAGTACGCCGGTCGCACCGATCGTGAACAACAGGGCGGCGAGGTAGAGGTAGTTGACCGGGTTCACTTCGACGCCTCCTCGGGCCGCTTGAACGTCGCCGGTTCGATCGCCGTGCGCTCCAGGCGTTCCTGCGCGCGCTGCTCCAGCGCCCGCAGGTCGTTGAGCGCCTCCGCCGACACGTCACGGATCTGGCCGCGCTCGCGCAGCGTCTTGCTGACGGTCAGCTCGGACGGGGTGCCGTCGGGGAGCAGGCCCGCGATGTCGACGGCGTTGTGCCGGGCGTAGACACCGGGGGCGGGCAGCGGCGGGACGTACTTCCCGTCGCGTACGCGCTGTTCGGACAGCTCGCGCTGGGTCTTGGCGCGCTCGGTGCGCTCGCGGTGGGTGAGCACCATGGCACCGACGGCGGCGGTGATGAGCAGGGCGCCGGTGATTTCGAAGGCGAACACGTACTTGGTGAAGATGAGGGAGGCGAGGCCCTCCACATTGCCGTTCGCGTTCGCCTGGCCGGTGCCGGCGAAGTCCTTAAGGGAGGCGTTCCCGATGCCGGCCAGCAGCAGGACTCCGAAGCCGATCCCACACAGAAGGGCCAGCCAGCGCTGGCCCCTGATGGTCTCCTTCAGCGAGTCAGCGGCCGTGACGCCGACGAGCATCACCACGAACAGGAACAGCATCATGATCGCGCCGGTGTAGACGACGATCTGCACGATGCCCAGGAAGTAGGCGCCGTTGGCGAGGTAGAACACCGCCAGGACGATCATGGTCCCGGCCAGGCAGAGCGCGCTGTGCACGGCCTTCTTCATGAAGACGGTGCACAGGGCGCCGATCACCGCGACGGTGCCGAGGACCCAGAACTGGAAGGCCTCACCGGTGGAGGTGGTGTAGGCGGCGAGCTGCGGGCTCATGCGTCCACCTCCTGGTCCTCGGGCTTCTCACCCTTGGAGACGGCGACCTGGCGGACCGTACCGGGCGCGGCCTGGGTCACCAGGCCCCGGTAGTAGTCCTGTTCGTCGGTCCCTGGGAAGATCGCGTGCGGTGTGTCGACCATGCCTTCTTCGAGGCCGGCGAGGAGCTGTTCCTTGGTGTAGATGAGGTTGGCGCGGCTGGAGTCGGCCAGTTCGAACTCGTTGGTCATCGTCAGCGCGCGTGTGGGGCACGCCTCGATGCACAGGCCGCACAGGATGCAGCGGGCGTAGTTGATCTGGTAGACGCGGCCGTACCGCTCGCCCGGCGAGTAGCGTTCCTCGTCGGTGTTGTCGGCGCCCTCCACGTAGATGGCGTCGGCGGGGCAGGCCCAGGCGCACAGCTCGCAGCCGACGCACTTCTCCAGGCCGTCCGGATGGCGGTTGAGCTGGTGCCGTCCGTGGAACCGCGGAGCCGTGGTTTTCTTCTGCTCCGGGTACTGCTCGGTCAGCCGCTTCTTGAACATGGCCTTGAAGGTCACGCCGAAGCCGGCCACGGGGTTCTGGAAACCGGGCTTGGTCTCCTTGGGCTCCTCAGCCATCGGACGCCTCCTTTCCATCCGAAGATCCGTCACTGACAGTGTCCGACCCGCCACTGACAATCAGCTCCCGCTCACGGCGTGAGCGGCGCCTGGGCACCGGCGGCAACTCCTGTCCGGGCAGCGGCGGTACGGGGAATCCGCCCGCCATCGCGTCGAATCCGGCCTCCTCGGCGGCGGGCTGCTCGGCCGCCTTGGCCTTCTCCCGGAACATGTCGACGACGTAGGAGATCACCAGCAGGGCGAGGACCGCGCCGACGACCGGTAGGGCGATGCTTGGGAAGTCGTAGTGCTCGTTGCGCAGGGCCCGTACGGTCGCCACCAGCATCAGCCAGGTCACGGAGACCGGGATGAGGACCTTCCAGCCGAGCTTCATCAGCTGGTCGTAGCGGACGCGTGGGAGCGTGCCGCGCAGCCAGATGAAGAAGAACAGCAGCAGCTGGACCTTGATCACGAACCAGAGCAGCGGCCACCAGCCGTGGTTCGCGCCCTGCCAGAACGAGCTGATCGGCCAGGGGGCGCGCCAGCCGCCGAGGAACAGCGTGGTCGACACAGCCGACACCGTCACCATGTTCACGTACTCGGCGAGCATGAACATCGCGAACTTGATGGACGAGTACTCGGTGTTGAAGCCGCCGACCAGGTCGCCCTCGGACTCCGGCATGTCGAAGGGGGCGCGGTTGGTCTCGCCGACCATCGTGACGATGTAGAGGATGAACGAGACCGGGAGCAGCAGGATGTACCAGCGGTCGTGCTGCTGCTCGACGATCGTGGACGTCGACATCGACCCCGAGTACAGGAACACGGAGGCGAACGCGGCGCCCATGGCGATCTCGTAGGAGATCATCTGCGCGCAGGAGCGCAGGCCGCCGAGGAGCGGGTAGGTGGATCCGGAACTCCAACCCGCGAGGACGATGCCGTAGATGCCGACGGAGGCGACCGCGAGGATGTAGAGCATCGCGATCGGCAGGTCGGTCAGCTGCATCGTGGTGCGGGTGCCGAAGATCGAGATCTCGTTGTCGGCCGGGCCGAAGGGGATCACCGCGATCGCCATGAAGGCCGGGATGGCCGCGACGATCGGCGCCAGGACGTAGACCACCTTGTCGGCGCGCTTGACGATGATGTCTTCCTTGAGCATCAGCTTCACGCCGTCGGCGAGCGACTGGAGCATGCCCCAGGGGCCGTGCCGGTTCGGGCCGATGCGCAGCTGCATCCAGGCGACGACCTTGCGCTCCCAGACGATGGAGAACAGCACGGTCACCATCAGGAAGGCGAAGCAGAACACGGCCTTGACGACGACCAGCCACCAGGGGTCGCGGCCGAACATCGAGAGGTTTTCAGCTGCGAGGTACGGGCTCATGCCTCCACCTCCTTGGGGGCCTGTTCGGCGGATGCCGCCGGGCCGATGCGGACGAGTGAGCCGGGCCGTGCCCCGGTGTCGGAGGCGACGCCGGCGCCGACGGAGTTCAGCGGAAGCCAGACCACCCGGTCGGGCATCTCGGTGATCTGCAGCGGCAGTTCGACGGTCCCGGCAGGACCTGTGACGGCGAGGGCGTCGCCTTCCTCGACGCCCGCCTCCGCGGCCGTCGCCGCCGACACGCGCGCGTGCGCGGCATGCCGGGTTCCGGCGAGCGCCTCGTCGCCCTCCTGGAGGACGCCCTGGTCGAGAAGGAGCCGGTGCCCGGCGAGTACGGCCTCGCCGGCGGCCGGGCGGGGCAGCGCGCCCGCGGTCTCGTGGGGGTCCTGGGCGCGCGGGCCGTCCCAGGAGCCGAGCCGGTCGATCTCCGCGCGCGTGGTGCGCAGATCCGGCAGGCCCAGGTGGACGTCCATGGCGTCGGCCAGCATCTGCAGCACGCGCGTGTCGGTCGGTGCGAGGCGACGTGTCATCTGGTCGGGCTTGAAGGCGGCGTCGAAGAGACGCACCCTGCCTTCCCAGTTGAGGAAGGTGCCCGCCTTCTCGGCGACCGCGGCGACCGGCAGGACGACATCGGCGTGCTCGGTGACCTCGCTGGGCCGCAGCTCCAGCGACACCAGGAAGCCGACGCTGTCGAGTGCTTCACGCGCGCGTGACGGGTCGGGCAGGTCGGCGACCTCCACCCCGGCGACCACGAGGGCCGACAGTTCGCCGGTGGCGGCGGCCTCGACGATGTGGTGGGTGTCGCGGCCGTAGCGCAGCGGGAGTTCGGCGAGCCCCCAGACGGCGGCGACCTCTTCTCGCGCACGCGGGTCGGTCGCCGGACGGCCGCCCGGCAGCAGCGACGGCAGTGCGCCCACCTCGACGGCACCGCGCTCGCCTGCCCGGCGCGGGATCCACACCAGCTGGGCGCCGGTCGCGGCGGCGGCGCGTACGGCGGCGGTGAGGCCGCCGGCCACCGCGGCGAGCCGCTCACCGACGACGATGACCGCGCCCTCGCTGCGCAGGGCCTCGGCGGCACGGGCGCCGGGCTCCTCCAGGCCGACGCCGCTCGCGAGGGCGTCCAGCCACTCGGTCTCGGTGCCGGGCGCGGCCGGCAGCAGGGTGCCGCCCGCCTTCTGCAGACCCCGGGTGGCGTGTGTGGCCAGCGCGAACACCTTCTGCTTGCGCTTGCGCCAGGCCTTGCGCAGCCGCAGGAAAACGCCGGGCGCCTCCTCCTCCGACTCGAAGCCGACCAGCAGGACCGCGGGCGCCTTCTCCAGGGAGGTGTAGGTGACGCCCGTGCCGTCGAGGTCCCGGCCGCGGCCTGCCACCCGGGAGGCCAGGAAGTCCGCCTCCTCGCCGCTGTGCACGCGCGCGCGGAAGTCGATGTCGTTGGTGTCGAGCGCCACGCGCGCGAACTTGCTGTACGCGTAGGCGTCCTCGACGGTCAGCCGGCCGCCGATGAGGACGCCGGCCCGGGAACGTGCGGCGGTCAGGCCCTGGGCGGCCGCCTCCAGGGCTTCCGGCCAGGACGCGGGTTCCAGGACACCGTCGGCGTTACGGACGAGCGGAGTGTCCAGGCGGTCCTTCATCTGCGCGTAGCGGAACGCGAAGCGTCCCTTGTCGCAGATCCACTCCTCGTTGACCTCGGGGTCGTTCTCGGCGAGCCGCCGCATGACCTTGCCGCGCCGGTGGTCGGTGCGGGTGGCACAGCCGCCGGAGCAGTGCTCGCAGACCGACGGCGAGGAGACGAGGTCGAAGGGGCGGGAGCGGAACCGGTAGGCCGCCGAGGTGAGCGCTCCGACCGGGCAGATCTGGATGGTGTTGCCGGAGAAGTACGACTCGAACGGGTCGCCCTCGCCGGTGCCGACCTGCTGCAGTGCGCCCCGCTCGATCAGCTCGATCATCGGGTCGCCCGCGATCTGGTTGGAGAAGCGGGTGCAGCGGGCGCACAGCACGCACCGCTCGCGGTCGAGCAGCACCTGCGTGGAGATCGGCACGGGCTTTTCGTAGGTGCGCTTCTTGCCTTCGAAGCGGGACTCGGCGTTGCCGTGCGACATGGCCTGGTTCTGCAGCGGGCACTCGCCGCCCTTGTCGCAGACCGGGCAGTCCAGCGGGTGGTTGATGAGCAGCAGCTCCATCACACCGTGCTGGGCCTTCTCCGCGACCGGTGAGGTGAGCTGGGTCTTCACCACCATGCCGTCGGTGCAGGTGATGGTGCAGGACGCCATCGGCTTGCGCTGGCCCTCGACCTCGACGATGCACTGACGGCATGCGCCGGCGGGGTCGAGTAGGGGGTGGTCGCAGAACCGGGGGACCTCGATGCCGAGCTGCTCGGCGGCCCGGATGACCAGGGTGCCCTTGGGCACGCTGATCTCGATGCCGTCGATCGTCAGCGTGACGAGGTCTTCCGGCGGGACCGCCGCCTCTCCCCCACCCGTGGGAGCACTGGTGGTCACGGTCATGCGTTCACCTCCGGGCGGTCCGCCCAGGCCGTCGACTTGGCCGGGTCGAAGGGACAGCCCCGGCCCGTGATGTGCTGCTCGTACTCCTCGCGGAAGTACTTCAGCGAGGAGAAGATCGGGGACGCGGCGCCGTCGCCGAGGGCGCAGAAGGACTTGCCGTTGATGTTGTCGGCGATGTCGGCGAGCTTGTCGAGGTCGGACATGGCGCCCTTGCCGGCCTCGATGTCCCGCAGCAACTGCACCAGCCAGTACGTCCCTTCGCGGCAGGGCGTGCACTTTCCGCAGGACTCGTGGGCGTAGAACTCGGTCCAGCGGGTCACGGCCCGCACCACGCAGGTCGTCTCGTCGAAGCACTGCAGGGCCTTGGTGCCGAGCATCGAGCCGGCGGCGCCGACGCCCTCGTAGTCGAGGGGGACGTCGAGGTGCTCGTCGGTGAACATCGGCGTCGAGGAGCCGCCCGGCGTCCAGAACTTCAGGCGGTGCCCGGGCCGCATGCCGCCGCTCATGTCGAGGAGCTGGCGGAGCGTGATGCCGAGCGGAGCCTCGTACTGGCCGGGGCTGGCGACATGGCCGCTGAGCGAGTAGAGCGTGAAGCCCGGGGACTTCTCGCTGCCCATCGACCTGAACCAGTCTTTCCCGTTTTTCAGGATCGCGGGAACCGACGCGATCGACTCGACGTTGTTCACAACAGTCGGACAGGCGTAGAGGCCTTCCACCGCAGGGAAGGGGGGACGCAGCCGCGGTTGACCACGGCGGCCTTCGAGCGAGTCCAGCAGTGCGGTCTCCTCACCGCAGATGTACGCGCCGGCGCCCGCGTGCACGGTGAGCTTGAGGTCCAGCCCGCTGCCCATGATGTTCTCGCCGAGGTAGCCCGCCGCGTAGGCCTCGCGCACGGCCTCGTGCAACCGCCGTAGAACGGGGACGACTTCACCACGCAGATAGATGAAGGCATGCGACGACCTGATGGCATAACACGCGATCACAATGCCCTCGATGAGGCTGTGCGGGTTCGCGAAGAGGAGCGGGATGTCCTTACAGGTCCCGGGCTCCGATTCGTCGGCGTTGACAACTAGATAGTGAGGTTTTCCATCACCCTGCGGAATGAACTGCCACTTCATTCCGGTCGGGAACCCCGCGCCGCCGCGGCCGCGCAGACCGGACTCCTTGACGTAGGCGATCACGTCGTCCGGTGACATGGCGAGCGCCTTGCGGAGCCCCTCGTACCCCTCGTGCCTCCGGTAGACGTCCAGAGTCCAGGACCGGTCCTCGTCCCAGAAGGCCGACAGCACGGGTGCGAGCAGCTTCTCGGGGCTCGTGTCCTTGACCTCGGGTACCACGGTCATCACTCCCCCTCCTCGGCGGTAGGCCCTGCCGGGTGGGCCGGGTCGGAGGCCGATGTGTCCAGCGGCGCGTCATGGGAACTGAGGTGTTCGGCCGGCGACGGCTCGTGCACCCTGTCCTGCGGTTGCTCGTGGGGACCTCCGCGCGGATGGACCACGCGCGCGGGTGCGGCCTCTCCCCTTGCCAGGCGAAGGCCCACCAGCGACGCCGGTCCCGCACCTCCGCCCTCCTCGACGGCCCCGGGCCGCTCGTCGGGGAAGCCGGCCAGGATCCGCGCGGTCTCCTTGAACGTGCACAGCCGCGCCCCGCGCGTGGGCTGTACGGGCCGTCCCGCGCGCAGGTCGTCGACGAGGCGCTTGGCGCTGCCCGGCGTCTGGTTGTCGAAGAACTCCCAGTTGACCATCACGACCGGCGCGTAGTCGCAGGCCGCGTTGCACTCGATGTGCTCCAGGGTGACCTTGCCGTCGTCGGTGGTCTCGCCGTTGCCGACGCCCAGGTGCTCCTGGAGGGTCTCGAAGATCGCGTCTCCGCCCATCACCGCGCACAGCGTGTTCGTGCACACGCCCACCTGGTAGTCACTGGACGGCTTGCGCCGGTACATGGTGTAGAAGGTGGCGACGGCGGTGACCTCGGCCGTGGTCAGGTCCAGCATGTCCGCGCAGAACCGCATTCCGGTGCGCGTGACATGGCCCTCCTCCGACTGCACGAGGTGGAGCAGCGGGAGCAGGGCGGACCGGGAGTCCGGGTAGCGCGCGATGACCTCGCGCGCGTCCGCCTCCAGCCGGGCCCGGACGTCGTCCGGGTAGGCGGGCGCGGGCAGTTCGGGCATGCCCAGGCTGACGCCCCGCTCCGAAGAAGAGGTGGTCACCGGTCGACGCCTCCCATCACGGGGTCGATGGACGCGACGGCGACGATGACGTCGGCGACCTGGCCGCCCTCGCACATCGCCGCCATGGCCTGCAGGTTGGTGAAGGACGGGTCGCGGAAGTGGACCCGGTAGGGGCGGGTGCCGCCGTCGGAGACGACGTGCACGCCGAGTTCGCCCTTGGGGGACTCGACGGCCGCGTACGCCTGTCCCGGCGGAACGCGAAAGCCCTCGGTGACGAGCTTGAAGTGGTGGATCAGGGCCTCCATGGAGGTGCCCATGATCTTCTTGATGTGGTCGAGGGAGTTGCCGAGTCCGTCCGGTCCGAGCGCGAGCTGGGCGGGCCAGGCGATCTTCTTGTCGGCGACCATGACCGGGCCGGGCTGGAGCCGGTCCAGGCACTGCTCGATGATCCTGAGCGACTGGCGCATCTCCTCCAGGCGGACAAGGAAGCGGCCGTAGGCGTCGCAGGTGTCGGCGGTCGGGATCTCGAAGTCGTACGTCTCGTAGTCGCAGTACGGCTGTGCCTTGCGCAGGTCGTGCGGCAGGCCGGTGGAGCGCAGGATCGGGCCGGTGGCGCCGAGGGCCATGCACCCGGCCAGGTCGAGGTAGCCGATGTCCTGCATGCGGGCCTTGAAGATGGGGTTCCCGGTGGCGAGCTTGTCGTACTCCGGGAGGTTCTTCTTCATCTTCTTCACGAACTCGCGGATCTGGTCCACCGCGCCGGGCGGCAGGTCCTGGGCGAGTCCGCCGGGGCGGATGTACGCGTGGTTCATCCTCAGGCCCGTGATGAGCTCGTAGAGGTCGAGAATCATTTCACGATCACGGAAGCCGTAGATCATGATCGTGGTGGCGCCGAGCTCCATGCCGCCGGTGGCGATGCACACCAGGTGGGAGGACATCCGGTTCAGCTCCATCAGGAGCACCCGGATGATCTTGGCCCGCTCGGTGATGTCGTCCTCGATGCCGAGGAGTTTCTCGACGGCGAGGCAGTAGGCGGTCTCGTTGAAGAAGGACGTCAGGTAGTCCATGCGCGTGACGAAGGTGGTGCCCTGCGTCCACGTGCGGAACTCGAGGTTCTTCTCGATGCCGGTGTGGAGATAGCCGATGCCGCACCGGGCCTCGGTGACCGTCTCGCCCTCGATCTCCAGGATCAGGCGGAGCACTCCGTGAGTGGAGGGGTGCTGGGGACCCATGTTGACGACGATGCGTTCGTCGTCGGCGCGGGTCGCGGACTGGACGACCTCGTCCCAGTCGCCACCGGTGACCGTGTAGACGGTGCCCTCGGTGGTTTCCCGGGCGGCTGCTGACTGGGTGCTGCTCACGAGTACGACCTCCGCTGGTCCGGAGCCGGGATCTGGGCGCCCTTGTACTCGACGGGGATGCCGCCGAGGGGGTAGTCCTTGCGCTGCGGGTGGCCCTGCCAGTCGTCCGGCATCATGATCCGCGTCAGGGCCGGGTGACCGTCGAAGACGATTCCGAAGAAGTCGTAGGTCTCGCGCTCGTGCCAGTCGTTCGTCGGATAGACGGAGACGAGGGACGGGATGCGCGGGTCGGCGTCGGGGGCGCTGACTTCGAGGCGGAGCAGCCGGTTGTGGGTGATCGAGCGCAGGTGGTAAACGGCGTGCAGCTCGCGGCCCTTGTCGTGCGGGTAGTGGACGCCGCTGACGCCGGTGCACAGTTCGAAGCGCAGGGCCGGGTCGTCGCGCAGGGTGCGGGCGACGCGGAGCAGGTGCTCGCGCTCGATGTGGAAGGTGAGCTCGCCGCGGTCGACGACCGTCTTCTCGATGGCGTTGTCGGGGAGGAGTCCCTGTTCCTCCAGGGCGCCCTCCAGCTCGTCGGCGACCTCGTCGAACCAGCCGCCGTAGGGCCGGGTCGCCGGTCCCGGGAGTCGGACCGAGCGGACCAGGCCGCCGTAGCCGGAGGTGTCGCCGCCGTTGTTGGCGCCGAACATGCCGCGCTGGACGCGGATCTCCTCGCCGCCCTGGCCGCGCTGGCCGGGGAGGTTGGAGGCGGAGAGGTCCTTCTCGGGGTTCACCCCGTTCGCGGACCCGTTCACGCCGCCCGTGCCGTTGCCGTTCGCGTCGCTCACCGCAGCAGCCCCTTCATCTCGATCGTGGGCAGGGCCTTGAGCGCCGCTTCCTCCGCCTCGCGGGCGGCCTCCTCGGCGTTGACGCCGAGCTTGGTGGACTGGATCTTCTGGTGGAGCTTGAGGATCGCGTCCATCAGCATCTCGGGGCGGGGCGGGCAGCCCGGCAGGTAGATGTCGACCGGGACGATGTGGTCGACGCCCTGGACGATCGCGTAGTTGTTGAACATGCCGCCCGAGGAGGCGCAGACGCCCATGGAGATCACCCATTTCGGGTTGGGCATCTGGTCGTAGACCTGCCGGAGCACCGGCGCCATCTTCTGGCTGACCCGGCCGGCGACGATCATCAGGTCGGCCTGACGCGGTGAGCCGCGGAAGACCTCCATGCCGAAGCGCGCCAGGTCGTACCGGCCGGCGCCGGTGGTCATCATCTCGATGGCGCAGCAGGCCAGGCCGAAGGTGGCCGGGAAGACGGACGCCTTGCGCACCCAGCCCGCGGCCTGCTCGACGGTGGTCAGCAGGAAGCCGCTCGGCAGCTTTTCTTCGAGTCCCATGTCCTAAGGCCCCTCAGTCCCATTCCAGGCCGCCGCGCCGCCATACGTACGCGTACGCGACGAAGACGGTGAGCACGAAGAGCAGCATCTCCACGAGCCCGAAAATCCCCAGGGCGTCGAAGGTGACGGCCCAGGGGTAGAGGAAGACGATCTCGATGTCGAAGACGATGAAGAGCATCGCCGTCAGGTAGTACTTGATGGGGAAGCGCCCGCCGCCGGCCGGCGTGGGGGTCGGCTCGATACCGCACTCGTAGGCCTCGACCTTGGCGCGGTTGTACCGCTTCGGACCGATCAGCGTGGCCATGACCACGGAGAAGATCGCAAAGCCTGCCCCGAGGGCTCCCAGTACGAGGATGGGCGCATACGCGTTCACCGCTCCTCGCTCCTCTCAGTCGGCGCTGACTGCTGGCGGTTGCACTGGTGCACTGAGCTCACTTCCACCTCACCGGTCCCACGAGCCCCGCCGTCCCGGGCGAAGATCGAGAACATGTGAAGCAGGTCACAAGCCCAGTTGCCACGCATCTTATGCCCGTCGCTCTGTGATCTGCGACACGGGGTATTGCACGAGCTTTGTGATCTCCACCACCTGACGAAGGATCATGAAGTCGGATTATGAGTGATCTTCATACGCGAAGCGTTCAGTTGATCACGAGAAGTGACATTCTCGCTCGTCATCGCAGGCGGGAGGGTGCGTCTCCATATCAAGAGGGTTCCGACGCATGCAAATTAGTGCTGGACGTGGGCGACTGATAGAGGGACGCGTTCACACATCAGGGGGAGGTGCGAGGTGCGATGTGGACGGGGGTCCGGACGCGTGCACGCGTTCACGAGCTCCTCGCGCACGGGACGCCGCGTTTCCGGTGACCGTTCCGTGACCTCCGCCACATCGATGAGAGGTCCCTGAGAGCCGGGCTTGGCCAATGACCTCAACCAGTGGTAAGCGTGGGGCAATTCGGACGTAATGATCAAAGACCGTGATCAAGCCCTTGATCGCGGGCGTCCGCAATGTCCGTTACGGCGTCAATAAAGAGCGGCGCGCCCGGGATTTCAGGTCTCGATTGAGCAACTGTGGCGCAGCACACGTTTCTTGAAGATATGAAGGAGCCCCTGATACCGGTTGTTCCCATGTCCCACACCGCTCACATACGCAGCCACCGGAAGCCCCGCCGCAGCGCGTCGACCCTCGCGATGCGGGCCGGAGTTGCCGGTGGCGTCCTCAGCACCCTGGCAGTGGCCGGGGCGTCGGGCTCGGCGAACGCGGCCGAGCCGGTGACGCAGACCCTCGAACTGCCCACCCTGACGGCCGACCTGGCCGCTCAGGCCGCCAAGTCCGCAGACGCCACCCAGCAGGCCGCCGCGAACTACCAGCTGCAGGCCGAGCGTGACGCGGCCGCCGCAAAGGCCGCGAAGCAGGCCAAGGCGGACCTGGCGGAGGCGAAGCAGAAGGCCGCCGAAGCCAAGAAGAAGGCCGAGGAGGCCGCCCGCAAGGCCGCCGCCGAGCGTGCCTCGCGCACCGCGGCCCGGACGACGCTCGCCGCCACGGACAGCGCCGGTACCTCCACGAGCACGGCCACCGGTTCCGCGGCGGCCGTCATCTCCTTCGTGAAGGCGCAGATCGGCAAGTCCTACGTCATGGGCGCCTCCGGCCCGAGCGCCTACGACTGCTCCGGCCTGGTGCAGGCCGCCTTCAAGCAGATCGGCGTCAGCCTGCCGCGCGTCTCCCAGGACCAGTCGACCGCCGGCACGCAGGTCTCGCTGAGCAACCTGCAGCCGGGCGACATCCTCTACTGGGGCAGCGCGGGCAGCGCGTACCACGTGGCGGTGTACGTCGGCGACGGTATGTTCGTCGGCGCGCAGAACCCCTCCACCGGCATCGTGGAGAAGCCGCTGTCGTACGACCCGCCGACCGGCGCCGTGCGGGTGCTCTGACCGCACCACGCACCTCTCACGCGCGACAGGGCCGCAGCCGCTCGGGGGCAGCGGCCCTTGCGCCGTACCCGGCGCCGTGGAGCGCCGCTCCTGACATGCTCTGCTCGGACCGCCGTCCGGCGGTCCGTCCATGAGCGAAGGAGACCGCGGCATGCCACGTGTGTTCGTACAGGGAAGGCCCGCCGACTACTACCCCCGCCACGCCCCCGAGGCCAGGCGCGGCGCGGTGCGCCGGATCACCGAGGTCGGCGAGGAAGTCCTGCACAAGCCGTGCCGGGACGTCACGGAGTTCGGACCCGACCTCGCCGCACTCGTCGACGACATGTTCCTGACCCTGTATGTCGCCGAAGGAGCGGGACTCGCGGCGAATCAGGTGGGGGTCGATCTGCGGCTATTCGTGTACGACTGCCCCGATGACGACGGAGTCCGGCATGTCGGGCACATCGTCAATCCGGTGCTCGAAACGCCCACGAGCGGGCGGCGATTGCTGGACGAGGGCGAGGGCTGTCTGTCGGTTCCGGGTGCCGTGATGGCCGTACCGCGGCCGGACCGGGCCGTCGTGCGCGGGCAGGACAAGGACGGCGACCCCGTTGTCATCGAGGGCACGGGATACTTCGCGCGCTGCCTCATCCACGAGACCGACCACACCAACGGGTACATCTACCTGGATCGGCTCTCCAAGCGGGAGAAAAAGGACGCGCTGCGGCAGATGACGGACCGACGGGACGAGGTGTTCGCCCGCCGGGCCGCCCGTGCCGAGGAGCTGAGCCGGTCCTAGAAAAGGCTCACGCCTTCGGGGCCACCTTGCTCAGGCCGTTGATGATGCGGTCCATCGCGTCGCCGCCCGTGGGGTCGGTGAGGTTCGCCAGCAGCTTGAGGGTGAACTTCATAAGCATCGGGTGGGTGAGGCCGCGCTGCGCCGCGATCTGCATGACCTTCGGGTTGCCGATGAGCTTCACGAAGGCACGGCCGAGCGTGTAGTAGCCGCCGTAGGTGTCCTTCAGGACGCGCGGGTAGCGCTGCAGGGCGATCTCGCGCTGGGCGGGCGTGGCCCGCGCGTGGGCCTGGACGATGACGTCGGCGGCGATCTGGCCGGACTCCATGGCGTAGGCGATGCCCTCGCCGTTGAAGGGGTTCACCAGGCCGCCGGCATCACCGACGAGCAGCAGGCCGCGCGTGTAGTGCGGCTGGCGGTTGAAGGCCATGGGGAGGGCGGCGCCACGGATGGGGCCGGTCATGTTCTCGGGGGTGTACCCCCAGTCTTCCGGCATGGAGGCGCACCAGGCCTTGAGGATCTCGCGCCAGTCCAGCTCCTTGAAGGAGGCGGAGGTGTTCAGCACACCGAGGCCGACGTTCGAGGTGCCGTCGCCCATGCCGAAGATCCAGCCGTAGCCGGGCAGCAGCCGGTCCTGGGGGCCGCGGCGGTCCCACAGTTCCAGCCAGGACTCCAGGTAGTCGTCCTCGTGGCGGGGCGAGGTGAAGTAGGTGCGCACCGCGACACCCATCGGGCGGTCCTCGCGGCGGTGCAGGCCCATCGCGAGGGACAGGCGGGTGGAGTTGCCGTCGGCGGCCACCACCAAGGGCGCGTGGAAGGTGACCTCGCGCTTCTCCTCGCCGAGCTTGGCGGTGACACCGGTGATGCGGCCGGTGCGGTCGTCGATGACCGGGCCGCTCACGTTGCAGCGCTCGTACAACCGCGCCCCCGCCTTCTGGGCGTTGCGGGCGAGCTGCTCGTCGAAGTCGTCGCGCTTGCGGACGAGTCCGTAGTTCGGGTAGGAGGCCAGCTCCGGCCAGTCCAGCTGGAGGCGGACGCCGCCGCCGATGATGCGCAGGCCCTTGTTGCGCAGCCAGCCGGCCTCCTCGGAGATGTCGATGCCCATGGCGACGAGCTGCTTGACCGCGCGCGGGGTGAGGCCGTCGCCGCACACCTTCTCGCGCGGGAACTCGGTCTTCTCCAGGAGCAGGACGTCGAGGCCGGCCTTGGCGAGGTGGTACGCGGTCGTGGAGCCGGCGGGCCCCGCGCCCACGACGATCACATCGGCGGTGTTCTCGGAGAGGGGCTCGGTCTCGACGGTCACGGCGGGATCTCCCCAAGTTCGAAATCTGTGTGCCGACCGGCACTGGACATGGGCAGTCTATTCAGCAGAATTGATCACCCGGCTGAAGGGCTGCCCTGTGAACCGACCTCTCCCCGCGGTACGGCTGCGCGTTCCCACCCATGAGGACGCGATCGCCTGGCACCGGGTCTTCGACGACCCCGAGGTCATGGAGTTCTACGGCGGCAGACCGGCCGCGCTGTCGGTCTACGAGGAACTCACCGCGCGGCAGCGGCGGCACGACGCCGAACTCGGCTTCTGCCTGTGGACCATGCTGGACGAGTCCGGTGAGGTCATCGGCTTCACCGGAGCGCAGCCCTGGCGGCCGGAGTGGGGTCCGGTCGGCGAGACAGAGATCGGCTGGCGGCTCGGCCGCGCGCACTGGGGCAAGGGGTACGTCACCGCGGCCGCGCGCGAGACGCTGCGGCGGGTGCGGACGGCCGGGGTCAAGGAGGTGGTGGCGATGGTCCGGCCGGGAAACGAGCGGTCGATCGCGGTGGCCCGGCGGCTCGGCATGCGCCCGGCGGAGACCTATCCGCATCCCACCCTGGACGAAGACGCCCTGTGCTTCCGGCTGAGCCTCGACCACACAGAGTAGCCATCTGTCACAGAAAGACACCGACTCCTTCCAGCCGGGGCGCACGGGAGTTACCCTTCCAGTACCGCTGGGGGTGACATCTGTGCACATAACACCCAAAACACCCGAAGTGCGCGTGCCGCGGCTGGTCGGACTGATGGCCATGGACGCGCGCGAGACGGCCCAGGCGCGGGGCCTGTTCCTCAACGCGCCGGACCGCCCGGACTTCCACCTCGCGGTCGTCGACTACGTCGTACGCCAGTACCCGCAGCCCGGCGCCGAGGTGCCCCGGGACTCCATGGTGTACGTGTGGTTCGACTTCGGTGAGGGAGAGGGCGGCGGAGGCGTGCGCGAGCCACGCATCCCACGGCCGCCCAGCGGCGGAATGCAACGCGAACTCGGTGAGCCCGGGGACGCCTTCGAGACGATCAACCGCTAGGCGCCGTGAAGGGCCTCAGCCCTCCTTGAAGCCCCGGTGCAGCGCGACCACGCCGCCGGTGAGGTTGCGCCAGGCCACCTTCGACCAGCCCGCCTTGCGCAGCCGTTCGGCTAGGGCGGGCTGGTCGGGCCAGGCGCGGATGGACTCGGCGAGGTAGACGTACGCGTCCGGGTTGGACGAGACCGCCCGCGCGACCGGCGGCAGCGCACGCATCAGGTACTCGGTGTAAACGGTCCTGAAGGGCGCCCAGGTCGGGTGCGAGAACTCGCAGATCACCACCCGGCCGCCGGGCCGGGTCACCCGGTACATCTCCCGCAGCGCCGCGTCCGTGTCCTGGACGTTGCGCAGCCCGAAGGAGATCGTCACCGCGTCGAAGGTGTCGTCCTTGAACGGCAGCCGCGTCGCGTCGCCGGCCGTGAACGGCAGCCAGGTGTGCTTCTTCTTGCCGACCTGCAGCATCCCGAGCGAGAAGTCGCACGGAACGACGTACGCGCCCGTCCGCGCGAAGGGCAGCGAGGAGGTGGCCGTGCCGGCGGCCAGGTCGAGGACCTTCTGCGCGGGGCGCGCGTCGACCGCCTTCGCCACCTCCTTGCGCCACACCCGGTCCTGGCCGAGCGACAGCACGTCGTTGGTCAGGTCGTACCGTTCCGCCACGTCGTCGAACATCGAGGCGACTTCGTGCGGCTGCTTGTTCAGGGAAGCGCGGGTCACCCGCCCATTCTTGCAGCCCGCCCTCACGGCAGGACCCTGGGCCACCTCCGTGCCGCGACGTCCTCCACCCAGCCGCACAGCAGCACGAAAACGGCGATCAGGATCCAGCCGATGCCGAACATGAACCACTGGCTGTCCAGGGGCAGGTATCTCTCGAAGGCGGGCACGTCCCAGAACCGGTCGATCAGCGGGACGGCCAGGACCAGGGCGATCTCGTGCCAGAGGTAGATCGTCACCGCGCGCGCGTTGAAGACGGTGACCGTACGGTCCAGCCGCCGGAACCGGGTCAGCCAGGCGAAGTCGATCCGGAAGGACGCCTTCGCCCACATCAGCAGCGTCACGAAGCCCGCCGACCAGAAGGCCTGGGCGAGGGGGTTCTCGTCGAGGTCGTAGGTGCCGAAGTCGGCCTGGTGGGAGAAGGCGTACCAGGCGCCGTAGGCCATCGCGGCGCACGACAGGACGCAGACGAGCGCCGGTCGCATCCGCCGCAGCACAGCGTCGCGGTGGGCGAAGCCGAGGATCCAGCAGAAGAGGTACGTCGACAGGTCCCACAGGGCGCTGCCGAAGCGGTTGTCCGGACCCGGCCAGAGGAAGTTCAGGACCAGGACGGGCGTGAGGGACAGGAGCAGGACGGGGACCGGCGCCTTGCGGAAGATCCACAGCAGGGCCGGGGAGAGCAGCACGAACCACAGATAGGTGCGCAGATACCAGAGGATCTCCCAGGCCTGCTCGCCCCAGCCGTTGCCCGGCGGGTCGCCGAGCGGCACGACCCAGTAGACGATCTGCCAGCCCGGCATCCAGCCGTGGACGAGCATGGCCGGCACGACGAAGCAGCCCCAGAACCAGAAGGGCGGCAGGAGCCTTCTGAGCCGACTCCTCACGACCTTCAGGGCGGGGCGCTGAAGGGACTTCGCCATCAGGGTGCCGGCGAGGGCGAACATGATGCCCATGGAGGGGAAGACGAGACCGCACCAGGCCCAGCCGAAGGTGTGGTACGTCACGACCCTGATCAGCGCCAGGGCCCTGAGGGTGTCGAAGTAGCGGTCCCGTCCGGCGGGCTCGGGTCGGGGCGGTCGTACGACGGGAGCGGCCGCGGTCCTGCTGTGCGCTCCCATGTCAGCTCACCCCCACCGGAGTCCCGACCTCGCCCGTGCGCTTGAGTTTCTGCCAGCGCAGGCGGCCGCCGGTGAGGGCGGTGATGCAGGAGTGGATGAGGACGAGGTACATCATCTGGCGGTAGGCGAGTTGCTGCAGGGGCATCATCAGCAGGTAGCGGTACTTCTCGCGGTCCAGGCGGAAGGCGTAGGCCGCGCAGGTCAGTTGGATGCCCAGCACCGCCAGCCAGGCCAGCAGGGAAGATCACCACCAGGGGCATGCCCACTCGGCCGAAGCGGCCCGAAGCTCCCTTGTCCGTCAGGGACTTGCGGTGCTTCCAGAGGGCCTGCATGGTGCCGTACGACCAGCGGTAGCGCTGGGACCAGAGCTGCTTCAGGGAGCCCGGCGCCTCCGTCCAGGCCTTGGCGTGCTCCTGATAGACGACCCGCCGGCCCGCGTGGTGCAGCGCGATGGTGATGTCGGTGTCCTCGGCGAGGGTGTCCTCGCTCATCCCGCCGACCGCGAGCACCGCCTCGCGCCGGAACGCGCCGATCGCGCCCGGGATCGTCGGCATGCAGCGCAGCAGGTCGTACATGCGCCGGTCGAGGTTGAAGCCCATCACGTACTCGATGTGCTGCCAGGCGCCGATGACGGTGTCGCGGTTGCCGACCTTGGCGTTGCCGGCGACCGCGCCGACGGACGGGTCGGCGAACGGCTGCACCAGGTGCCGTACCGTCTCCGGCTCGAAGACGGTGTCGCCGTCCATCATCACGACGATGTCGTACGAGGCGCTCCGCACGCCGTTGTTCAGCGCCGCCGGCTTGCCCGCGTTCTCCTGGCGGATCACCCGGACATTCGTCATGCCCAGCGACTCGGCCGCCGCGCGGGCGATCTCCGACGTGCCGTCGGCCGAACCGTCGTCGACCACGATGATCTCGATCGGATGGGTGCTCCGGGCCAGCGACTCCAGGGTGTTGGCGATGCACTCCTTCTCGTTGTACGCCGGGACGATCACGCTCACGGGCCGGGTGACCGGCGGTCCCCAGCTGAACCGGCGTCTGTTGCGCCGTCGGTGGTGGCGGCGGGCCAGGATCACCATCATCCCGAAGCGGCCCATCACGGCCACGCCCACGATCGCCAGCCCGACGGAGAGCACCGGCAGCGTCCACTCGGCCACGGCGACGGCCGCGACGAGCGCCTTGCCCTCGTAGAGGGTCATGCCGGTGGCCGTGTGGTGGGCGGCCTGGAGATCGCCCTGCCGGGACGGCACCGCGCTGACGTCCGGCGCCACCGCCTGCCGCTCGGCGGCGCGCTGTTGCTCCAGGACGCCGCTGATGGTGGTGAAGGTGTAGCCCTTCGCCTTCATCTTCTCGATGTACGCCGGCAGCGCCTCGATCGTCTGCGAGCGCTCACCGCCCGCGTCGTGGAAGAGGACCGAGGCACCCTTGGTGCCCTTCGGGGTGGCCCACTGGACGATCTTCGACACGCCGGGCCGTTTCCAGTCGTCGCTGTCGGTGTCGACGAAGACGCTCGTGTATCCCTCCTTGCCGAGCTTCTGGTAGACGGGCCAGCTGTAGTTGTCGATGGCGTCGGTCTCGGAGGAGTACGGCGCCCGGAACAGGGTCGTGGTGATGCCCGCGGCGCCGGCCAGGGCGAGCTGTGTCTGCTCCATCTCCCGCTTGATTCGGGCATCGCTCTGGTAGGACAGGTCGACGTGCGTGAAGGTGTGGACGCCGACCTCGTTGCCCTGCCGCACCATCGTCTTCACGATGCCCGGATAGCGCGACACCATCGAGCCGACCAGGAAGAAGGTGCCGGGCACGTCGTACTTCCGCAGGATCTCGAGCACCTTGGGGGTCCAGGTCGGGTTCGGGCCGTCGTCGAAGGTGAGCGCGATGGTCTTCGCCGGGACGGAGACCGTGGTGGCCTGTCCGCCCCGGAAGGTGAGGATCGGGCCGCCGTTCAGGATCTTGTCGGGGACCTTGCCGGACCCGGCACCGGTGCGTACGCGCTGGTCGCCGCCGACCTCGGCGCGCAGATAGCCGTCGAGCAGCATCACGCAGGTCAGGGCCAGCAGGAGGAGAAGCGCGAGGATGACACGGGGGCGCTGGAGCGCCGCGGCCCTGCCCGCCGCGCGTTCGATGCGGGTGGGGGCGCGCCGGCGGCCGCGCGAGGACGTCGGAATGGTCATGACTGCCGCTGCGCTCCGGTCAGTTGGCGCCTGCGGAGGCGGATACGGAAACCGAAGCGGCTGGGGATCGGGTGCCCTGGGACGGCAGGTCGGCCTGGCGGCCGATGCCGCCCTGCGGCCGTACGCCGACCGGGGCCCGGCCGTCGCCGTTGGCGCCGAAGGGCAGCAAGGAGGACGGGTTGAGGGAGGTGCCCCAGCCCATGAAGGCGGCGGCGAGCACGCCCGCGTAGGCGAGGCAGACGGCGCCGACGAGCAGGCCGATACGGCGCAGTACCTTCGAGCGGCGTCCGGTGGAGTCAACGAACACGGGTCCCTCGGTGGACCCGTTGCCATGTTTGCGGCGGCGACCATGCCGCGCGATGCGACTTTCGATGGCGGGTTCGGATTGCATTCCTCGGATATTAGGCGGCCTTCATGTGCGCTTTTCCCGGTGATTTTTGTGAGCCACCCATGAGTACCTGCGCAGTCTGTCACTTCGCTGAGTCTTTTCCGGAGTGGCCGCTTCCGCGCGAGGGAGCGTGAGAGAGTGCCTGCACGATGAGGAATTCACTGACATCGATCGCCGGGACCGTCTGTGTGTTTGCATTCGCTAGCGCAGGATGTTCCGCGAGCTCGCCCTCGCCCTCGACGGTCGCCTACGCCCCCTACGTCAGCGCCACCGAGGCGTCGGACACCGACTCCGCCGGTTCACCGTCGACGTACAACCTGGCCTTCGTCATCTCCGACGGCAGTGGCTGCACGCCGAAGTGGAACGGCACCGCGGCGATCGGCGACTCGGCCGTGGAGTCCCGGATAGCGCGCCTGAAGAAGAAGGGCGCCGGCGTCCGTGTGTCCTTCGGCGGGGCGTCCGGCAAGGAGCTGGCCGCGACCTGCGACAGCGTCGCGGAACTGGCCGCCGCCTACGGCAGCGCGCTGGACGCGGCCGGCTCCAGCCGGGCCGACTTCGACATCGAGGGTGACGAACTGACCGACTCCGCGTCCGTCGCCCGGCGTTCGCGGGCGATAGCGCTGCTCCAGAAGCAACGGCCGGACCTGAAGGTCTCCTTCACTCTGCCGGTGATGCCGTCGGGCCTCGACTCCGACGGCCTCGCGCTGCTGGCGTCCGCGAACACGTACGACGTCCAGGTCGCCACGGTGAACCTGATGACGATGAACTACGGCGAGTCCTACGCCGGCGACATGGGCGACTACGCGGTCACCTCCGCCGAGGCCGCGCACGTCCAGCTGAAGAAGGTGTTCGGGCTGTCGGACGCCGGGGCGTGGCGGGGCATGGCGCTCACCTCGATGATCGGGGTCAACGACGTGGACGGGGAGACGTTCACGCTGTCCGACGCGGCGCGGGTACGCACGTTCGCGGAGGAGAAGGAGATCGCCTGGGTGTCCATGTGGTCCACGTTCCGGGACCGGCGGTGTACGGCCGGGGACTCCGGCGCGGACGACGCCGCGACCGACTGCAGCGGGGTGAGCCAGAGTTCGGGGGCGTTCGGCAGGGAGTTCGCGGGGTAGGCCGTCGGAGGAATCAGCGGCGTCTGAACACCAGTCGGCCTGCCAGCACCGTCGCCACGCACGTGCCCGCTCCCCGTTCGGCCAGTTCCTCCTCGTCGCGGACGTCGAAGACGGCGAAGCGGGCGGCCGAGCCCCGGTCCCGGGCAGGGGCGAACACCGCCGGGACCCCGGCGGCGAACGGGTCGAGGGACGGGACGCCGGCCGGGCGACCGGCACGGCCGGCGAGCACCAGTCCGGTGCGCCGTACGGCGTCGGCGACCGCCCGGTTGCGCAGCGGTTCGCAGGCCGCCGCGACCGTGCCGTGCGCCAGCATGCGCTGCGCCCCGCGCCGGGCGCTCGCGCCCCAGCGGGCGTCGTCGAGCGCGAGCGCGGTGAGCGCGTCGCCGGTCAGCGGTTCGGTGCCCAGCTCGTCGGCCTCCCGGGGGTCCGGGTGGTACGCCTCCTCCAGCAGTTCGGTGCCGTGCTGGTTGACGAGCCCCGGCGTGAGGATGCCGGGCCAGGAGCGCACGCGCGCGTGCGGGTACGCGGCGACCAGCTCCTGAAGGGGACCGGCGCCCGCGATCAGCTCTCCCTCGACGGCGAGGGCGCGGCCCCTGGAGTCGGTGTGGATCGTCAGCAAGGCGGGAGCGGCCGGCTCAGTTGGACGCCAGCAGCTTCAGTTCCGGGTGGGCCGTGCCGCCCTCGATCGCCGTGGACGAGATGTGGGACATCACCCGCTCGTCGACGGGGTCGTTCGCCGGGTCGTCGTGGACGACCAGGTGCTCGTAGGTCGTGGAGCGCTGCGCCGGCACCCGCCCCGCCTTCCTGATCAGGTCGATGATCTCCAGGCGGTTGGAGCGGTGCTTGGCGCCGGCCGAGGAGACCACGTTCTCCTCCAGCATGATCGAGCCGAGGTCGTCCGCGCCGTAGTGCAGCGACAGCTGGCCGACCTCCTTGCCCGTGGTCAGCCAGGAGCCCTGGATGTGCTGGACGTTGTCGAGGAAGAGGCGGGCGATCGCGATCATCCGCAGGTACTCGAAGAGGGTCGCCTGGGTGCGGCCCTTCAGGTGGTTGTTCTCGGGCTGGTAGGTGTACGGGATGAAGGCGCGGAAGCCGCCCGTGCGGTCCTGTACGTCCCGGATCATCCGCAGGTGCTCGATGCGCTCGGCGTTCGTCTCCCCCGTGCCCATCAGCATGGTGGAGGTGGACTCCACGCCCAGCCGGTGCGCGGTCTCCATGATCTCCAGCCAGCGCTCGCCGGACTCCTTGAGGGGCGCGATGGCCTTGCGGGGGCGTTCCGGGAGCAGTTCGGCGCCGGCGCCGGCGAAGGAGTCGAGGCCGGCCTCGTGGATCCGGGTGATGGCCTCCTCGACCGACACGCCGGAGATACGGGCCATGTGCTCGACCTCGGACGCGCCCAGCGAGTGGATCACCAGCTGGGGGAAGGCCTCCTTGATGGCCCGGAAGTGCTTCTCGTAGTACTCGACGCCGTAGTCCGGGTGGTGGCCGCCCTGGAACATGATCTGGGTGCCGCCCAGCTCGACGGTCTCCGCGCAGCGGCGCAGGATGTCGTCGAGGTCGCGGGTCCAGCCCTTGTCCTTGTCCTTGGGGGCCGCGTAGAAGGCGCAGAACTTGCACGCCGTGACGCACACGTTCGTGTAGTTGATGTTCCGCTCGATGATGTACGTCGCGATGTGCTCGACACCGGCGTACTTGCGGCGGCGTACGGCGTCGGCGGCGGCGCCCAGCGCATGCAGGGGGGCGTCCCGGTAGAGGTCGAGCGCCTCTTCCGGGGTGATCCGCCCACCGGCAGCGGCACGGTCGAGGACAGACTGGAGGTCGGCCTTCTCGGTCACCAGGGCGTCCCTTTCGGGGAGGTTCGAATCAGGGCAGTGCGCGAAGCGCTCGTTTGGGGTGGCGGTGGGAGACGGGTGGGCGGACCGACTCAGCCTACGCCAGCGGTTTCACCGTCAGGACGTCAGGCCGCGTACGCGCCGACCAGCAGCCCGGCGAGGGCGCCGGCCAGCAGGAACGGCCCGAACGGGATCGTGGTCTTCCGGCCCGCCCGCCGTACGACGACGAAGGCCGCGCCGTACAGCGCGCCGAGCAGGAAACCGGCGAAGGCGCCGAGCAGGACGGTGGACCAGCCGTACCAGCCGAGTACGGCGCCCATGCCGACCGCCAGCTTCACATCGCCGAAGCCCATGCCGGCCGGGTTGATGCGGTACAGCGCGTAGTAGCCGGCGCCGAGCGCGAGGGCCCCGTACAGCGCGGTGAGCCAGTGGCCGGCGTGCTCGGGCAGCAGGGCGGCGAGGCCCAGCAGGGCGAGGGCGGACGCGGCGAGGGGCAGGGTCAGCGGGTCGGGCAGCCGCTGCACCCGGAAGTCGACCACGGCCAGCAGCACGCCGACCGGCGCGAGCAGCAGCCACACCGCCAGTTCCGGCCGGGTGCCCGTGGCGGCGGCGAGGGCGGCGCAGGTCAGGGCGGTGACGAGGGAGGCGGGGAGGGCGGCGGCGGTTGGTGCGTCCGGGCGGTGGCCGACTCCCCCGCAGGCGGCGCACGCGAGCCGGCCGATCCAGCCGCGGATCGGATGGCCGTCCGGGCAGCGGTCCCGCCAGGGCTCACCGGACGGTACGGCGAAGCGGTAGACGGCGCGGGGCAGCAGCCCGCCCACGAGCGCGCCCCACACCGCGGCGACGGCCACCAGCGCCCCTGTGCTCATCCGCTCCCCCGCTCCCCGTCGCGCTCACCGTGCTCATCCGACCTTCGACAGGCGCGCCACCGGGTTGCCCTCGGCGGAACTGTCCGAGGTGAACCTCAGGTCGTCGCCGACCGGGGTCAACTCGACCTGATGCGGGGTGGGTACGCAGTGGCCGGGGTTGTCCCTGGCGCCGGTCGAGGTCGCGAGGACCTGGGTCTTCGTCACCTTCTTCAGGGTCAGGACGTCCGTGCAGACCTGGCCGATCTGGTCGGTCTGCCGGAGCTGTCCCAACTCCTTCCCCACCGTGGCCTGATGGACGGTGAGCCGGAAGGTGCCCTCGGGCAGGCTGCCGCCGAGGCCGGTGGCCTGTCCTTCCCAGGTGCCGAGATAGCGGGCCGGGATCGCGCCGGGCTCGGAGCCCGTGCCGGTGGCGTCGGTGGAGCCCGCGGTCGGCGCCTGGGAGGGGGAGGGGCCGCTGCCCGCGCCCTTGTCGCCCCCGTCCTGTCGGGCCCAGGGCTGGAGCAGCACGCTGGCACCCAGGGTCGCCGCGGCCAGCGCACCGGCGACGGCCAGCACCACCGTGCAGCTCAGCCGGCGCCCCCGGGCGCCCTCGACCGGCGCGGAGGCCGCCGCCACGCTGACGGAGAACCGGCCGGGCGGCACCGCGTCACGCGGCGCGGGCACGACGGTCGGCGCTCCGGGGACCGCGCCGTCCACACCGGTCGGCGGCCCCGGGACCGCCCCCACACCGGAAGGCGCTCCCGAGGACACCCCGCCGGCACCGGTCGCCGCGGCCGGACCCCCTGGACTCATCACCGGCGCGGGCCCGAAAGCACCGGCTCCGGTGAACGCGTTCAGCTCCGCGGGGGCAGGGGCAGGGGCAGGGGCCGGGGCCGGGGCGGGCACGGAGGCAGAGGCCGCCCTCGCACCCGCCCCCGAAGCCGGCGCCGGGACCGAGGAGCCCGTCACCGCCGGGCTGTCGAAGGGCGCCGGGCCCGAGGGTGCCGTCTCCCCCGTGTCCAGGTTCAGGAGGCGTACGGCGCTGCGGCTGACCTGCTCCACCAGGGGGCCCGGCAGCCAGCCGCCGGTGATCAGGCGGGCGGCGCCCTCGGGGGCGAGTCGGCGGCTCACCTCGGCGGGGGTGGGCCGGGAGGCAGGGTCCTTGGCCAGGCAGGCCGTCGCCACCTGGGCCAGGTCACCGCCGAGCGTGCCGAGTTCGGGCTCCTCGTGGACGACCTTGTAGAGCAGCGCGGCTGAGGAGTCGCCGCGGAAGGGCGGTTCGCCGGTGGCCGCGTGGACGAGGACCGCGCCGAGGGAGAAGACGTCGGCGGCGCCCGTTATGCCCTTGCCGAGGATCTGCTCGGGCGCCATGTAGCCCGGGGAGCCGATCGACACACCGGTGGACGTCAGGGACGCCGTACCGTCCATGGCCCGGGCGATGCCGAAGTCGATCAGCAAGGGGCCGTCCAGGGTCAGCAGGACGTTGGAGGGCTTCACGTCCCGGTGCACCAGGCCCAGTTCGTGTACGGCCGTCAGCGCCTCGGCGAGGCCCGCGCCCAGGGCCCGTACGGTGTGCGCGGGCAGCGGGCCGGCGTCCGTGACGGCCGCGGCGAGCGACGGGCCGGCCGCGTAGGCGGTGGCGACCCAGGGCACCGGGGCGTCCGGGTCCGCGTCCAGGACGGGTGCGGTCCAGGCGCCGCCGACCCGGCGGGCGGCCGCCACCTCGCGCCGGAAGCGGGCGCGGAACTCCTCGTCCAGCGCGAAGTGCGGGTGCACGATCTTCACGGCGACGGTACGGCCGCCCGCGCTGCGGCCGAGGTAGACCCGGCCCATGCCACCCGAGCCGAGCCGGCCTAGCAGCCGGTAGGGCCCGACGGTGGCAGGCTCGTCCATGTCCAGCGGCTGCATGACGCGCTCCCCCCAACGCCTCGTACCGAGATCGCCGACCCGGGGTCGGCAACCCGAGGTCACCGGCCCGAGGTCACCGAACCTCAAGACCGCTACCTCAACGGCTTGTGGGTTCAGCCTAGTGACGCGTCCTCACCGCTGCAGCAGGTCCACCTTCACGTCCGCCGGGAAACCGGTCGTCGGGCCGACGCGGCGGGCGAACTCGGCGACGGCCTCCAGTTGGGGGGTGCCGAAGCTGAAGTCGAGGGTGGTGAAGTACTGGGCCAGGGTCGCCTCGTCGAAGGACTCCCAGCGGGCCGCCTGTTCGGCGACCTTGGCGACCTCCTCCAGGGAGAGGTTGCGGGAGGCGAGGAACGCCTCGTGGACCTGGCGGGTGATGAGCGGCTCGCGTTCCAAGTAGTCGCGGCGGGCGGCCCAGACGGCGAAGACGAACGGCAGGCCGGTCCACTCCTTCCAGAGCGCGCCGAGGTCGTGGACTTCGAGGCCGTAGCGCGGGCCGTCGAGCAGGTTCGCGCGCAGCGCCGCGTCGCCGATGAGGACCGCCGCCTCCGCCTCCTGCATCATCAGGCTGAGGTCGGGCGGGCAGGTGTAGTAGTCGGGCTGGACGCCGTAGCGCTCGGCGAGCAGGAGCTGGGCGAGGCGGACCGAGGTGCGGGAGGTCGAGCCGAGGGCGACGCGGGCGCCGTGCAGGCGGTCGAGCGGGACCTGCGAGACGATCACGCAGGACATCACCGGGCCGTCGCAGCCGACGGCGATGTCCGGGAAGGCGACCAGGTCGTCGGCGTTGCGCAGGAACTCGACCAGGGTGATGGGGCCGATGTCGAGATCGCCGCGCACGATCTGCTCGCTGAGCTTCTCCGGGGTGTCCTTGGTGAGGTCGAAGTCGAGTAGGGTGCCGGTTCTCGCGAGCCCCCAGTAGAGGGGCAGGCAGTTCAGGAACTGGATGTGGCCGACGCGCGGCCGAGTGCGAGAATTGTCCACATCGCGAGACTAGACCCCGTGCCGTACGGTGTCGGGACCACCCCCACCCTCGCCGTGCCGTCGAATGGCCGATCGAACGTTCAAACATCCGGGTGACGTGATCTTGACCCCTATTGCTTTCGGCTGCCCGGATGCTAGGCTTGCCGCAAGTTGCAGTTTGGTTTCCCTTGCAGTACAGAGCCTGCGGAGCATGTAACCGCAGGCTCTCGTCGTTTTCAGACGTATGCAGTTGTGCAGCACCAGTTTCACACTTGCAGGTTCTGGAGCAGGGCAACCCTTTTGAGCCCAAGGAGGGCTTATGGCTACCGGAACCGTTAAGTGGTTCAACGCCGAAAAGGGCTTTGGCTTCATCGCCCAGGAGGGCGGCGGCCCCGACGTCTTCGTTCACTACTCCGCGATCAACGCCTCCGGCTTCCGCTCCCTCGAGGAGAACCAGCAGGTGAGCTTCGACGTGACGCAGGGTCCGAAGGGCCCGCAGGCGGAGAACGTCACCCCCGTCTGATCACTGCCTGATCGCAGAACCTGAGAGCAGTACCCAAGGAGCCCCGCGCCGTTCCGGCGACGGGGCTCCTGCCTTTGCTCCCGCCTTTTCCCCTCCCCCGCCGTCGATGAATTCTGTGCGAATTCTCTACGTGTGCTGCATGACGAGGACGAAGGTCGTCCCCGGTTCCAGTGCCTCGTACGAGTGCGCCACGTCCCCCCGATAGGTCATGTAATCGCCGGGCGCCAGTTCGGCCTCCTGTCCGGCGGGGCCCGCCTTCATCCGGCCCGAACCGACGATCAGATGTTCGACCGCGCCAGGGATGTGCGGGTCCGACATACGGGCCGCCCCCGGCTCGGCGCGCAGGCGGTAGATGTCCCGCCGGGCCCCGGGAGGGCTCGCGGACAGCAGGGTGGCGACGTAGTTCGCCTGCCCCGAGCCGACCTCCGGGCCCTCGCCGGCGCGGATCACCTGGACCTGCGGCGCGGGCGGCTCGACCAGCGCGCTGAACGGCACCCCCAGCGCGACCGCGAGCGCCCAGAGCGTCTCCACGTTCGGATTCCCGCTCGCCGCCTCCAGCTGGGAGAGCGTGGACTTCGCGATTCCCGCGCGTTTGGCCAGCTCGGACAGGGACAGGCCGGTGCGGGCGCGCTCGCGCTTGAGCGATGCGGCGATCCACTCCAGCGGGAGCCGGGCGGGGGTCCCGGCGGACGGCTCGGCCATGTCGTTCGCTCCATCGGTACGATCGTTCGGCTTGACGGACAGCCGCTGTTCGTTCCAGTGTAGAAAACATGCGTTCGGTACAGCGAACACCCGATGACATGTCCCTGGTGCGTGACAGCTCGCTCGTCTGGCTCGCCGGCGGCATCGTCGGCGTCTCCTTCGGCGCCGTCTCGGTCGCCGGCGGGCTGCCGGTGTGGGTGCCGGTGGTGATGTCCCTGGTGGTGTACGCCGGCTCGGCCCAGTTCAGCACGGTGGGGGTGCTGCTCGCCGGGGGCGGGCCGATCGCCGCCGCGGCGACGGGGCTGCTGCTCAACACGCGCACGGCCGCGTTCGGCCTCGCGGTGGCGGACATCATCGGCACCGGCCGGGCGAGCCGTCTCCTCGGCGCGCACCTGGTCACCGACGAGACGGTCGCCTTCGCCCTCGCCCAGTCCGACCCGGTACGGCAGCGCAGGGCGTTCTGGATCTCCGGGCTCGGCCTGTTCGCCGTGTGGAACATCGGGGTGTGGGCCGGCGCGCTCGCGGGGGACGCGCTGGGGGACACGGCCCGGTACGGACTCGACGCCGCGTTTCCCGCCGTACTGGTGGCGCTGGTGCTGCCCCAGCTGCGGACGGACGCGGCGGTACGGCGGTGTGCCCTGCTCGGCGCGGCCATCGCCCTGGCGCTGACGCCCGCCGTACCCGCCGGGGTGCCGGTGCTGCTCGCACTGGCGGGGCTCCTGCTGCACCGACGGCGGCCCGTGGAGGCCGCCGTATGAAGGCCACCGCCGTCGTGATCCTCGCGCTGGCTCTGGGCACCTACGCCTTCCGGCTGGTGGGGCCGGTACTGCACGGGCGGGTCGAGATACCGGCCCGGGCGCACCAGCTGGCCTCGGCCGGGGCGGTCGTGCTGCTCGTCGCCCTGCTGGCCACCGGTGCGCTGACGGAGTCCGGCGGCTTCGCGGGCTGGGCCCGCCCCGCCGGGGTCCTGGCCGGCGGGGTCCTCGCCTGGCGCCGGGCGCCGTTCCCCGTGGTGGTGCTCGGCGCGGCGGCGACGACCGCGCTGCTGCGGCTCGCTGGGGTGGGCTAGGCCGCCAAGGACAACAGACTGAAGGGGTGTCGGTGGGGTCCGCTACGGTCCCTCCCCATGACCGACACCCGGGACTTCCTGACGGCCACCCGCACGTTCTACGACACCATCGCCGAGGACTACGCCGACCACTTCCGGAACCCGCTCGCCGACAGGCCATTGGAGCGGGCGCTGCTCGGCGCGTTCGCCGAACTGGTCGGCACGGCCGGGACCGTGGCCGACCTCGGCTGCGGGCCCGGCGCGGTCACGGCCCACCTCGCGAGCCTGGGTCTGACCGTCTTCGGGCTCGACCTCTCCGAGTCGATGCTCACCGTCGCCCGCCGCGAGTACCCCGCTCTGCGGTTCGAGCAGGGGTCGATGCTGGAGTTGCCCTGCGCCGACGGTTCGCTGGCCGGGGTCGTCTCCTGGTACTCCAGCATCCACACACCTGTGGACGAACTGCCCGCGCTGTTCGCCGAGTTCAACCGCGTGCTCGCTCCCGGCGGCCACCTCCTGCTCGCCTTCCAGGCCGGCGACGAGGCGCTCCGCCTGGCTCAGCCGTGGGGGTACCCGGTGACGCTGGACTTCGAGCGACGCCGCCCCGAGTTCATGGCAGGGCTGCTGGCCGACGGCGGTTTCGCTCTCCAAGCCGGCACCGTCCGCGAACAGAACGCCGCGCTGGCGGACTCAGCGCCGCAGGCGTTCCTGCTCGCCCAGAAGAAAGGCTGACCAGGCGGCGGGGGTGACGGTGAGGTGGGCGGCGGCGGGTCGCTTCGAGTCGCGGATGTGTTCGAGCTGAGCGACGCCCGGGGAGACAAGGAGCTGCGGTTCCTGGACGGCGGGCCGGCGGACGAGAACGGGCGCGGACTCGTGGTCGTACTGGTGCTGTCGAGCCGGTGGGGCGTGACCCGGCGCACGGTCGGCAAGACCGTCTGGGCCGAACTCCCGCTCAGCCCGCGCCGGCGCTTGCGCCCCCGCCCCGGAACTCCGCCACCGTGTGCGCGAAGGCCCGGGCCGGAGGGCTGAGGGAGTCCCAGCGGCGGACGGCCCAGCCGACGGGCAACGGGCGCAATCCGGGCAGGGGGACGAGCCGCAGATCGCCCACGCCCGGCACGGGAAGCCCTGGTACGGCCGGGACCACCGCCCGGCCCACCCCCAGCTCGGCCAGCAGCAGTGCCGTGTCCCAGTCGGCGACGCTCGTGTCGTAGGTGAAGCGGACGCCCAGCTCGGCGCAGGCCGCGTCCAGGTGGACGGCGGAGGTGGAGTTGGGGGGCAGCCGGATGAGACGGATTCCCGTCAGGTCGGCCGCGTCGAGACGGGGGCGCCCGGCGAGGGGGTCGTCCGCGGGGACCGCGAGCAGCCACGGCAGTTCCGCGACCGTCCGCTGCTCGATGCCCCGGACCGGGGAGCCCACGGTGATCCAGACCAGGTCGAGGGTGCCGTCGGCCAGGGCGTCGAAGGTGCCGCGCCCCGAACTGACCGTGCGGAACTCCAGGTTGACCTCGGGGTGGCGGCGGCGGAAGGCGACCACCGCCTCGGACATGAAGTGCCGGACGGTGGTGGCGCCGGTGGCGACGCGGACGTGTCCGCTGTGGCCGTCCACCAGGTCGCGCAGTTGCCGTACGGCGATGTCGAGCCCGGAGATGCCCTCGGCCGCCGCGGCTTCGAGCATCCGCCCGGCCTGGGTCGGCAGGACGCCCCTCGGCAGCCGTTCCAGCAGCGCCACCCCCGTCTCCCGCTCCAGCCGCTTGATGTGCTGGCTGACGGCGGACTGGGTGCAGCCGAGGTCCCGGGCGACGGAACTGAGGCTGCCGGCGCGGCACACGGCCACGAACACGCGGAGGTCGTCGAGAGTCACAACTCCTAAGTTAATGCTTGGGGTTGGTGAGGAAACCCAAGGATTGGCTGGAATCAGGGGGCGTACGAAGATCGGTACCGGGCCACGGCCGACCCAGGCGGCAACCCGCTTCGCGCGCGAGGAGCGGGTGCCGACCTTCAGGGGCCGGTGGCCGGGCCGTACAGGCCCTCCACCTCGGGGGCGAAGTCGGTCATGATCTGCTCGCGGCGCAACTTCATCGACGGGGTCAGATGCCCGGCCTCCTCGGTGAAGTCCACGGGCAGTACGACGAAGCGGCGGATGGACTCCGGTCGGGAGACCAGCTTGTTGGCCTCGTCGATCGCGCGCCGCAGGACGGCGTCCAGCTCCGGGTCCCCCACGAGGAGTTCCGGCGGCACCGGGTGCTTGCCGATCATCTGGCGCCAGTGGGAGACACCGTCGGGGTCGAGGGTGATCAGCGCGGCCACGTACGGGCGGGCGTCGCCGACCAGCATCACCTGGGAGATCAGCGGGTGCTGGCGCAGCCAGTTCTCCAGCGGGGCCGGGGCCACCGACTTGCCGCCCGCCGTGATCAGCAGCTCCTTCTTGCGGCCGGTGATGGTGAGGTAGCCCTCGTCGTCCAGTTCGCCGATGTCTCCGGTCGCGAGCCAGCCGTCCCGGGTCGCGGGGACGACTCCGCCGGCCTGCGGGTCCCAGTAGCCGCGCAGGACGTGGTCGCCGGAGACGAGGATCTCGCCGTCGGCGGCGATGCGGACGCGGGTTCCGGGGAGCGGCCAGCCGACCGTGCCCAGGCGGGGTTTGAGGGGTGGGGTGACGGTGGTGGCGCCGGTGGTCTCCGTCAGGCCGTAGCCCTCGAAGATCTCGATGCCCGCGCCGGCGTAGAAGGCGGCCAGGCGCCGGCCGAGCGGGGAGCCGCCGCAGATGGCGTACCGGACGCGACCGCCCATGGCGGCCCGGATCTTGCGGTAGACCAGCGGGTCGTGGAAGGCGCGGGCCGTCTTCAGGGAGCGGCTCGGTCCGCCGCCGGTGCCGGTCTGCCGGGACTCCAGCGCCTCGCCGTAGCGGACGGCGACCGCCGCCGCCCGGTCGAAGGCGGCGGCCCGGCCGCCCGACTCGGCCTTCGCGCGGGCCGAGTTGTAGACCTTCTCCAGCATGTACGGGATGGTCAGCAGGCAGGTCGGTTTGAAGGCGGCGAGGTCCGGCAGCAGGTCCTCGGCGGCCAGGCTCGGCGCGTGGCCGAGACGGACCCGGGCCCGGACGCAGGCGATGGCCACCATGCGCCCGAAGACATGGGACATCGGCAGGAAGAGCAGGACCGACGGCTCCTCACCCTTGGCCTTGAAGACCGGGTAGAGCAGCTCGACGGCGTTGTCGACCTCGGCGAAGAAGTTGCCGTGCGAGAGGGCGCAGCCCTTGGGGCGGCCGGTGGTGCCGGAGGTGTAGATGAGGGTGGCGAGGGTGTCGGGGCCCAGCATGCCGCGCCGTACGTCCACTTCGGCGTCCGGCACCTGCACGCCGGCCTCGGCGAGCCGGGTCACGTGCTCCTTGTCGATCACCCACAGATGGCGCAGGTCGGGCAGGTGCTGGAGTTCGGGGCCGAGGGCGGCGGCCTGGGCGGCGGTCTCCGTGATCAGGGCGACCGCGCCGGAGTCGTGCAGGATCCACCGGGTCTGGAAGACGGAGGAGGTCGGGTAGACCGGCACGGTGACCAGGCCGGCGGCCCAGGCGGCGAAGTCGAGCAGCGTCCACTCGTACGTCGTCCGGGCCATCACGGCGATCCGGTCGCCCGGCACCAGCCCCTCGGCGATCAGTCCCTTGGCCACGGCCAGGACTTCCTCGGCGAAGTGCGCGGCCGTCATGTCCGTCCAGCGGCCGTCGGGGAGCCTGCGGCTGAGCGCGGTCCGGGCGGGGGCCGACTCGGCGTTGTCGAACGGCAGGTCCGCGAGCGAGCCGTGTTTCACCGGGGGCGCGAACGGCGGTACGGACACCTCCCGGACGGCGCCGTCCAGGCGCTGGACCCAGGGCTCCACGAGGACCGGGCGGCCGTCGTAGTCGATGGCGGAGACGGGGGTGCCGGAGGAGACGGAGGTGTTCGGGAAGGGGGTGGACACGGGCGGCTCCTCTGGCGTGCGCGTACCGGCGGTGCCTCGGCGGAAAGGGGTTACCGCAGGTTAGGGAGGTGATCGTACGGGTCCGCCGTGAGGGGGTTGTGCGGGTTTGGGGGTGGTACGGGGCCGGGGGTGTGCAGCCTCGGGGGTTATGTGACGAGGGCTCACTTCTGGACCGATGGCGTAGCCTTACCGGCGGTAACCTTACTTCAGAGTAAGCAGATGGGGGTGGGCGTGAGGGGTGAGTTGCTGCATCTCGCGGGCGGCGTGCTGCGCTCGCCGTTCAAGCGGCCCTGTCCGGAGGCGGAGTTCCCGCGGGAGCGGCTGGTGCTGGACGGCGTGCGGGTCGGCCACAGGCGGCTGGTCGCCTACGAGCGGGTGTGCGGCTTTCCCACCGGATCGGCCGACGGCGCCCTCCCCGTCACCTATCCGCACGTCCTCGGCTTCCCGTTGGCCATGCGGCTGATGAGCGACGCGGATTTCCCGCTGCCCCTGCTGGGGCTCGTCCACACGTCGATCGGGATCACCCGGTACACCTCCCTTCCGGCGAGCGGTGAGTACGAACTCGCCGTGCGCATCGAGCAACTGGCCCCGCACCGGCGCGGCACCGAGGCCACGGTGGTCACCGGGATGCGGGCCGGCGGGGAGGTCGTATGGGAGTCGCGGAGTACGTACCTCGCGCGGCATCGCACCGACGGGGCCGCCGAACCTCCGGAAAAGCGGCCGGCCCCGCTGCCCGTCGTCGACTCGTGGCGGCTCGCCGGGGACGTGGGCCGGCGGTACGGTGCCGCCTCCGGCGACCGCAACCCCATCCACCTCTACCCGCTCACCGCCCGCCTCTTCGGCTTCCGGCGGCCCATCGCGCACGGCATGTGGACGGTGGCACGCTGCCTGGCCGCCCATGGCACGAATGGCTCCGCCACGGTGCGGGCTCGGTTTCTGGCGCCGGTGTTGTTGCCGGGGACGGTTACTTTCGGGGCCGATGGTGCCGGGCGGTTCGAGTTGCGGGGTGCAGGGGGTCGCGTTCACCTGCTCGGAGAGGTACGGGCGCTTTCAGGCTGAGCGCCGTTGGAGGTCTCGCCCTTGCCGGGTGCGGGTGGGTGGTGGGTTGCTCGCGCCCACGCGGTGGAGCCGCATATCGATACAGCCCCGCGCCCCTAGGCATCTCCGGCAGGCGGGGTCCACACATGGCCCCGCATCAGGTTGCCCAGGCCCGACCAGGCGAAGTTCATCAAGGTGGACGCCGCCTGGCGGGCCGTGACGCCGGGCGTGCTGTTGGCCCACGCGGCCAGCGACTCCGCCGCGCCCACCAGGGCCTCGGCCAGGCCCGCCACCTCGTGTTCGGGGAGGTCGGGGTCGCGGTGGGCCTCCCTTGCCGCGATCGCGACCAGGCGGGTCACGAACGCGACGATCTCCCTGCGCATCGCGGCGGCCTCGGCCGCGAAGGGCTCGCCGTGGGTGCGGGCCTGGAGGTGGAGCACGGACCAGGCGTCGGGGTGTTCGGCGGTGTGGGCGAAGAAGGCCTGCAGGCCGTCCCAGAGCCGGCGGTCGGCGGGGAGGTCCGTGCGCACGCCGGCGCGGACGGCCTCCGTGAGGGCGGCGGCCTCGCGCCGGATACAGGCGCTGAAGAGGTCTTCCTTGGAGTTCAGGTACAGGTAGACCAAGGGCTTGGAGACCCCGGCGAGCTCGGCTATCTCGTCCATGGAGGCGGCCATGTAGCCGCGTTGCCCGAAGATGCGCACAGCGGCGTCGAGCATCTGCTGCTCCCGCACCGCACGCGGCATCCGCTTGGTCTTCGCCCCACCCATGAGGGCAAGACTAGTTGGACGCGGCTGCCCCGCCCTGCGCCCTCGCGGTGTCGTCGGCCCCGTCCTCCTGGCTGCGGTTGGCGTCCAGGTTGGCCTTCATCCGGTCGACCCTGGTCACGATCTGCACCGAGGCCCGGTCCCGCTCCTTGCGCAGCACCACCCAGCTGATCGGCGCCGACAGGACCAGCGCGAGCAGCAGCACCCACAGGCCGTTGGAGCTGCCGAAGCCGCGCGGGAAGATGCCGGAGTAGACGGCTCCCCAGACGACCACGAGGCAGCCGGCGAAGATGCCGAGGCGCATCAGCGTGTAGCGGAGCATCTCAATCCACTCGTCCGATTCCAAAAGGGGTCATCGTCCAGTGAAGCACGGACCCGGGGGGATCTTGCAGCGGGGTCAGTGGAGGGGGAGCAGCATGATGATGTCGTCGCGGTCGTCGCCGGGCGCCACCCGGATGGCGCCGGGCACCCGGCCGACCTCCTTGTAGCCGCAGGAGCCGTAGAACCGCTCCAGGCCGAGGCCGCCCCGGCAGGTCAGCCGGATCGCGTCGACGCCGTCGAAGGTGCGGGCCGCGTCCGCCGCGGCCGCCAGCAGGTCGCGGCCGTACCCCTTGCCCTGGTGCCTCGGGTGGACCATCACCGTGTACAGCCACACCCAGTGCGTCTGCAGCCGGTGCGTGTTGAAGGCGAAGAACGCGGTCGCGGCCGGCTCGCCCGTCTCGTCGCACCCGACCAGCAGCCGGTGCCGCCCCTCGGCCATGCCCACGAAGTGCCGCACCAGCTCCGGCCGGACGTCCTCCCGGCTCACCGGCGGTACGAAGCCCACGGCGCCGCCGGCGTTGGAGACGTCCGTCCACAGGTCGAGGATGCCGTCGCGCAGGGCCGGGGTGATGGCGGGGTCCAGCGTGAAAGTAAGTGGCATGCGGGCAGTGTAGCCATTACCCGAGGGCTCGGGCAGCCACTTTCAGGTCGGCGACCAGCCCTTGGTACGCGGCCTTCCTGTCCTCGTCGTCCTGCGCCCGGAGGACCGAGGACGGGTGCACGGTGGGCACCAGCCGCTCGGGCCGCCCGTGGATCTCCCGCTCCAGCACGGTGCCGCGCACCTCCCCCACCCGGAACGACGACCCCAGCAGCGCCTTCCCGGCCGTCGCGCCCAGCACCACGATCAGCTCCGGCTCGACCAGCGCCAGCTCCGCCGCGAGCCAGGGGCCGCAGGCGGTCATCTCCCTCAGGCTCGGCGCCTTGTGGATGCGGCGCTTGCGGGGTTCGGCCTGGGTGAACTTGAAGTGCTTGACGGCATTGGTCACGTAGGCGTCGCCCGGGTCGATCCCGGCCTCTGCGAGCGCTTTGTCCAGCATGCGGCCCGCGGGCCCGACGAAGGGTCTGCCCTGCCGGTCCTCCTGGTCGCCGGGCTGCTCACCGACGAGCATGATGCGGGCGTGCGCGTTGCCCGCGCCGAACACCGTCTGGGTGGCGTTCTCGTGCAGCGGGCAACCACGGCAGTCGGCGGCGGCTTTCCGCAGGGCGGTGAGACTGGCGCCCTCCGGGACGAAGGGCTCCGCCGTGTAGGCGTCCTCGGGGGCCTTCGTAGCAGCCATGCGTGCCGGGTACCCCCGCTGAAATGTCACACCCGCATCGGCTGCGGGGACTCCCGGCGCGCCGGGTCCGGGCCGTCGTACTCGCGGATGATCTCGTACCGCGTGTTCCGCTCCACCGGGCGGAAGCCGGCGTCGCGGATCACTTCCAGCAGGTCCTCGCGGGTCAGCTTGTTCGGCGTGCCGAAGTTGTCCGCGTCGTGGGTGATCTTGTACTCCACGACCGAGCCGTCCATGTCGTCCGCGCCGTGCTGGAGGGCCAGCTGGGCGGTCTGCACGCCGTGCATCACCCAGAAGACCTTCACGTGCGGGACGTTGTCGAACAGCAGGCGGGAGACCGCGAAGGTCTTCAGCGCCTCCGCGCCGGTCGCCATCTGGGTACGGGCCTGGAGGGTGTTGCGTACCTTGCCGTCCTTCATGTCCACGAAGTCGTGCTGGTAGCGCAGCGGGATGAAGACCTGGAAGCCGTTCGTCTCGTCCTGCAGCTCGCGCAGCCGCAGGACGTGGTCGACGCGGTGCCTCGGCTCCTCGATGTGGCCGTAGAGCATGGTGCACGGGGTCTTCAGCCCCTTCTCGTGCGCCAGGCGGTGGATCCGGGACCAGTCCTCCCAGTGGGTGCGGTGGTCCACGATGTGCTGCCGGACCTCCCAGTCGAAGATCTCCGCGCCGCCGCCGGTGAGGGACTCCAGGCCCGCGTCGATCAGCTCGTCCAGGATCTCCGAGGCGGACAGACCGCTGATCGTCTCGAAGTGGTGGATCTCCGTCGCCGTGAAGGCCTTCAGGGAGACGTTCGGGAGGGCCGCCTTCAGCTCCCTGAGCGAGCGCGGGTAGTAACGCCACGGCAGGTTCGGGTGCAGGCCGTTGACGATGTGCAGCTCGGTGAGGTTCTCCGACTCCATCGCCTTGGCGAGCTTGACGGCCTCCTCGATGCGCATCGTGTACGCGTCCTTCTCGCCCGGCTTGCGCTGGAAGGAGCAGTAGGCGCAGGAGGCCGTGCACACGTTGGTCATGTTGAGGTGCCGGTTGACGTTGAAGTGCACCACGTCACCGTTCTTGCGGGTGCGCACCTCGTGCGCGAGCCCGCCGAGCCACGCCAGGTCGTCCGACTCGTACAGCGCGATGCCGTCCTCGCGGGTCAGCCGCTCACCGGAGCGGACCTTCTCCTCCAGCTCGCGCTTGAGCCCGACGTCCATGCCAACACGCCCTTTCTACGACAGCCGGACCAACCGTATCCCTAGACCTCTTCGGGCAGTTCCCCGACCCGGTTCTCCCACTTGGTGGAGAGCACGATCGTGGTCCGGGTGCGCGAGACGCCCTTGGTGCCGCTGAGCCGGCGGATGATCCTCTCCAGGCCGTCCACGTCCGTCGCCCGCACCTTGAGCATGTAGGAGTCGTCGCCGGCGATGAACCAGCAGTCCTCGATCTCCGACAGGTCCCTGAGGCGCTGGGCGACGTCCTCGTGGTCGGCGGCGTCGGAGAGCGAGATGCCGATCAGCGCCGTGACGCCGAGGCCGAGGGAGGCCGCGTTCACCGTGGCACGGTAGCCGGTGATGACACCGGCCGCCTCCAGCCGGTTGATGCGGTCGGTGACGCTCGGGCCCGACAGGCCGACGAGGCGCCCCAGCTCCGCGTACGAGGCCCGGCCGTTCTCCCTCAGGGCCTGGATGAGCTGCCTGTCCACCGCGTCCATGCGATCGAAGCCTTCCGCTGAAGAGTCTGAAGAGGTCTGAAGAAGTCTGAAGAGGTTTCCGAAGAAGTCTGACCAGGTTCCCGTGGCGATGAGCGGTACCGCCCGCGCGCTACTGGTCCGTGCCGCCGCCCAGTTCGCCCTTCCAGCGCCGGTACAGGCCGTGCCCGGCGCCCGCCGCGTCCAGCACCCGCCCGGCGACGAAGTCCACCAGGTCCTGGATGTGGGTGGCACCCGCGTAGAAGGCGGGCGAGGCCGGTACGACGCTCGCGCCGGCGTCGTCCAGCGCCACGAGGTGCCTCAGGGTCTGGCCGCTGAGCGGGGTCTCCCGCACGGCCACGACCAAGGGGCGGCGCTCCTTGAGGGTGACGCTCGCCGCCCGCTGCAGCAGATCCTTGGACAGGCCCAGCGCGACGCCCGCGACACAGGCCGTCGAGGCGGGCACGATCAGCATCCCCTTGGCCGGGTACGACCCCGAGGACGGCCCGGCCGCGAGGTCGCCCGCGCTCCAGTACCGCACCGCGCTGATGTCCACGTCGAAGGTCCCGGGCTTGCCGTCGGCGCCCCGGGCCAGCCATTCCCGCAGGTCGTCCTGCCAGTGGGCGTCCCGGAACGAGATGCCCGTCTCGTCCAGCAGCGTCAGTCGCGAGGCCCGGCTGACCACCACGTCGACCGCCTCCCCGGCCCCGAGCAGCGCCCGCAGCACGGCCGCCGCATACGGCGTCCCGGACGCACCGGACACCCCCACGATCCAAGGCACGCGCTGCGATTCTCCTGCGTTCACACTTTGAGCGTACCGGCGGACCGAACCGTCAGACGGACAGCCCCCGCACCAGCAGGTCGAGCAGCGCGCACACGAACAGGGCGATGCCGATGAAACCGTTGACGCTGAAGAAGGCCCGGTTCAGGCGGGAGAGGTCGTGCGGCCGGACGATCGAGTGCTCGTAGAGGAACGCGCCCGCGACGATCAGCAGGCCGAGCCAGAAGAAGGCACCCGCGCCGGTGACGAGGCCGTACCAGACGAACAGGGCCGTCGTGATCGTGTGGCAGGCGCGGGCGCCCCAGATCGCCACCGGGATGCCGAAGCGGGCCGGTACCGACATGACACCGATCTCGCGGTCGGTCTCCACGTCCTGGCAGGCGTAGATCAGGTCGAAGCCGCCGATCCAGATGCCGACGGCGAGGCCGAGGACGGCCGCGTCCCAGTCCCAGGTCCCGGAGATGGCCAGCCAGCCGCCCACCGGCCCCATCGCCTGGGCGAGGCCCAGGATCGCCTGCGGGAAGTTCGTGAACCGTTTGCCGTAGGGGTAGATCACCATGGGGATCACCGCCACCGGCGCCAGGGCCAGGCACAGGGGGTTGAGCAGGGCCGCCGCGCCCAGGAAGATCACCAGGGCGATCAGGGCGCCGGTCCAGGCGTGCCGGACCGACATCGCGCCGGTGACCAGCTCGCGGTGGGCCGTACGGGGGTTGCGGGCGTCGATCTCGCGGTCGATGATCCGGTTGACCGCCATCGCGAACGTGCGCAGGCCGACCATGCAGACGGTGACCAGCAGCAGCCGGCCCCAGTGGATGTTCCTGTCCCACTCGTACATCGCCGTGAGGGAGGCGATGTAGGCGAAGGGTAGCGCGAAGATCGAGTGCTCGATCATCACCAGGCGCAGAAAGGCCTTCGTGCGTCCCGGCTGGGGGATCGCGGCGGAAGCGCTGCTCACAGGCCGTACTCCTTCCAGCGGCGGTCCACCAGGGCCGCCGTAGCCGGGTCCGACAGGACCATGTCCGGCCAGCCCCCGTCGCGGGTGTAGCCCTCCTCGGGCCACTTCTTCGTCGCGTCGATCCCCGCCTTGCCGCCCCAGAACTGCTGGTAGGAGGCGTGGTCCAGATGGTCGACGGGGCCTTCGACGACCGTGAGGTCACGGCCGTAGTCGGTGTTGCCGAGGGCCCGCCAGGCGACCTCGTGCAGATCGTGCACGTCGCAGTCGGCGTCCACGACCACGATCAGCTTGGTCAGGGACATCATGTGCGCCCCCCAGATCGCGTGCATCACCTTCTGCGCGTGCTTGGGGTACTTCTTGTCGATCGAGACGATCGCGCAGTTGTGGAAGCCGCCGGCCTCGGGCAGGTGGTAGTCCACGATGTCCGGGACGATGATCTTCAGCAAGGGGAGGAAGAAGCGCTCCGTGGCGCGGCCCAGCGGGCCGTCCTCCGTCGGGGGGCGGCCGACCACGATCGACTGCAGCAGCGGGCGCCTGCGCATGGTCACGCAGTCGATCTTCAGCGCCGGGAACGGCTCCTGGGGGGTGTAGAAGCCGGTGTGGTCGCCGAAGGGGCCCTCGGGCAGCATCTCGCCCGGCTCCAGCCAGCCCTCCAGGACGACCTCGGCGTTCGCCGGGACCTGGAGGGGGACGGTCTTGCAGTCGACCATCTCGATCCGCTTGCCCGCGATGAACCCGGCGAACAGGTACTCGTCGATGTCGCCGGGCAGCGGCGCGGTGGAGGCGTAGGTGACGGCCGGGGGGCAGCCGAAGGCGATGGCGACGGGCAGCCGTTCGCCCCTTCTGGCGGCCACCTGGTAGTGGTTCCGGCTGTCCTTGTGGATCTGCCAGTGCATGCCGATGGTGCGCCGGTCGTGGCGCTGCAGGCGGTAGAGCCCGAGGTTGCGGATGCCCGTCTCCGGGTCCTTGGTGTGGGTGAGCCCCAGGTTGAAGAAGGAGCCGCCGTCCTTGGGCCAGGTGAACAGCGCCGGGAGCCGGTCGAGGTCCACCTCGTCGCCGTGCAGGACGACCTCCTGCACCGGGGCCTCCTTGACCTTCTTCGGCGGCACGTGGGTCATCGCGCCGAGCTTGCCGAAGGCCTCGCGCACGCCGACGAAGCCGTGCGGCAGCTCGGGCCGCAGCAGGCCGCCGATCTTCTCGGAGATCTCGCCGTACGACTTCAGGCCCAGGGCCTTGAGCAGGCGGCGGTCGGTGCCGAAGACGTTCATGGCCAGCGGCATCGCCGAGCCCTTCACGTTCTCGAAGAGCAGGGCGGGGCCGCCGGACTTCTGTACCCGGTCGACGATCTCCCCGACTTCGAGATACGGGTCGACCTCGGCCTTGATGCGCTTGAGGTCGCCCTCGCGCTCCAGCGCCCGCAGCAGGGAGCGAAGATCGTCGTAAGCCATGAGGCCCAGTATCGCCGACGGACCGCTTTGTCCCCGCGCCCACCCCTGCCCTGCCGGGCGTCCGGGAAGGCTGGGATACTCGGCGATCATGAGACGCCGTCGCGTGTTACCGGTCCTGGCCGTGCTGCTCGCGCTCGCCGCGTGTACGCCTCAGCAGGACGAGGACACCTCCGTCGATTCCCTGCTGACCCGCATTCCCGCCGCCGACCGCCAGGCCGCTCCCGACCTCTCCGGCACCGCCCTCGACGGCGGCCGGGTCCGGCTGTCCGACTACCGCGGCAAGGTCGTCCTCCTCAACGTCTGGGCCTCCTGGTGCGGCCCCTGCCGCGCCGAGGCGCCGGAACTGTCGCAGGCGCAGCGGCACTTGGCGGCCAAGGGGGTCCAGGTGCTGGGGGTGGACACCGACGCCGACCGGTCCCAGGGCCGGGCGTTCGCCGGCGACCACCGGCTGTCGTATCCGAGCCTGTACGACGCCGGCGGCCGGCAGCTCGTGCACCGGCTGCCCGGGAAGTACCTGGGACGGGCGCTGCCGTACACGCTGTTCGTCGACCGGCAGGGGAGGATCGCCGCCCAGGCCGTGAGCGGGCTCACGGAAGCCGACGTGCGCGCCCTCACCCGTCCGCTGCTCGGCGAGAAGAGCTGAGCCGGACTCAGTCACCGTCCAGGCAGCGGTCGCTTTGCCGCACCGGTGCGACCAGCCGGCTCAGTTCCATGAGTACGGCGTCGGTCTGCCGGACCGAGGCGGCGAGCGTCACCTCCACGGCGGGCCTGCGCCCGTAGGTGACGAGGAGGCTCCGGCCGTCGCGCGCGGCGACCCGGCGCAGCACCCAGTCCACGCCGTTCACGGAGATGCACGAGTCCTTGGTGGGTGCGGGCGGGTTGAGGCCGCAGCGCAGCCGCACCGTGCCATGGCCCCAGGCCGCCAGGCCCTCATAACTGACCCGGTCGCGCCGGTCACCGTCCAGGCGGTCCGGGTAGTGCGCGGCGATCCGCGCGCACACCGGGTCCTTGGCGAGCGGCGGCTGCCGCATGCCGTACACCGGCGAGGCCAGCTCCCGCGCCACCAGCACCCCGGCCAGGGCCAGCCCTCCCGCGGCCACCCCGGCCGCCGCCCATCTCCTGCGCGAACCCGTCCTCATCACGGCCACCTCTCCCCCGGTCCACGGGTGGCGATCACGGAACATCCATCATGGCCACCCGCTACCCTGGCCCGGTCACCGGGCCCGTCTCACTTCGTCGGGGGATTGCACGCCATGCTCAGGTATCTGCCGTTCCTGCTGGTGCTGGCGCTGTGGATCTACGCCTTCGTGGACTGCCTGAACACCCCCGAGGAAGAGGTGCGGCATCTGCCGAAGGTGGTGTGGGTGATCATCATCCTGCTCTTCGGCGAGGTGCTGGTCGGCCCGGTCGCCTGGCTGATCACCGGCAAGGTGCGGCAGCCGGTCCGGGCGGCCGGTGCCATGCCCGGGCAGTGGGTCGCGCCCGACGACAACCCCGAGTTCCTCAAGTCCCTGAACAAGGACGACCCGGAGAAGGGCTGATGGAACTCCGGCTGCTCGTCACCTTCGAGAAGGTCGCCACGGTGCTGAGCTTCACCCAGGCCGCGGCCGAGCTGTCGTACGCGCAGTCCAGCGTGACCGGCCAGATCCGCACCCTCGAATCCTCCCTCGGCATCGAGCTGTTCGACCGGCTCGGCAGCCGGATCCGCCTCACCGAGGCCGGTGAGCGGCTGCTGCCGTACGCCCGGCAGATCATCGAGCTCACCGAGGAGGCCCGGGCGGCGGTCGTCGAGCCGGAGGAGCCGTCCGGCACCCTCACCGTCGGCACCATGGAGTCCCTGACCTCCTACCGGCTGCCGCCCCTGCTGGAGTACTTCCACCACCGCCACCCCAAGGTGCGGCTCGCGCTGCGCACCACCATCGGCGACGAGACCCGGCAGGCTCTGCGCCAGGGCATCTACGACGTCGGGTTCCTGATGGAGGAGCAGACCGGGCACCCGGGGCTGGAGAGCGCGGTGCTCGCCGTGGAGCCGCTGGCGCTGGTCGCGGCGCCCGGTCACGCGCTGAGCGGCTTCCCCGTGCCGACCGCCGCCCTGACGGAGCAGCCCCTGCTGGCCACCGAGCCCGGCTGCGCCTACCGGGACCTGTTCGAGCGGGAGCTGAAGTCCTTCGGGGACGTGGAGTTCATGGAGTTCGGCACGATCGAGGCCACCAAGCGCGCGGCGGCGGCCGGCCTCGGGATCGCGCTGCTGCCCGAGGTGACGGTCGCCGCCGAACTCGCGGAGGGCTCTCTCGTACGACTGGACTGGGAGCCGCCCTTCACGCTTCGCACGCAGCTGGCGTGGCGGGCCGGGAAGCGGCTTCCGGCGCACGCCCGGCTGTTCGTGGAGCAGGCGCGGCGGCTGGTCGCCGAGCAGGACGGGCGAGGGTGACCTTGAGGCTCGCCGCCACGATCAGCGGCACGCCGAGCGCCTGGACGAGCCCGATGTGGTGGCCGTAGACCAGCCAGTCCATCAGCATCGCCACCGCCGGGTAGACGAAGGCCAGTACCGCGATCTTCGCGGTCGGCAGCTGGGCGTACGCGGCGTACATGAGGACGTACATCACCCCGGTGTGGATCAGGCCGAGGCCGACGAGCCAGCCCCACCGCCAGCCGGTGCCGCTCATCGCGCCGAAGTCCGCGAAGGGCAGCAGGAGCGGGATGCCGACGAGGACCTGGACGAGGGCGATCAGGTGCGGGCGGACACCGGTGATCTGCTTGGTGACCAGGGTGGACAGGCCGTAGAGCAGGGCGGCGAGGAGGGCCTGGCCGATGCCGAGCAGGTACGAGCCTCCGCTCGCGAAGTCGCCGGGGGTGACGCCCGAGACGAGGACCAGCCCGGCGAAGGCGACGGCGATCCAGCCGACCTTCGCTGCGGTGATCCGCTCGCGGAACAGCAGGGCGCCCAGGAGGACCACGTAGAAGGGCTGGGTGTGGTAGACGACCGTGGCGACGGAGATGGACGTGTTCTCGTACGACGAGAACAGCAGCACCCAGTTGAAGACGATGAACACCCCGCCCAGGACGGCCAGTGAGAGGGTGCGCCGGGTGAAGCCGTGGTCGCGCAGCCAGCCGCGGGCGGCGACATAGCCGCCGAGGGCGAGGGCGCCGAACAGGACGCGGAAGAAGACGACGTCGAAGGGCGAGGCGCCGGACTCGACGACGAAGACGCCGAGGGTGCCGGAGAGCATCATGGCGGTGGTCAGCTGGGCCGCGCCCCTGGTCTGTGAGGTCATGCCGACGACGCTACGAACGGCCCCCCGTGCCGGTCCACGCGCCGGTGCGGGGCGCTGCCGATGGGCTCATCGGCGGTGCCGATACCCGCAGTTCACTGGAAGACGGCCACCGGGTACTGCAGTACCACCTCGCGGGTGTCGGGGCGCCAGGTCGTCACCTTGCCCAGGCAGTGGGCCTGGAACTGGCCCTCGGGCAACTGCCGGCCCGGGGGGCGCAGTCCGGCGGGGCGCAGCACGACCCGCAGGTGCGCGGACTGCTCGCCGTCTCCGTAGGGCGCCCGCATCACCAGGGTGTCGCCCTCGCTCTCCTGGGCCTCGAACCGGCCGGTGATCATGACGAACTCGCCGATCTCGCTGAGCACCACGTCGCTGGTGACCCCGGCCCGGAGGAGGGCGCCGTTCGGCCTGACCGTCGCCTTGTGCTGCCGCAGCCGCACCTGGGCGAGCCCGTCCCCCCGCTGCAGGACGGACAGCAGCAGGCCGATCACCTGTATCGGCTGGCTGTCCTCGACGTACTTGGCGACGATCTCGGTGGTCCTGTCCCCGGTGATCCGGAACATCAGGGACAGCACCGGAATCGCCGCCAGACAGCCGGTGTTGCGCACGTTGCGCTCCTCGACCTCCTTGCGCAGCGCCGACCGGTGGTTGCCCATCTTGAACACGTCCATGACCGCGTCGTTGTCCAGGTACAGCGGCAGGTAGTGGGAGTCCTCGGGTGTCCTCCTCATGCGCACCACGGCCCGCCGTACGAAGAGCACGGCCAGCACGAGCAAGCCGGCGAAGGCCGCCAGCCACCACGTCATCGCGCCCCACCAGGCGCTCCACCAGGTGCCGTCAAGAACAGCCACGGATCTCCTTGAACACGGTGGACAGGGACGAGTGACGGGCGTCGACCATGCGGCCGCCGGTCACCGAGGCGACCTGGCGCAGTTCGGCCGCGTCGGCGTCGCCGAAGTGGACGGGGTAGGTGTGCACGGCGCGGGCGTCGGCGGGCCGGGCCCGGTAGCGGCTGACGAAGGTCGCGCGGTCGATGCCCGCGTTGTTCTCGCCGTCGGTCATCAGCACGATGGCCACGGCCCGCCCCGGGTCCTCGCGCAGCGCCCGCTCGGCGGCGCCGTAGCCGTGGTCCAGGGCGGACCAGACGGCCGTCGAGCCGTCGTAGCCGCCACCCGCGACGAAGTCCGTGAGGGCCGTGAGGTCGGAGCCGCCGTGCACGGTGACCGTGCGCTCGTCCAGCGGGCGCCCGCCGAAGCGGATCGCGGTCAGCCGCTCGCCCTGGTAGAAGCGCACGAACTTGCCCGTGGCGGAGGAGTCCGCCCCGCTGAGCCCCGCGAAGGCGGCCCTGAGCGCGGTGGTCCGGGCGCCGCGCATGGAGGCGGAGAAGTCGAGCAGGAAGATCACCTGGTCGGCGGCGCGGCGCCGGGGGTCGCCGTAGTCGGCCAGCAGCCGGTCGAGGGCGGCCGGGTCGTCCGGGAAGTACAGGGCGTTGTCCAGGGGCGCGGTGAGCCGGGGGTCGCGGGTCACCGCGGTGCTGACCGGGCGACGCAGCGTCCGCCGCATGATCTCCCGCTGGTGGTCGGCGGCGGTCAGCCACTTCACCACGCGGTCGTAGGCGTCTCGATGGCGCTGGTCGAGCAGGAGCAGCGGATAGTCGGACAGCACCATGCCGTCGGCGGGGTGGACGATCTGGAGGGGCTGCTTGAGGCGCCCGGAGGCGTTCAGGGTGAGCAGTTCGGACTCGTAGGTGATCAGGGCGTTGGTGCGGCCGGGGTGCTCGGCGAAGGCGTCCAGCAGGGCGTGGGAGCTCTCGGCGGTGAGGGTCTGCCCGGAGCGGAAGCCGCGCAGCCGGTCGCAGCTGACGTCCTGCGGGCGCAGCGCGCTGCCGGTGCCGGCCGCGGCGGTGGCGACGCCGACCAGCGCGGCGAGCCCGCTGTTGCTGTGCCGGGGGTCGGCCATGCCGAAGCGCATGGTGCCGGTGGCGGCGGCGTCGGCGAGGTCCGCCCAGGACAGGCGTCCGCCGGGCGCCTTGGCGCGCAGCGTGCGGGCCAGGGCGCCGGTGAGGCCGACGACGACCGGGGAGCGCATGATCGAGGTGCTCTGCACGGGGGTGGCCGGGTGGGTTCCGGCGGCGGCCTTCTTGGCCTTCAGCCGGAAGTAGCGGTCGGAGGAGAGCCAGGCCAGGTCGTAGGAGTGGCGGCCGCTCAGCAGGGTGTCGCTCGCGTCGTTGGTAGCCCGGTAGTCCAGGTCCAGGCGGACTCCGGTGTCCTGGCGGAGCCGGGTCAGCAGGGGTTCCATGTCGGTGAGTTCGTCGCTGGCCAGGACGTGCAGGGTGGTGTCGGGGCCGCCGCCCCCGCCGGAGCAGGAGGCGAGCCCGCCGAGCGCGGCGAGCAGGACCAGGCAGAGGGCGGCGGGCAGGCCACGGGACCGGCACAGGGCGGCCATCAGTCCGCGGGCGGTCATGGCGCCTCCTGGCCGGCCGCCGCCTTGGCCACCGGGTCGCAGTCGCCGACGATCTCGATCATCTTCTCCAGCAGGTCGAGCCGGGGCAGCACCGCCTTGGTGTCGTCGTCCGACAGGACGGGCGCCTGGATGTGGTGGTCGGTGAGGAACCGGGTCAGCGAGTCGCTGGTGGCGGAGGCGCCCTCGGCGTCCCGGACCCGGAAGCCGAGCTCCATCGCCCGCTTCTGCAGCGCCGGGTCCGTGCTGATCAGGTCGCCGAGCCGGGCGCCGTCCGGGGTGAGCGCGATGAGCTGCGGCTCGGTGATGAACCGGGCCGACGGATAGAGCAGCACACGCTCGCTGTCGACGTGCCCGGTGCCGGCCCGGGTGGCGATCTGGTGGGCCAGGAACTGGTGCTCGTAGATCACCGCGATCGGCGAGATGCTCTTGCCCTCGGCGGAGACGTACGTCTCGTTCTTCTCGGAGGACGGCATGCCCTGGTCGTTGAGGAGGAGCCTTATCTGCTCGGCGAACCGGGTCGCCTCGGCGGTGTTCTGCGGGATGTTGTCGTGGTTCCAGACGTAGGAGACGAGCCCCAGATAGGTGCCGGCGGAGTTGGCCTCGCAGATGTCGGAGGTCTGGGCGAGGACCTTGTTGCCGTTGTGGATGCCGTGCCGGTCGATGCCGATGCGGTGGCCGTCGCGGTCGGTGCCGAGAGCGTCCCAGCGGCGGTTGTCGGCGGTCGCCTGCAGGAACTTCTTCATGTCGAGGGAGTAGTAGAGGGGCTTCGCGCCCGTGGGCACCCCCGGTAACGGGGTGGCGATCCCGGCGTCCTGCAGCGTCTCGGCGTACTCGCGGTAGGTGCCGAGCACGACCGGGCTGACGAACGGGCGGTACGTCGTGGCCGGGTGGCCCTCGGCCGCGCGCTTCCTGGTGATCAGGTCGGCGGCGGGCTGGCCGGAGGGGAAGACGACGTCGTAGCCGTCGTAGCTCTGGGCGGCGATGCCCCGCGAGCCCATGCGGGTGATGTGCACCCGGAAGCCGTGCCGGACCAGCAGCCGCTGGACCTCGGGATCCTCGAAGTAGTCGGCCTTCGAGGCCATCTTGGCCTCGATCGTGACGATGCGGGTCAAGGGCAGGCCGGCATGGCCCTGGGCGAGGACGACGATCGCGCACAGGGCGGTGACGGCGGCGACGGCGCGCGGGAACCACCGGCGTGCCGTGGAGCCGCGCGTGGGCGCCACCGCCGGCTCCCCGACCCGCAGGCGGGGCTCGCCGGTCTGACGGGGTCTGTCGGTCTCGGCTCTGTCTGTGACCACCCGTGTCTCCTGCGTCAGCGGAGAAAGGATCGTCCGCCGACCGGACGATGACCGATGGAACGCCCAACCAACCCCAGGAGAAAGTAATGTGAAGAAGCATCAGGAAAAATCGTCGGTGCGCAGGACGAGGTCGAGCAGCCCCGGGAAGCGGGCGTCGAACTCGGTCCGGCGCAGACGGTTGACCCGCCGGGGCCCCTCGTCGCGCTGCTCCACCAGTCCGGCCCCGCGCAGCACCGCGAAGTGGTGACTGAGGGCGGCCTTGCCGACCGGCACGTCGAAGCTGCCGCAACTGCGGGTCCAGTCGCCGGATCCGGCCAGCTCCCTGACCAGGGTGAGGCGCACGGGGTCGGCGAGGGCGGCGAGCGCCGTGAGGACGGGCACCTCGTCGGGGTGGGTGTGCTCCGGGGCGGCCCGGTGACTGCCGGTGGTCACGCCGCACTCCCCTCTTTCCGTTTCTTCGGCTTCCGCTTGCCGAGTGTTCGATGAAAACCATACACTCGCAAGTGTTCGCTTTTGATTGAACAGTCGAGTCGAACCAGGGGTGTGGCATGCGCGCGGTGGAGTTCCAGGAGTACGGCGGCCCCGAGGTGCTGCGTCCGGTGACGGCCGAGGCGCCCCGGCCAGGCCCCGGGCAGGTGAGCATCGACGTGGCCTACACCGGCGTGAACTTCGCCGACCTCAAGGCCCGCGCGGAGGGCTACCGGGTGCCCGCGCTGCCGTACGTCCCCGGTCTGGAGGTCTCCGGCCGCGTCCGCGCGCTCGGCGCCGGCGTCACGGGCCTGGCCGTCGGCCAGGAGGTGGTCGCGCTCACCGAGGGCGGCGCGTACGCGGAGGTGGCGGTGGCCGAGGCGGCGACCGTCTTCCCGGTCCCTGCCGGCCTGGACCTGCGCACCGCCGCGACCCTGCCGACGGTCCTGCCCACGGCCTACGCCCTCGTCCACACCGTCGGCCGGCTCCAGCCCGGCGAGTCGGTCCTCGTCCAGGGCGCGGCGGGCGGGGTCGGCACGGCGGTCGGGCAGCTCGCCCGGGCGGCGGGCGCCGGGGCGGTGTACGGCGTGGTGTCCTCGGCCGCGAAGGCCGCCCACGCCAAGAGCCACGGCTACGACGAGGTGTTCGTCGGCGCCTTCCAGGAGCCGGTGCGCGAGGCGACCGGCGGGCGCGGCGCCGACCTGGTGCTGGACCCCGTCGGCGGCGACACCCTGCGCGCGGGGCTGGCCTCGCTGGCGGTCTTCGGGCGCCTGGTCTCCTACGGCAACGCGAGCGGCGCCGAGCCGTGGAGCGTGGGCCAGCCCGAGCTGTACCCGCTCGGCGTCTCCGTCTCCGGCTTCTCCATCCTGAATCTGGCCCGGACCGCGCCGGACGCGCTGCGCCGGCTGTCGGAGCGGGCGTTCGCGAAGGCGGTCGACGGCACGGTGAGCCTGCCGGTGACGGCCGAGTTCCCGCTCGCCCGGGCGGCGGAGGCACACCGGCTGATGGGAGGCCGGTCGAGCACGGGGAAGCTGCTGCTGCGGGTGGCCGACTGATCCTCAGTCAACTCCCTGCTGTACCACGGCGCTTCGCAGTTCATAACGACTTGCCATCCCCTACGAGGGATGTTGTAAATGGTCGTCACTGAGTTGCGAGGGATCACCTGACCTCTGGGGGACAGAAGCAGATGCAGCACGGCCAGCCACCCGAGCGCCCGGCCCAGGATCCGCCGATCGCGGGGGCCGCTCCCCCGGCTCCGCCGACCGCGCCCGCCACGCCACCGTTCATGCCCGACGTCCCCGCGCCGTCGCCGCATCCGGCGCCGTTCGGCGTCGAACTGCGGGTCAGCAAGCGGATCCTGTGGATCGGCGCGGCCGTCTACCCGTTGCACAACATCGCCCGCGTCTACGCCTTTGTCATGCGCCCCAGGCGCAAGGAGGCGGTGCTGCGGTTCCTGCGGTACACCGCCGGGACGCTGGTGGTCGGGTTCATCGCGATGCTGCCGGGCCTGCCCGTCGTCGCGCTGAGCGGAGGGGACTCCGGCAGCGGTTACGTCGGCTTCATCTGGCTCTTGGCCATCGCCGCGGAGATCTACTTCTTCATCGACATGATGTCCGTCCTGACCGCCTCCCCGCACCATGTCCTGGCGGTCGAGACCTCGGGTGCGTCCACGGCGCTGGTCACCAGCCAGGACCCACGCTACCTGGACCAGCTCGTCGGCCAGATCTCCTACGCCATCGATCATCCGGACACCGAGTTCAAGGTGACGGTGGGCAGCCTCACCGTCTCGCCGAAGAACTACTACTTCGGCGACAACGTCAACATGTACGGCGGCAGCGGAAACGTGGGGATCGGCGCATGAGCGGCTCGAACTACTACTACTACGGCGACAACGTGAACATGTACGGCGGCCAGGGCAACCAGGGCATCGTCAAGAACCAGGGCGCCGGCTCCGGACAGCAGGACCCGGCCCTGGTCGCCGCCCTCGCCGAACTGCACCGTCTCATCGTCGAGTTGCGGGCGCAGGTGCCGACGCCCAGCGCGCAGCTCCTGGACGAGTCCCTGCCCGCCCTCAGCCCCGACGCCGCCGTGCCCGCGCAGGAGCGGCACCGGGCGCTGATGGCGATCGCCGGTATCGCCGCCACCGTCGGTGCCGTCGGCCAGCCGGTGGCCGAGGCGGTACGGGCGGTCATCGGGATGATCAGCGGCTGACGGCCGACCCTGGACCGGCTCGGCGAGGAGGCCGGGCCGGTGGCGGCGAAGGGGGGCGAGCCCCACGGGCGCGGGTGCTCCGCCACGCCGGGCGGGTGAGCCCCTCGGGGTGCTTCGCCATCGCCAGGCGCGGGTCCCCTGGAGCTGGTCGCGCCCGCGCGGAAGAGCCGCATATCGAGACAGCCCACGCCTCTCACGCAACTGCGGTCCCGCCGACCGCGCAGTCCTACCGCCACTGCGGGCAGTCGCGCCTCCCCGGTGCCATGCCCCCAGGCCGACCGGGGTGAGCCCCGCGGGGTGCTTCGCCATCGCCAGGCGCGGGTCCCTGGGACTGGTCGCGCCCGCGCGGAAGAGCCGCATATCGAGACAGCCCACGCCCCTCACGCAACTGCGGTCCCGCCGACCGCCCAGTCCCGCCGCCGCTGCGGACAGTCGCGCCTCCCCGGTGCCATGCCCCAGGCCGGCCCGGATCCGGTGAGCGCTCCCAGGCCCCATTGCCGCGCCCCCGCCCGCCCAGCACAGTGAAGCCATGGACGAACGACAGGCCCGTGCCTGGCTCGGCACCGCCGTGGAGGAGGCCCGCGCCGGGCGTGAGGAGGGCGGCATCCCCATCGGTGCCGCGCTCTACGCCGCCGACGGCACGCTGCTCGGCCGGGGCCGTAATCGCCGGGTCCAGGACGGCGACCCCTCGATGCACGCCGAGACGGCCGCGTTCCGCGCGGCGGGACGGCAGCGCACGTACCGTGGCACGACCATGGTCACCACCCTCTCCCCCTGCTGGTACTGCAGCGGCCTGGTCCGCCAGTTCGGCATCTCCAGGGTGGTGATCGGCGAGGCCACCACCTTCCACGGCGGCCACGAGTGGCTGGCCGAGCACGGCGTGGAGATCCTGGTCCTGGAGGACCCCGAGTGCGTCGCGGTGATGCGTGCCTTCGTCGAGGACAACCCCGAGCTGTGGAATGAGGACATCGGTGACTGACGCGCGTGTTCCCACCATCGACCTGCGGCCCTGGCTGAACGGCGACGAGGAGACCCGCGCCGCCCTCGCCCGTACCGTCGACCGGGCGCTGCAGACCGCCGGGTTCCTGCTGGTCACCGGGCACGGCGTGGAGCCGGGGCTGCGGGCGGGGATTCGCCGGGCGGCGCGGGAGTTCTTTCTGCTGCCCGTCGAGGTCAAGCAGCGCTACGAGGCGAAGGTCGGCGGCCGGGGCTGGCTCGGGCCCGGTGCCGAGGCCAACGGGTACGCGGAGGGCACCGAGACCCCGCCCGACCTGAAGGAGTCGCTGACCTTCGCGACGGACGAGCCCTTCGACGATCCCGTCGTCGACGCGGAGTGGTACGCACCCAACGTCTGGCCGGCCGAGGTGCCCGCACTCCAGACCCTCTGCAAGGAGTACCTGGCCGAGATGGCCGCCCTGGAGAAGGAGCTGCTGACGCTGCTCGGATACGCGCTGGGGCTCGAACGCGACTTCTTCTCCCGGCACATGGACCATCCGACGTACGGCTTCAACATCAACTGGTATCCGGGCACGGACGTCGTCGGCGAGCCGCTGCCCGGGCGGTTCCGGATCGGCCCGCACACCGACTTCGGGACGGTGACCATCCTCGACCGGCAGGCCGGCAGGGGCGGGCTGCAGGTGTACACCGACGCCGGCGGCTGGGAGGACGCGCCGTACGACGCGGCTGCCTTCACCGTCAACATCGGTGATCTGCTGGCCCGTTGGACCGGCGACCGGTGGCGTTCCGGGCGGCACCGGGTGCTGCCCCCGCCCGTCGACGCGCCCGCCGAGGAGCTGATGTCGCTCGTGTACTTCGGCGAGTGCACCCCGGGCACCCGCGTGGAGTCCGTGCCGGCGCCGGTGGGCCGGGTGGCGTACCCGCCGGTCGACTCGCATGTCTACCTGCGCGAGAAGCTGGACTCGATCACCATCGGGTGAGCCCCGGGTGAACCGGACCCCGGCGCCTCACCGTCGGTTATTCACTTCCGCGTTCGGCCTGCCACCCGTTCCGTTGAAATGAACCCGACGGGCATGTCCCGGCCGCGTCCCACGGCATTGCCCTGAAAGGGGGCCCGCACTCAGGGGCCCCCTTCTGCGATGGGAGACGCGTGCGAATCACTGACATCCAGCGCTGCGAGGTCCGGCCGGGACGGCTCGTCGAGTGGACACTGAGCCCGGCGACGGTGGCGGCGGCGACGGCGCTCCCGGAGGACTCCCGGCCCCCGGCCTACATCCAGGAGTCGCACATCAGGACCGCCAGGTGCGTGCGGGAGGACGGGCTGTTCGTGCCGACCTGGCTCGGCACCGCCTTCGACCTGCCGGGCCCGGTCGACCTCGGGGTGCTCCAGGAGGCGCTGCGCGCCTGGACGGTACGGCACGAGACGCTGCGCAGCGGTTTCCGCTGGTCCGGTGACGAGCTGCGCCGCTTCACCCTCGACGCCGCCGACGTGTCGCTGCAGCGCCGGGAGGCGGGCGACTTCCCGGACGCGGACGACCTGGTCCGGTACCTCCAGGACCGTTTCGACTCCGTCGCGGACGCGCTGCGCTGGCCGAACCTGATCTACACGGCGGTCGTACGGGACGACGGCGCCAGCGTGTACATGGCCTTCGACCACAGCAACGTCGACGCCTACTCCCTGACCCGGATCGCCGCCGAGGTGCACGAGCTGTACACGGCGGGCCTGGCCGGCACCGACCCCGACTCCCGCGCTCCGGCCGCCAGTTACGTCGACTTCTGCGAGCTGGAGCGGGCCGACGCGGACGGCATCGACGCCCGGCACGCGACCGTCGGCCGCTGGCGCGAGTTCATCCGGCGCTGCGACGGCATGCTGCCGGGCTTCCCGGTCGACCTCGGCCTGGAGCCGGGCGGCCCGCTGCCGAGGCAGCAGATGCTGTGCGAGCCGCTGGCGGACGCGGCCGAGGCGGCGGCGTTCGAGGCGTACTGCAGGCCGTACGGCGGCAGCCTGGTCGGTCTGCTGGCCGCGACCGGGCTGATCGTGCACGAGCTGGGCGGGCAGCCGGTGTACCGGACGGTGGTGCCGTTCCACACCCGGGTGAAGTCGCGCTGGAGCGATTCGGTGGGCTGGTACGTCGGCGGCGCCCCGATCGAGGTCCCGGTGGGCCGTACGACGGGCTTCCCGGACACCCTGCGCGAGGTGCGCGCGCAACTGCAGGCCAACCGGTCGCTGGCCCGGATGCCGCTGGCTCGGGTGCTGAGCCTGCTCGGCGCGGACTTCCGGCCGACCTCGCCGGACCTGTACTCGATCGTCTCCTACGTCGACGCCCGGACCGTCCCCGGCGCCGAGCGCTGGGCCGGGCAGCGGGCGCACGCGCTGCTGCGGGTGTCGTACGGCGACCAGGTGTGCGTGTGGGTGAACCGGCTGCACGAGGGGCTGTGGCTGGCGAGCCGGTATCCGGACACGGACGTGGCGGCGAAGAACCTGCGGCTGTACGTCGAGCGGCTGCGCGACCACATCGCCTCGGTGGCCCACGGCAGCCTGTCCGCGGTGTGCTGATCGCCCGGGCCTAGGTGAGCTGCCCGGGAAGGGGCACCGACGGCTCGGGGGGCTGCGGGGGTCGCTGCGCCGTGAGGCCCTGCGGGGACTCCAGGATTTCAATCAGGCGTTCGAATCTGGCGCGCCAGCGTGACTCCGCCGCCGCCTCGCCCTGGAACTCGTGGGTGAAGCGCAGCACGCTGCCGGTGTCGCCGCCCCGCTCCAGATGGAACCGGATCCGGCCGCCGCCCTCGACGGTGTACTCCGCGACCCGGTCCACGTCCCAGGCGGTGACCCGGCCGGAGCCCAGGTCACGCAGGGTGACCGCGCCGTCGAGGCGGGGCTGCAGAACGTCGACGGCGGTGCACCACGCCCCGAGTCCCTCGGGGGTGGCCACCGCCGGCCAGACGTCTTCCATGGGCCTCGGGAGCCGCACCAGGAAGTGGAGTATGTGCGTGTTCCCGTGGGTCTGGCTGGTGCCCTGTGCGATGGAACCGCTCATGACACCAGTGTGGGCGACCCGCGGCTCACACGCCCGCGTAGGAGTGCTTGCCGCTGACGAAGATGTTGACGCCGTAGTAGTTGAACAGCCAGCAGCCGAAGGCGATCATCGCCAGATAGGCGGCCTTGCGGCCCTTCCAGCCGGCCGTCGCGCGGGCGTGCAGGTAGCAGGCGTAGGCGACCCACGTGATGAAGGACCAGGTCTCCTTCGGGTCCCAGTTCCAGTAGCGGCCCCAGGCGTCGCCGGCCCAGATCGCGCCCGCGATGATCGTGAACGTCCACAGCGGGAAGACGGCCGCGTTGACCCGGTAGGCGAACTTGTCCAGCGAGGCGGAGGCGGGCAGCCGCTCCAGGACCGAGGTGGCGAACGCGCCGGGCTTGCCGCCGGTCTGCAGCTTGGTCTCGTACGAGTCCTTGAACAGGTAAAGGATCGTGGCGACCGCGCCGACGTAGAACACCGCGCCGCAGAAGATCGCGGTGGAGACGTGGATGTACAGCCAGTACGAGTGCAGCGCGGGAACCAGCTGGTCGCTCGCGGTGTACAGGACGGTGACGGCGAGACCGAGGTCGAGGAGGACCGTGGTGATCAGGAACAGCCCGAGCCAGCGCACGTTCTTCTTCAGCGCCAGCAGCGCGAGGTACACGCCGACGGCCACCGTGGAGAAGGTGATGTTGAACTCGTACATGTTGCCCCACGGCGCCCGCTGCACGGAGGCCGCGCGGGTGACGACGCCGCCCAGCTCCACCAGGAAGGCGAGCACGGTGAGCGAGATGGCGATGCGCCCGTAGAGGTCGCCCTGCGCGTCCCCGCCGTGCGCGCCGAGGCCGTCCGGCACATCGCGGGCGCCGGAGGCCGAGCGCACGACGACCTTGGGCCGCTCCAGCACGGCGGTGCCCCCGGCCTTCTTGACGGTGACGGCGGGAGCCTTCGCGGAGGTCTCCGTCCGAGCCGTCAGCGCGGCGGCCGTGCGGGCCACCTTGCTGCGGCTGCCGAAGAGCCATTCGGCGATGTATGCGAAGAAGGCCAGGGTGTAGACGGCCATCGACGAGTAGATCAGCGTGTTGCTGATGCTCGCCAGGTGTTCGTTGGTGGCGGCGGCGAGAGTCACTGCTTCTCAGCCCCTTCGGCAGGTACGGCTTGAGGGTCGGGGGTGGTGGAAGGGTCGTCGTCGGGGTCGGGTGCCCCCGGCGCCTGGTCGTAGAGGATTCCGGCGAGGTCGCCCAGCTCCTCGGGCACCTTGGCGGACTCGCTGCGGCCGAGCCCGGCCATCTCGACGACCGTCACGCCGTCGGCGCCGCGCACCGCGCGCACCCACACCCGGCGCCGCTGGATGAACAGGGAGGCGGCCAGGCCGAAGATCGCGGCGAGGGCACCGCCGAGCGCCCAGCCGCTGCCGGGCTCCTGGACGATCTCGAAGCCGGCCCACTCCTTGATGTCCTTCTCGAAGGTGATGGACCCGGCGCCGTTCGGGAGGGTGAGCGTGTCGCCCGGCTGGAGAAGCTTCTTCAGCAGCTGGCCCTTGCCGTCCTTGAACGCCTTCATGTGCGTCTTGTCCAGCTGGTACACGCTCTGCGGGATGCCGGAGTTGACGCCCAGGTCGCCGTGGTAGGCGTTCACCGCGAGCAGCGGGTTCACCAGCGCGGGGAACTGGGAGAGCATCGTGCCGCTCTTGGGGTCGAAGGTGGGCACGAAGAAGGCCTGGAAGCCGAGCTGTTCCTTCTGGCCCTGGGCGTTCTTGTAGCCGTCCATCACCTTGACGACACCGTTGGAGGTGACGTTCCCGTCGAGCGGCAGCAGCGGTACGGCGTCGTGGTACACGACGTTGCCCTTGCCGTCGCGGACCGTGACGACCGGCGCGTAGCCGTGGCTGACGAGATAGACCTTGGCGTCGCCGATGTGCAGCGGCTGGTTGACCTTGATGGTGGTCGACTTCTGCTTGCCGTACGCACCCTCGCTGTAGTCGATCTTCGCTTGGTAGGTGCGCGGGGTGCCCTTGTTGGGGCCGCTGACCTCGTAGGTGCCCTTGAAGTCCTTCAGGTCGAAGCTGAACGGCACGAGGTCGTCGTTCTGGAACAGGCTGCCGGACTTGAAGTCGTCGTACATCGGCAGCGCGTTGGAGAAGCCGTCGCCCTCCACCATCAGCTTGGTGCCGTCCGACTTGTACAGCTGGCCGGAGGCGAAGGCGATCAGCAGCACGATCAGGGCGATGTGGAAGGCCAGGTTGCCCAGCTCGCGCACATAGCCCTTCTCGGCGGCGACGGCGTCACCGGCGATGTGGGCGCGGAAGCGGCGCTTCTTCAGCAGGGCGAGCGCGGCCTCGCGGACCTGCTCGGGCTCGGCGGTCGTGCGCCAGGTCGTGTAGGCGGGCAGCCGGTTCAGCCGCTTGGGGGCGCCCGGCGGCCGGCCGCGCAGCTGGCCGACGAACTGCCAGGTGCGCGGGACGATACAGCCGACGAGCGAGACGAACAGCAGGATGTAGATCGCGGAGAACCACACCGAGCTGTAGACGTGGAACAGGCCGAGCTTGTCGTAGATCGGCGCGAGCGTCTTGTGTGCCTTGCGGAAGTCGTCGACCTTGTTCAGGTCGGCGCCGGACTGCGGGATGAGCGAGCCGGGGATCGCGCCGAGCGAGAGCAGCAGGAGCAGCAGCAGCGCGACCCGCATGGAGGTCAGCTGCCGCCAGAACCAGCGGGCCCAGCCGATGACGCCGAGACCGGGCGCGGCGGAGAGCTCCTCCGCCGGGGCGGTGGACAGCTGGGAGCCGGCCGCGCCGAGGTCCTCCTGGTCCTGGCTCGCCCGGTCCCGGCTCTTGTCGGTTTCGGTTGTGCTCATCGATCAGATCCCCACAGAGAAGCCGGTGGACCAGGTCTGCATCTGCTGCACCAGGAGGTCCCAGACACCGGTGAGCAGCAGCACACCGGTCGCGATCATCATCGTGCCGCCGACGCGCATCACCCAGACATAGTGGCGCTTGACCCAGTCGAAGGCGCCGAGCGCCTTGCGGAAGGCGATGGCGCTGAGGACGAACGGGACACCGAGGCCGAGGCAGTACGCGACGGTCAGTATGGCGCCCCGGCCCGCACTCGCCTGCTGGGAGGAGAGGAAGGCGACGGAGGAGAGGGTGGGACCGATGCAGGGCGTCCAGCCGATCCCGAACAGGGCGCCGAGGACGGGCGCGCCGACCAGGCCCGTGGTCGGCCGCCTGTGGAAGCGGAACTCACGCTGGGTCAGCCAGGGCATCAGCCCCATGAAGAAGACGCCCAGCAGGATCATGAGCACGCCGAGCACCTTGGACAGGACGTCCTTGTACTCCTGCAGGGTCGAGCCGAAGTAGCCGAACAGCGCCCCGCCGGAGACGAACACGGCGGTGAAGCCGAGGACGAACAGGAAGGCACCGGTGGCCATCCGCCCCCGCCGCGCCTCGGCCAGGTCGGTGCCGGCGACCCCCGTCACATAGGAGAGGTAGCCCGGGACCAGCGGCAGGACGCAGGGCGAGAAGAAGGAGACGAGCCCGCCGAGCAGGGCGACCGGCAGGGCGATGAGCAGGGCGCCGTTGAGCACCGTCTCGTTCTGGCCCGTCGCGGCCAGGGTCACGAGTGCGCTCACGTCACTTCTCCGCGAGGACCGGCTTGAGCATCTTCAGCAGGGCGGTGTCGTCGAGCGCCTCCAGGGCCCGCGCGGCGACCTTGCCCTGCTTGTCGATGACGAGCGTGGAGGGGATCAGCTGCGGGTTGAGGGTGCCCTTCTTGAAGCGGAGCATCAGCTTGCCCGTGGGGTCGTACAGGCTCGGGTAGCCGATCCCGTGCTCCTTCTCGAAGGCGACGGCGGGAGTGGTGCTGGTGTCGCGGGTGTTGATGCCGACGAACTGCACGCCCTTGCCCTCGTACTGCTTGGACACCTTGGAGAAGTACTGGGCCTCCTCGCGGCACGGCCCGCACCAGGAGCCCCAGACGTTGATGACCACGACCTGGCCCTTGTAGTCGGCGACGTCCAGGGTCTTGCCGTCGATGGTCTTGCCGGACAGGTCCGGGGCGGCGGCGCGCTTGCCCGCCGGGACCGTGGCGATGCCGTTGTTGCCGGTGACGAAGTTGGTGTTGCCACCGCCGCCGGAGGTGCCGCCCTTGCCGCACGCGGACAGGGTCAGGGCCAGGGCGGCGGCCACGGCGCTGAGCAGGACGGCGCGGCTACGGGTACTCATGTGAAAAGTTTCGCATGTCCGTTCCGGCGATCTGTGGCGCCCCCCTGCCGGGCGGAAAACCGCATTTCAGGGCGTATTTACACGGGACATTTCCGGCAGGCTCGCCTCGACGGGCTAGGCGAGGAACTGCTTCCAGCCGCCCGCGGGGCGCTGCCCGACGTCCAGGGTGCGGAGCTTGGCGAGCACCTCGGGCTTCTGCACGTCCATCCAGTCGACGAACTGCCGGAAGGAGACCAGCCGTACGTCCGCGCCCTTCTCCTTCTCCCGCGCGATGTGCTTGAAGGCCTCCTCGACGGAGTCCATGTAGATGCCGCCGTTCCACTGCTCGAAGTGGTTGCCTATGAAGAACGGCGCCCGGTTTGTCTCGTATGCCCGCTGGAAGCCGGCGATGTACGACTGCGCCGACTGCTTGCGCCAGCCCGGGTAGTTGTAGGCGGGCGCCTTGGTGGAGTTCACGGACTGGTTGGCGAGCATGTTGTAGTCCATCGAGAGCACCTCGAAGGAGCGACCGGGGAACGGGATCTGCTGCAGCGGCAGGTCCCAGATGCCGAGCCGCTTCACCGGCCACACCTGGCGGCCGCCCGGCGAGGAGGCGTCGTAGCGCCAGCCCAGCTCGCGGGCGGTGGGCAGCAAGTTGTCCTGGCCGAGCAGACAGGGCGTACGGCCGCCGGCCAGCTCCTTGTCGTAGTCGAAGGGCAGCGAGGGCAGGTCGTGCCAGCCGGTGTTGGTCCGCCACTGCTTCACGAACGACTTGGCCTGCTCGATCTCGCTCCTCCACTGCTGTGGCGTCCACCACTTGACCGAGCCGTGGGTCTCGCCGCAGAAGTGCCCGTTGAAGTGGGTGCCGATCTCGTGGCCCTCCAGCCAGGCCCGGCGGACGTTGGTCAGCGTGGACTTGACGTGGTCGTCGGCGAGGTAGCCGATAGCGGAGGCGCCGCGCGGGTTGTTCGGGGGCTCGTACATCCGCTTCTTCGACTCGGGCAGCAGATACAGCCCGGAGAGGAAGAAGGTCATGCTCGCGCCGTGCTCCTTGGCGAGGTCCAGGAAGCGCGGGAAGAGCCCGTTGCCGACCTCGCCGGCACCGTCCCAGGAGAAGATCACGAACTGCGGCGGCGTCTGGCCGGGCTCCAGCGGTTCGGGCCTGGCCGGCTGGTGCGGCTGCTTGCCCGTGAAGGACGTGGAGCCGTCCCCGATCGGCCGTCCGGCCGGCGCCTTGTGCTCCGCGCCCTGACCGTCCTTGCCCTGACCGTCCTTGCCCTGACCGTTCTTCCCCTCCCCGGAACCGTTCGCGTGTCCGGCACCGTCCGAAGACGTGTGAGTCCCGCAGCCGGCGAGGGTGGCGGCGGCCGCCGCGCCCGCGCCGATGCCGAGCAGTCCCCTGCGGGAGAGAGTCCGGGAGACGGTGCGCATGGAAATCCCCGATTCGTCGCGCCAGCTTGGTGGTCACCCATTGAGAGGGCGCAACGATCGGGGAGGTTCCTTTGGTTTATATGGTTTTCGTAACGAATTCCGCAAAAGTCCGCTAAGCGACTACAAACGGGCCGTCAGGAACGGACATTTCCGGGCTCTTTCAGGCCCCGAAGGCCTTCCCCTGGGCGGTGCCCTTGCCCTTCTGCGGCTTGACGCCGGCCCGCAGATGGGCCGGGACGAGATCGATGGCGGGCTCGCTGTAGCCGACCGACACGATCTTGTCGCCGAGGTAGGTGAAGGACGTCAGGGAGGCCAGCGTGCACTGCCGCTTGCGCGGATCGTGCCACAGCCGCCGCCGCTCGACGTAGGACCGCACGATCCAGATCGGCAGCTGATGGCTGACCAGCACCGCCTCGTGCCCGCGCGCCTGGTCCTTGGCCGCGTTCAGCGCGCCCATCATCCGCACGACCTGGTCGACGTACGGCTCGCCCCAGGAGGGCCGGAACGGGTTGACGAGGTGCTTCCAGTTGCCGGGCCGCTGCAGCGCTCCGTCGCCGACGCCGAAGGTCTTGCCCTGGAAGACGTTGCCGGCCTCGATGAGCCGCTCGTCGGTGTCCAGGTCGAGACCGTGCGCCTTGGCGATCGGGGTGGCCGTCTCCTGCGCCCGCTCCAGCGGCGAGGCGCAGACGTACGTCACGTCCCGCGGGGCGAGGTGCTCGGCGACCCGGTCGGCCATCTGCCGCCCCAGCTCGGACAGGTGGTAGCCGGGCAGCCGCCCGTACAGGATCCCGGTCGGGTTCTCGACCTCGCCGTGCCGCATGAGATGGACGACGGTGACGTCCTTGTCCCTGCTGCTGCCGCTGTTGCTGACGCTGGTGCTCACGCGGTGGCCTCCGCAGCCGCCCGGGCCGCCGCCGGGAGGGCGTCGGCGATCTTCTGGATGGCCCGCTCGTCGTGGGCCGTGGACACGAACCAGGACTCGAAGGACGACGGCGGCAGGTAGACGCCGTTCGACAGCAGCGAGTGGAAGAACGCGGTGAAGCGGAACAACTCCTGCCGCTTGGCGTCCTCGTAGTCGCGGACCTGCCGGTCCGTGAAGAACACCGAGAACATGTTGGAGGCGGTCTGCAGCCGGTGCGCGACCCCCTCCTTGTTCAGCGCCTCGGTGACGAGGGCCTGGATCTGCGCGGACACGGCGTTCACCGTCTCGTACGCGGCGTCGTCGAGCAGCCGCAGCTGGGCGAGCCCGGCGGCGGTGGCGACCGGGTTGCCGGAGAGCGTGCCGGCCTGGTACACGGGGCCCGCGGGAGCGAGGTGGGCCATGACGTCGGCCCGCCCACCGAAGGCGGCGGCCGGGAACCCACCACCCATGACCTTCCCGAAGGTCATGAGGTCGGGCCTGACCCCGTCGACCCCGTACCACCCGGCGCGGCTGGTCCGGAAGCCGGTCATCACCTCGTCGGAGATGTAGAGGGCTCCGTTCTTGTGGCAGGCGTCCCTGAGCCCCTGGTTGAACCCGGGGTCCGGCGGCACGACGCCCATGTTGCCGGGCGAAGCCTCGGTGATCACGCACGCGATCTCGCCGGGGTGCCGGTGGAAGGCCTCCTGCACGGCCTCCAGGTCGTTGTACGGCAGCACGATCGTGTCGCCGGCCTGGGCGCCGGTGACGCCGGGGGTGTCGGGCAGCGCGAAGGTCGCGACGCCGGACCCCGCGGCGGCGAGGAGGGAGTCCACGTGCCCGTGGTAGCAGCCGGCGAACTTGATCACCTTGGACCGCTGGGTGAACCCGCGCGCGAGCCGGATGGCGGACATGGTCGCCTCGGTGCCGCTGCTCACGAGCCGGACCTGCTCCACCGGCTCGATCCGGGCGACGATCTCCTCGGCGAGCGCGACCTCGCCCTCACCGGGCGTGCCGAAGGACGTACCGCGGGAGACGGCCTCCTGGACGGCGGCGATGACCTCGGGGTGCGAGTGCCCGAGGATCATGGGCCCCCACGAGCAGACGAGGTCGACGTACTCGCGCCCGTCGGCGTCGGTGAGGTACGGGCCGCGGCCGGACACCATGAAGCGGGGCGTGCCGCCGACGGCGCGGAAGGCGCGCACCGGGGAGTTCACACCGCCGGGCGTGACGGCGGAGGCGCGGTCGAAGAGCGCCTGGGAGGCGGGCGCGTCGTAGGGATAGGGCGTTTCGCTCAGGGCACTCATGACGTGCGACTTCTCCGGCTTCTCGGACTCCGGTGACTTGGGTGACCTCCTCAGGGTAGGCCGCGGCCCGGCCGTACCGCGGCCGACCTCCGGTCCTCGGCGCCGCGCGCGTGCCATCTGCGAGACTGACACCTGATACACACAGCTGTTACGCACGTAATGATCAGAGGCCGGACAAGAACCCGTGGACTGTTGTTCCACCGCACGTTTCGGCGGGCGGGCGTGGGGGAGGTCACTGACACGATGATCGGGTTGCGCGGCGGGGGCCACGCGTCCTAGAAAAGCAGTCGGGTGGAGATATGCATCGCGGTGGCGGACTGGGCGAGGGGACTGATGACCTGGGTCCTCGACGTGCCCGGCGGGGAAGGCACCGGCGCGACGCGGAGGAGACAACCGAGACACGGCAGAGCGACACACGTCGGACACAGGGTGTACCGGGTGATCCCGAGCGGGGCCGGGTAGACCGCCTCCGGGCGGGGAGCAGGAATGGTGGTCGAGTGGGGGTGACGTACAAATACTTCGGCGCGCCGGACGGCGCGACGGCGGCCCGTGTCCCCATCTCGATGCGCCCCGAGGAACTCGGCGGCGACGAGCTGGGCATGAACGGCATGTTCACCAAGATCAAGCCGGAGACCATGGCCGCCATGGTCCTGACCGGCATCGAGGGCGTCCCCCTGCACAAGGTCCCGCCCCTGGAACTGGTCGTCCTGCACCCCGACTACGCGGTAGTCAAGCTCCCCATGACCGTCGTCGACCCCCTGCGCGGCATCGGCGAGGAAGCGGTCGGCGCGGCGGCCTTCATCTGGTCGACGGTCCCGGACCGGGGCGGCCCGCGGGACGCGTTCAACGTGTACCAGCTGCTGCACGAGTGGCAGGACTTCTCTCACCGGCTGCACGAGGCGGGGCATCAGCCGTACTGCCTGGTGTGGCCCTGAGCCGGGGTTTCGTGGGAGTCGGGCGGGGTTTTCGGACCCCGCCTTCGTCATGTGCGGAGGAGGGCCGTCAGGCAGCCAGGGCACGTAGAGGGCACATTGGTTTCGCTGGAGGCACTGATGTGCCCTGGGCGTCGGACGGGTCGCCGTCGTCCGCCGGGGCTTCCGGGAAGGCGTCGTTGATCGCCTTGCGGGTGCGGGTCCCGCTCGACGACAGCAAGTGCGTGTAGGTCCGCAGCGTGAAGCCCGGGTCCGGCGGTCCTGGAACGACGCGACGACGCACTCGTGCGGGCCGCCCTGGAGGAAGCCCTTGCCACCACCCGCCGACCGCACCGCACCGTGGAGGAGTACCGCGGCTGTCCGGCTCACCCGGCCTCCCTCGGTCCAGTGCCCCGCTCCGGCCGGGGGGACAAGCGCTACGAGCCACGCAACGAGTGGCCCGAGCGGCAGGGCATGCGGGTGGCGCAGCCAGAGGCCGGGACCCGCCACGAACAGGGCGCAGGCGTAGGACAGCAGCACGGCCCGGCCCAGCCGGCGCCGCAGCTGTGCGTGCACACGGCGCCACGGTGCTCATACGGAACGGTCGGGGTGAGCGAAGCGCGCCAGCAGTCAGGATGCGTTCAGGTGCCCGGTGGCACGGTCGGACAACGTGACCTACGAAACGTCGGAGAGCCGGGTGCCTCCGGAGGCCGGTCAGACGCGCCGCTCGCGTCACCGGCCGCGCTGGATCAAGGTGCCCGAGGTCACCGTCTACTTCTGGATCATCAAGGTGCTGTGCACGACGGTCGGCGAGACCGCGGCGGACCTGCTGAACGAGAAGGCGGGTCTCGGGCTGACCGGTGTGTCGGTGCTGATGAGTGCCCTGCTGGCGGTCGTCCTGGTGGTCCAGTTCCGCCTCAGTGCCTACCGGCCGGGCGTGTACTGGCCGGCGGTGGCACTGATCAGCGTCGTCGGCACGCTGATCAGCGACAACCTCACCGACAACGTGGGCGTGCCGTCGGCGACGAGCACCACGGTCTTCGCGATCGTCCTCGCGATCGTGTTCGTCGTCTGGTACCGGCGCGAGCGGACCCTGTCCCTCCACCACATCGACACCACCAGCCGCGAGTCCTTCTACTGGCTGGCGGTCCTGTTCGCCTTCGCTCTGGGCACTGCGGCCGGTGACCTGGTGTCCGAGCGCATCGGCCTCGGCTACTGGCTGTCCGCCGTCCTGTTCGCGGCGGCCATCGCCGCGGTGGCCATCGCGCACTTCGCGCTGGACCTGGACGCGGTGTGGAGCTTCTGGATCGCCTACATCCTCACCCGCCCGCTCGGCGCGTCCATCGGCGACTACCTCTCCCAGCCCACCGGTGACGGCGGCCTCGGCCTCGGCACCGTCGTGACCAGCTTCCTGTTCCTCGCGGTCATCCTCGGACTGGTCAGCCACCTCTCCGTCACCCGCAGGGACGTCGCCGAACCGGAGCAGGCGACGGGACACGCGGTCTGAGCCACACGTCGCTTCGGTGGGTCCGGCCGCACGCGTTCCGGCCGGGTTCGGCATGCCGTATGCGCCTGGCAACGATCAACGGCGTCGTGGATCCGAATAGCCGGATCATCGTCGCCTTGGATCACGACAACCGCCGAACCGCTGACGACATCGTCGACCAGCTGGGCGACGAGTGCCGCTTCTACAAGGTCGGCCTGGAGCTCCTCACAGCGGCTCAACCGCGCGGGCGGTGCCGGTGGTGGTCGGAGCGCGCAAGGGGGTCCTCTTCGGTCGCGGGAGCAAGCGAGGGCCGGATGGCCGTTATGGAGAAGAGGTGCGCGTGTGCATGGAGCCATGCTGCTCGGGTTGCACGAGTGATCAACGGGCCACAGTCAGGATATGTTCAGGTTCCCGCTGGCACAGTCGGGCGGCATGACCCATGAAACGCCTGTGAGCCCGGTGGTTCCAGAGGTGGGCACCCGGCAAGGAGAAAAGAAGCGAGTCGGCGAACAATCGGCTGAGGCGGGCTCGCGCATTCCGGGACGAAGTTCCCAGAATTCTAGCCCACCCCGTCGGCCAGAGCTCGAATTGGCTCCTCGAATTCCTTTGAGTCGGCTAGGGAGTTGGGGCCTTCCGGCCGACCAGCAGGGACGCGGTCTGACCTGAGAAGCCGAAGGCTTCGGAGGCGGCTCACACTCGCCTGCCGCGGGATAAGGCACCGAGTCTCTCTGATCTCGGCGGCTCCCATGAGAGGAATCGGCGCCTTCCTGGCGCCTCCCCGCCGGGCGGCGCAGGCAGTAAAGGCGTGCCCTGCATCGCATAGAAATATCTCAAGCCCCGCGTAACAAGGTATGCCGTCCCCGGGTCATGACAGGCATACAGAAAGTCCTCGCGCAGACCGAGGAAAGAACAAAAGCGGAGGCCATTTCCGAGCACGTGAACCGCGTCACGGACCAGGCCGCCAGCGGCGCGACCCGAGTGGACTTGACGAGCAATTGCAGTCATCCCGCCGTCCGGCAGGTCCAAGGCCACGCTCGTCTACACACATGTAGACAGTTACCGTTCCGCAGACGTGAGGGGCGTCCCCTCTATGCTGCCGCCCGTTCCATGTGAGGACTGCATGACAACTTCGACGACTACCGCGACCCATCGTCACGCCGCGGGCAGCCGCCTGTTGAACAAGGTGCCCGAGGTCACGGTCTGGTTCTGGATCATCAAGATCCTCTGCACGACCGTCGGTGAGAGTTTCGCCGACTACATCAACGAGACGCTGGGCTTCGGCCTGATCAACACCATGCTGTTGTTCACCGCGGTATTCGCGCTCGTGCTGACGATCCAGTTCCGTACGAAGCGCTACATCCCGTTCCCGTACTGGCTCACCGTGGTGGTGGTCAGCGTCACCGGCACGCTGTACACCGACATGCTCACCGACGAGCAGCACGTCCCGCTGTGGCTCAGCTCGGCGGTGTTCTCGGTCCTGCTGGCCCTTGTCTTCGGGGTCTGGTGGCTGCGCGAGCGGACCCTGTCGATCCACAGCATCACGACCTTCCCGCGTGAGGCGTTCTACTGGCTGACCGTCCTGGTCACGTTCGCGCTGGGCACCGCCCTCGGTGACTGGACGCTGGAGCTGACCAACTGGACGCCCGCGCAGTCGGTGTTCCTGCCGCTGGGCCTCATCGCGTCGATCACCGCGCTGTGGAAGTTCGGCGCCAACCCGGTTCTTTCGTTCTGGCTGGCCTACATCCTCACCCGCCCGCTCGGCGCCAACATCGGTGACTGGCTCGCCTCCCCGAAGGCCGCGGCCAACCCCGGCGAGCCGGTGGGACTCGGCCTGGGCACCTTCGCCACGAGCCTGATCTTCCTCGGCGCCATCCTGGCGACGGTCATCTACCTGACGATCAGCCGCAGCGACGTCGCCGAGACCTCCGGGACGACGCACGAGCCGTCGGTCACCAACGCGCGCAAGGAGCGCATCGCGCTCGGAGGCTTCGCAGTGATCGCCGTCGGCACCGTCGCGCTGATGATCTGGGCCCACAACCAGCCCCACGTCACCTGCGACCCGACCGGTCAGAGCGAGACGATGCCGGCCTGCCCGAAGGCGGCCCTGACCGGCAAGCAGACGACCGCGGCAGTTGCGAAGTACGAGAAGCTTGCCCAGACGGCGATCGCTCAGGACCGGGCCGGGACGGCCGCGGCCTCCCACGCCACCGTGCAGAAGATGCGCGACGACTGGGACGCCGACGCCACCTCGCTGCAGGCGGTCAACAACACGACCTGGACCCTGCTCGACCAGCAGATGGATGAGGTCCTCAAGACGTACGCCATCGACCACGGCAGCATCCAGCCGGCTCCGGCCGCCGAGCAGGAGAAGCAACTCAACACCCTGCTGGGCGACCTCCACAGCCACCACTTCTGAACAGGGCCGGGGACGGGGCGGGCTTCGGGCCTCACCCTTCTTCCTGCCGGGGAGCCGTCAGGCGGCCGGCGGACCACGCACTGATCGGCTTCGGACCAGGGGCCCGTCCGGCACGATCCGCCGGACGGGCCCCTGGTTCCGAGAAGGGCTCAGCGCTTGAGCGTGAAGGTGAAGTCGCCGGAGAGCTTGCCGCTCAGCCGGACTGCCGACACGAGCTTCCCCTCCACGATCAGTCTCTCGACCTCGGCCCGCGCAAGACCGCAGCCTTCGGCGATCAGTCGCACCGGCCGGACGGGGATCCGCGCCGCGAAGCGGACCGAGACGTCGATCACCTCGCGGTCCAGGTGATCCGATCCGCCGGTGTCGAGGCGCCAGGCGTCGTCCCAGTCGAGGGCGATGCGGTTGCGGCGCCGCAGGACCGGATCCTGGAGCAGCTCGGCTGCCAGGCCGGGGTCGTTGTCGTGCATCCGGTCCAGCAGTCCGGGTCGTACGGAGCGGACGTTCGTCCGCTCCAGGACCGTGAGCTTCGCGGTTTCCCCGCAAGCGGTACAGAGCACGAGGAGCCAGGCGTCGAGGAGCTTGTGGTTTGCGTTGACGCGAAATTTTCCGTTCGCCCGGAAGCGCTCGGACGCGCACGCGTGGCAACGGCGGAGAACGGTCGGCAGGCAGGTGGGCATGACCACCCAGTCAGTGAGCAAAGAAGTACACCGGTTTCAGTGAGAAATCCGCAGCAAAAAGCAGCGCGGCGCACATGCGCGACGCGCGACCGATCAGCTCTCGGGAGGTCTCACAGGGTGTACAACGGCACGTCCTTGCCTAGACGACTTGGTCCGGCAGCACGGTAGTGGCGCGCAGCGGCGCCGCTCCACTGGTTTTCGGACGCCTCACCTACAGGCCCTGGTCGTTCGAGCCCGCACCCGGCGGCAATGCCTCGACGACGAAGAACAGGAAGCAGGTTGTGGTCGAGAGGTCATGGAAGCCGTCGGGGAACAGTTCGCGGGCGGCCGGGTCGGGCTGCGGCTCGCTGATGACGGAGAGGCGGAAGCCGGCGGTGGTGAAGGCATCGGTCATCGCGTGCAACGGCTTGCGCCAGAACCTCATCGGGACGGACTGCCCGTTGAACGTCCAGTCGAAGGTATAGCTGGTGGTCGCGAAGTAGTCGGGCCGGGGATCCCCGAACGTGTAGGCCACGAAGGGGTGGTCCACCGACGCGATCAGCCGGCCGCCGGGCCTGAGCACTCGCCGCAGCTCCGCCAGCGTCGGCCCCCAGTCCTCCAGGTAGTGCAGGACCAGCGACGCCACCACGTCGTCGAACGCACCGTCGTCGAACGGCAGAGGGTCGCGCAGGTCGGCCACGTGCAGGGCCACGTCGTCACCGAGCCGCCGCCTGGCCAGCGCCAGCATCCCGGCGCTGGCGTCGATGCCGGTGACGACCGCACCGCGGTCGCGCAGTGCGGCGGACAGGGGGCCCGAGCCGCAGCCGGCGTCCAGGATCCGACGGCCGGTCACGTCACCGGCGAGGGCCAGCATCGCGGGCCGCTCGTAGTACGCGTTCACGAGGTTGTCCTCGTTCTCCGCCGCGTACGCCTCGGCGAAGCTGTCGTAGTCGTTCACACGGGCCGGACCCGCGGGCTGGGCGCCCCTCTCGGGCACGTCGGTTGCGCGTTCCATCGTTGCAGCCTAGTGATCACCCGATCCGCGGGACAGAACGAGAACTGTGCCGCTCTCGTCCTCGGCCGACTCCTGGAAGCCGCGCGTCAGTTGCTCGTGACGGAGGTGTGGTGCGGTCGGTTGTGGACCAGAAGGGCAGAGGCGAGGGCCGCGCAGAGGAAGACGGCGGAGATGACCGTCACGCCGGCATGGACGCCGGAGGTGAAGGCGTCGCCGACCGCGGCGGTCACGTTCGGAGGGATCGCCCGGTGGCCGCTGGTGCCCGTGGAGACGGCGTGTTCGACGGCGGGCCGGGCCGCTTGGGGGACGTGGTGAGCGGCGAGCCGGCTCGGCAGCTGGGACTGGAGGCGGCCGGCGAGGAGGGCGCCGAGGAGGGAGGAGCCGGTGACGGATCCGATCTGGCGGAAGGCGTTGACGGCTCCGGAGGCCATGCCGGCGCGTTCGTGGGAGACGCTCACCAGGGCGGCGGCGGTGCTCGGCGCGGCCACCATCCCGCTCGCGGCGCCGAAGAGCGCGAACAGCCACCACACCCGGGCATAGGGGGTGGTCGGGTCCAGCGTGATCAGTCCGGCCGCGGCGCCGGCTCCGACGAGGAAGCCCAGGGTCAGCGGGAGCTTGAAGCCGGTGCGGCGGATCACGCGTCCGGTCGCGTAACTGACGATGACGTAGACGCCGAAGAAGGCCAGCAGCCGCCATCCCACGTCCAGGGCGGACAGATGCTGGACGCGTTCGTAGAAGAGCACCGTCAGGATGGCCAGCCCGGTGAAGCCGAACAGGGAGACGGCCGCGACGAACATGACGGCGCTGAACGAGGCCGACCGGAACAGGGTGATGTCCAGCATGGGTTTGCGGCCGGCGCGCTCGACGAGGACGAAACCGGTCAGGGCCGCGGCCGCGATGATCCAGGCGGCGAGGATCCGGGGGCTGCTGTAGCCGTCGTGTCCGCCTTCGATGAGGGCGTAGACGAGGGCGGCGATGCCCAGGACGGCCAGGACCTGGCCGGGGATGTCGAGCTTGCCCTCGGGTCCGCGTGATTCGGCGACGAAGACGGCGGCGGCCATGGTGACCACGGCGAGGACCGCGGTCGACAGGAAGACCGTGTTCCAGCGGAAGTGGCCCAGCAGTGCGCCCGCGATCAGAGGGCCGGCGGCGAGTCCGATGCCGGAGGAGGCCGCCCAGACGGTGACGACCTCGGTGCGCCGGTGGGGGTCGGGGAACGTGGCTCCCAGGATGGCCAGGCTGTTGGGCAGGATGAGAGCGCCGCCGACGCCGGAGACGAGCTGGCCGGCGATGACGCCTCCCGCCGAACCCGCGGTGTAGACGACGAGCGAACCGAGGATCATGACCGCGGCGCCGGTGACGAAGGCGCGCTTGCGGCCGTAGAGGTTGCCGACGGTGCCCGCGGACATCACCAGGCTGGCCACGAGCAGGGTGTACGCGGAGGGGATCCAGACGAGGCCGGTCGGGGAGACGTGCAGGTCGTCCTGGATGGCCGACAGCGCCGACACCGATGCGGTGACCAGCAGAAAGGTCGTCATGGCGCCCAGGCACATCGCGATGAGCGTGACGCCGGCGGCGGCCCGGGAGGGCTGGTTCGGGGAGAGCCGGACACCGGTGTGCCGGTCGGCCGGCTTGAGCCGGCCCGGGGCGGGAGGAGGAGCGGAAGCCATGGTGTCCTCGTCTCAGCCGAGCTGCGGGTACAGAGCGGCGACGCCGCCGGAGAGGCCGGCCTGGACCCGGCGGCTGAGGTCGTCCACGACGATCTCGGGTGCGCCGGCGGCGATGCCGTCCACGGCGGCACGGGCGACGTCCGCCGGGTCGGTCTTGGGCTCGGTGACATGGCGGGCCATGTCGGTGTCCATGTAGCCGACGTGGAGCCCGGAGACGGTGATGCCCCGGGGTGCGAGCTGCTGACGCACCTCGTTGGTCAGGCTCCACTGCGCGGACTTGGCCGCGGAGTAGGCGCCCACGGCGGGGAAGGTGACCCATGACAGCACGGACAGGATGTTGAGGATCGCGCCTCCGCCCTGGGACTCGATCACCGGGGCGAAGGCCCGGATCATGCCCAGGGTGCCCAGGTAGTGGGTCTCCATCTCCAGGCGGACGGCGTCCCAGCTGCCGGTCAGCAGGTCGGCGCCCGTGGAACTGCCCGCGTTGTTGATCAGCACGGTGATGTCGCGGACCTCCTCGGCGGCCGCGGCGACGGAGGCGGGGTCGGTGACGTCGATCCGGATCGCCTTCACACCGGGCAGATCGATCTGGTCCGGTCGGCGGGCCGCCCCGTACACCGTGGCCCCGCGCGCGAGCAGTTCCTGGGCGAGCGCCCTGCCGAGCCCTCGGTTGGCTCCGGTGACCAGGGCCGTAGCTGTGCTGATGTCCATGATTCTTCCCTTGGGAGGTCCGGGATGTGCGCACCCGAGCTGACTTACGATTTCAGAAGTTAGCTACGACGCTATAGGCTGACTTCGTAAGGGGCAAGCCAGGTGGAGGGCCGAGAGATGAACGATCTGCTGAAGGAACGGGACACCTGGTCCATGGCCAACTGCTCCATCGCCAGGACCCTGGAGATCGTCGGCACCAGGACAGCGCTGCTGATCATGCGCGAGGCGTTCTTCGGCACACGCCGGTTCGACGACTTCGCCAAGCGTGTGGGCATCGGCGAACCCGCCGCCTCGACGCGTCTGAAGGAACTCACCGCCGCCGGTCTGCTGGAGCGCGTCCCCTACCAGGAACCCGGCCAGCGGACCCGGTACGCCTATCAACTGACCGAGAAGGGGCGGGACTTCCTGCCCGTCCTCTTGGCGCTGCGGCAGTGGGGCGACACCTGGGCCTCCGACGAACAGGGACCCCCCGTGGTCGTACGCCACGAGAACTGCGGCGCCCCGGTGCACGTGGCGCTCCGCTGCGACGACGGCCACGACGTGCCGATCGGTGCCACGTTCGTCGACGCCGGCCCGGGCCTCATCCGCGTGGGCCCGGACAGCCCCTGAACCCGGCGGCGAGGCACGACCCGGCAGGAGTGGCACGTCCCGCCCCCTCCCGCGAGTGGCCCCGCCCCCTGCCCACCGGCACGCCACACCGGCACACACGACCCGCCCCCGCCCCGAGGAGCCGCCCCCATGTCCGACACATCGAAGAAGTCCCCGGTCACCGGCGCGGCCGGCGAGACCGGAGCGGAGACACACAGGTCACGTGTGTTCGGCTGGGAAGACCCCGCCATATCCGCCGACGCCGTCGCTGACCACAGCGGACTCGGCTTCCTCCGCGAGATCCTGGCCGGACGCCTGCCCGCCCCGCCGATCGCCGCCACCCTGGGCTTCACCCTGGAGGAGGCCGAGCACGGCCGGGCGGTCTTCGTACTGGTGCCGGGCGAGGAGCACTACAACCCGATCGGCAGCGTCCACGGCGGCGTCTACGCCACGCTCCTCGACTCGGCGGCCGGCTGCGCGGTGCAGTCCGTGCTGCCCCGGGGCACGGGATACACCTCGATCGACCTGACCCTGAAGTTCCTGCGCCCGATCACCGTCGACACCGGCAAGGTCCGCGCCATCGGCACCGTCCTCAACAGCGGCCGCCGCACCGCCCTCGCCCAGGCGGAGCTCCGCGACTCCGACGACCGGCTGCTGGCCCACGCCACCAGCAGCTGCATGCTCTTCCCGGTCCCGGCCCGCTGACCGCCCCGCGGCACGAGAACTACCCCGGCGTGGCACTGCGCGGGGATCCGCCGGCGGGCATGAGGGCGTACCAGGCGGCGATGGACCGCTTGTAGCCGTCGGGCATGGTCAGGTGCGGTACCTCGTGCCCGGGGAACAGGCCTGCCCGCCGGTGCTCGTGGCTGACGGCCGGCGGCCGGTGCGGGGTCAGCACGGTGCAGCCGTAGGTCACGATCAGTACGCGCCGTCCGGGGACGGGTTCATAGATCCACACGCCGCCGTCGAGGAGCGGACCGGCCTCGACCTCCCAGCCGGTCTCCTCCCGGATCTCGCGTTCCAGGGCGGCCTCGGGGCCGGTGTCCGGCGGTTGCGACCCGTCGTCGGTGCCGGTCTCCAGGCGGCCCCCGGGCAGCTCCCACTCGTCGCGTTCGTTGCGCAGCAGCAGCACGCGGTCGCGCGCGTCGAGCGCGACGCCTTTCACGGAGACCGGCCAGAGCGGCGGCGTGTACGGCATGGCGCCCAGTGTCGCCGGGAACCCGGACCGGAACACCGTGACCTCCCACCCGTTGGGAACCGGCGCCGGTCGGTCTATCGTCGGAATTCTCAGGTCCGAACGAGGAGGACGGCCGGTGATGCCGCAGGACGAGGCCGTGGTCGGCCGTACGGGCAAGGTGCTCATCGGGACGCGGGGATCCGCGGGTCCCGGGGAGGTCCTCGTGCGGGTTCGAGGCGGCTCCGAAACGTTTCTGGCCTGGTCCGAGGATCCCCTGCCCGCGGGCGCTACGGTCCTCGTGATCGAATCACGGGGATGCCGCGAGGTCGGCGTCATCGAGTGGGTGGATCCATTGGACGCGCTCGGCGGAGAGGCCGCCGGCGCAAGCTGAGGAGTACAGGCATGTTCGGATACCGCGTTCCCGCTCCCGACGAGGCGATGTTGATCTCGGGAGGCCGGCGGGGACTGGGGGGCGCTCCGTTCCGCGTGGTCACGGGCCACGGAAAGTTCGTGCTCCCGGTCTTTCGCAAGGTCCGGTTCCTCACCCTCTCCATGTGCGAGGCCGAGGTCACCGAGACCTGTGTGACCAAGCAGGGCATCTCGCTGCACGTCCGCGCGGTCATCGCCTTCAAGGTCGGCAACGACCACGAGAGCATCATCAACGCCGGCCAGCGCTTCCTCTCCGACCAGGAGCAGATGTCCGTGCTCACCGGCCGGATCTTCGCCGGCCACCTGCGCGCCATCATCGGCTCGATGACGGTCGAGGAGATCGTCACCGAGCGGCAGAAGCTGGCCGCCGAGGTCCTGGACACCTCCAAGACGGAGATGGCCAAGATCGGCCTGATCGTGGACTCGCTGCAGATCCAGTCGATCGACGACGGCGACACCGGCTACATCGACGCGATGTCCGCCCCGCACAAGGCGGCGATCCAGCGGCAGGCCCAGATCGCACAGGCCCAGGCCACCCAGGCCGCTGTCGAGGCGGAGCAGGAGGCGGCCCGCAAGCAGGCCGAATACGCCCGGCAGACCGCCATCGTCAAGGCCGAGTACTCGGCCGAGGTGGACCGCGCCCAGGCGCAGGCCGCGCAGGCCGGACCGCTGGCGCAGGCCCACGCCCAGCAGGAGGTGCTCGCCGCCCAGACGGAACTGGCCCAGCGCCAGGCCAAGTTGCGCCAGCAGCAGCTGGTGGCCGAGGTCGTCAAGCCCGCCGAGGCGGAGGCCGAGCGGGTGCGGATCCTCGCCGCCGCCGAGGCCCAGCGCATGAAGATCCAGGCCGAGGCCGCGGCCTCCTACGACCGGGTCGCGCTCGACCGGATGCTCATCGACCAGCTCCCGCAGATCGTGAAGGAGGCCGCCGGCGGTCTGTCCGGCGCCAACGTCAACGTGCTGAACGGCGCGGACGGCCTCGGCGAGATCGCCGCCGGCCTGGTGTCCCAGGGCCTGACGATCCTCGACTCGGTCCGGCAGGGCCTTGGCCAGGACAAGGACGGCCAGGGCGGCCAGGGCACCAGGGGTGACGTCAACGGCCTGCTCCAGCTGCACTCCGGGCGGGAGCGGAAGTCGGACGACGGTCCGGTGGACGTCGACTAGGCGCTCCGCCGCTTCGGCCGGGAGCGGCCGCGTTCGTCCGCTGCGCCGTGGTGGCCGGTCGCGCCGTTCCTCGCGCCCCCCTCAGGGGCGCTGGCGAACGACCGTGATGTGGCGGTCCGGCCCCGGGCGCTCCAGCTCGTCCAGCACGGCTACGGCCAAGTCCTCGGCGCTGATGCGGCATTCACCGTCGGCGTCGAGGAGCAAGGTGTCGCTGCCGCGCCGGTAGCGGCCCGTGCGTTCGCCGGGTTCCAGTACGGCCGGTGGGCTCAGGTAGACCCAGTCGGCCCCGGTGTGGGCCTGGCAGGCGTGCAGCTGGGCGACGCCCGCCAGGGCCACGGCGCGGTACTCGTCGGGCACGTACGCGGGGTTCTCGGCGACCGGCAGCTCCCGGTCGCCGGGGCTGCGCAGGGCGCCGGCGCCGCCGATCACGAGGACGCGGACGCCGAGCCGGGCGGCGGCGTCCAGCACCGTGCGGGTGACGCCGACCAGGAACTCCGGGTCGGCCGGGAACGTCCGCACGGTCAGCACGACGGCGTCGGAGCCGGTCAGCGCCTCCTGTACGGCGTACGGGTCGGTGGCGTCCACCGCGACCGGCGTCACCTCAGGGTCGTCGCTCGCCGGCGGCTTCCGGGACAGCGCCAGCACCCGGTGTCCGCGCGCGCTCGCCTCGCCGGCCACCCGGGCGCCGACCATCCCGGTGGCCCCGAGCACGGCGATCGTCATCGATCCTGTCCTCATCGAGCTTGTCTTCCTTCGTCCGGGGTCCCGTGGGACCGAGTTGCGCGGCCACCAGCGCGGTCAGCGCCAGGGCGAAACCGAGGATCTGCGGCAGGCTCAGCGACTCGCCCAGCGTGCTGCCGATGACGGTCGCGACCAGCGGTGACAGCAGCGCCAGCGGCGCGGACGCGGCGACCGGAAGCCTGCCGATCCCGCGGAACCACAGCGTGTACGCGATCAGCCCGCCCATGCTGCCGAGCCACAGATACCCGCCGGCGGCGCCCGCCTCGATCCGCTGCGGCACCCCCTCGACCGCGAGGGTGAGCGGGAGCAACAGCAGCCCGCCGACGGCCAGTTGCCAGCCGGCCGGGGCCAGTGGGCCGACGCCCGGCGGCCGGCCCCAGCGCTTGGTGAGGACGACCCCGCCGGCCATGGTGGCCGTGTGGCCGAGGCCGGCGAGCACGCCGACGGCGTCCAGCCGGGCCTGCGGTCCGAGCACGACGAGTCCGACCCCCAGCATGCCGAGCACGCCCCAGGTCAGCCGCCAGGCCGTGGGCCGGTCGTGGAGCAGTAAGAGGCCCAGACCCGCGACCAGCAGTGGCTGGGCGGCGCCGAGCGTGCCGGCCACCCCGCCGGGCAGGCGCTCGGCGGCCACGAAGAGCAGGGGCATGGCGCCGATGTTGAGGACCCCGAGGACCGCGGTCTTCCACCACCACTCCCCGCGCGGCAACACCCGGGTGAGCGCCAGCGCGAGCAGTCCGGCGGGCAGGGCCCGCATCAGACCCGCGAACAGCGGGTGCCCGGGCGGGAGCAGCCGGGTGGTGACCACGTAGGTGGTGCCCCAGGACGCGGGAGCGAGCGCGGTCAGCAGGACGGTCGCCGCCTGTGCCTTGTACCGATGCATGGGGGAAGTCTTGGCCGGGCGCGGTCATGATTCCAAAGCATGGTTGTCATGGCAGCCATGAACGATCACGATTGATCCGTGGACCTCCAGCAGCTGCGGTACGTCGTCGCCGTCGCCGACACCCTGAACTTCACCCGCGCCGCGGAACGGTGTCAGGTGGTGCAGTCGGCGCTGAGCCACCGGATCGCCGCGCTGGAGCGGGAGTTGGGGGTGCGGCTGTTCGCCCGGTCCAGCCGCCGGGTGGAACTGACCGGCGCCGGCGCCGCGTTCCTCGCGGGTGCGCGCGAGTGCCTGGCCGCCGCCGACCGCGCGGTCGCGGACGCCGCCGCCGCGACCGGCGTGGTGCGCGGGCGGCTGGCGGTCGGCGTCATCGTGACCACGGCCGCCGTCGACGTACCCGAGCTGCTGCAGCGCTACCGCGCCCGGCACCCGGAGGTGCGGGTGGTCCTGCGGTCCGGACGCAGTGACGAGATGGCGGCGGCGATCCGCGCCGGGGAGCTGGACATCGCCTTCCTGGGCCTGCCGGAGGGTGAGCGGCCGGCCGGTGTGGAGACCGTCGTGCTCGATCACGACCAGCATGTCCTGGTGGTGCCTTCGGGGCACCGGCTGGCGGGCGCCTCCCGGGTCACGCTGGCGGACATCGCCGGCGAGACCTTCGTGGACTTCGTGGCCGGGACGCCCGCCCGCGCCCAGTCCGACCAGGCGTTCGCCGCCGCGGGGCTGTCCCGTGACGTGGCGTACGAGGCGGGTGTCGTGGAGCTGATCACCCGGCTGGTCGGGCGTGGGCTCGGCATGGCCCTGCTGCCGTCGGCGTTCATCCGGCCGCTCGCGGAGGACGATCCCCGCCTGGCCCTGGTCCCGGTGGCCGACGGGCCGCGACGCCTGGAGCATCTGGCGTGGAGCCGGTTCAATCCGAGTCCGGCGACCCGGGCGATGCTCGACGTTCTCGGCGTCCGACAGCCGCCGGCACGGTCCTGAGGCCCTGGAGCAGGCCCGGGGTGGCGATCAGCCGTGGGCGGCACCGGCGCCTCGTACGCCGCCCGCCAGTTCCAGCAACTCCCCGACCTCCCACTGGTCGTACGCGTGCTCGCCGTACTTCGCGGCGAGCACGCGGCCGTCCGGCGCGATGAGGAAATCGGCGGGGAGGCCGAACCGGCCGCCGTGCGGCCGGGACGCCGGGCCGCGCTCCCGGCCGCGCAGGATCGCCCAGGAACTGCGGAGCACCGCCCGCACGATCGGTCCCCACACCCGTGGGTCCAGCAGTGCCCGGGGCGCCGACTCCACGCCGAACTCGACGTACAGCCGCTTGTCGGGGTCGGCCACGACGGCGAAGGGCAGGTCCGCCGTGTGCCGCCGCAGTTCGTCGGCGGGCGAGTGGAAGACGACGACCTCCCGGATGCCGGCCGCCTCGATCTCCTCGTGCCGCCGTACGAAGGATCGCAGGTGCAGGTTGCAGACCGGGCAGCCCGCGAAGCGGCGGAACTGGAGGTGGACCAGCCGGTCCGGATCGGGCACGGGGAGCGGCGGGCCGGAGACGGGAGTGAGTTCGCGGGGGCCGAGTGGGGAGCCGGGGCCGAGCGGCCGCCGGGGCGTGGACGGGGACATGGGCAACTGCCTCCCTCGTTGGCACGGCACGGACGCGTAGGCGTACGTCGTACACCTAACAGCGTAGGCGTATGCCGTACGCTGTCAAGCGCCATGCCTCGACCCCGCTCCCTCACCCCCGACCGACTGGCCTCGGCCGCGCTCGCCGTCCTCGACCGCGACGGACTCGCCGGGCTGTCCATGCGTACGGTCGCCAAGGAACTCGGCATGAGCACGATGGCGCTCTACCGGTACGTCGCCGACCGCGAGGAACTGGAGCGGCTGGTCGTGGAGTTCGCGCTGGGGACGATCGACACGGGTGCGCCGCCGGCGGACCTGCCGTGGCGCGAGCGGGTCGAGGTGATGGTGCGGCGGTTGCGGGACACGCTGCGCACGCATCCGTCGGTGATCCCGCTGTCGGTCGCCCACCGGCACCACTCCCGCGCCGTGCTGCGCTGGTCGGAGACGGTGCTCGGCATCCTCACGGACACGGGCTTCGCGGGCGAGCGCCGGGTTGTGGCCCTGCGCAGCCTGGTCGCCTACGTCAACGGGGCCCTCCAACTGGCGTGGCTCGGCTCCCTGTCGGGCGCGGGCACGGTGGCCATCTCCGCCCTAGACCCCGAGGAGTTCCCGCTCATGGCGGCGACGGCGCGCAGCGCCCAGGGTGTCGACGCCGAGCGGGAGTTCTTCAGCGGCCTCGCGGTGCTGCTGCGCGGTCTGGAGCCCTGAGGGACCCGCCCGGTTCAGTCCAGCTGGAGCCGGTCCGCCAGGCCCGCCTCCTCGAACGCCGCCACCACGTCGTCCCGGTTCTCGGTGAAGTGGGCCCAGCTGTCGCAGTGGGCCGGGACCACCCGGCGGGCGGCGAGCAGCCGGGCGGCGATGGCCGTGCCCTTGCCGTCGAGGACGAGGAGGGCGTCGTCGAGGACGGGCATCCTGGGCGCGCCGGCGAACAGGACGGCGGTGTCGACGGGGGCGTACCGGTCGGCGATCTCCTGGACCAGTTCCAGGGAGGCGTTGTCGCCGCTGACGTAGACGCTGGGCAGGTCGGCGGAGGTCAGCAGGAAGCCGGTGACCTCGCCGACGAGCGGCTCGGAGCCCTTGGGGCCGTGCAGGGCCGGAACGGTGGTCACCGTGACCGTGCCGCCGTCGGGGCGGGGCAGGTCGACGGACTGCCAGGGGGTGAGCGGTTCGGTGCCGCCGCCGAGCCGGCCGGCCGCCGCGGGGGTGGTGAGGGTGCGCGGGGTGGCGGCGAGCAGGGCGCGGCCGGAGTGGTCGAGGTTGTCGGCGTGCTGGTCGTGCGAGAGCAGGACGACGTCCACCGGGCCGAGTGCGGCGGGGCTCGTGCGGGGCGGGGCGGTCTTGGTGAGGGTGCGGCCGCTGGGGGACGGGTAGTCGCCGGGGTCGTCGAAGGTGGGGTCGGTGAGGAAGCGCAGTCCGCCGTACTCGATGAGGACGGTGGGGCCGCCGAGGACGTGGACGGGGATCTGCTCGCCGGATTCGGAGATCTGCCTGCCGAAATCGACGGAATCAAAGGAATCGGCGGAACGGGCGGCCATGGCGGTTCACCTCACGGATAGAGGAACGTGCATCCATGAGAGACGCTACGCCCGTCTCATGGATGGCAGCAAGCCGTACCATGAGAACCGTGAACCCCGTGAGCCCGGCGACCCCTGCCGACGCCGAGGAGAGCCCCGGACAGGCCCCCCTGCCGCCCGCGCCCGGCGCCGCGCGGCATCCCGCCCTCGACCTGGCCAACAGCGCGATCGTCGTACCCGGCGGAGGGCGGGTCGACCTGCTCGACACGCCCGCAGCGGCCCAGCGCTGGCTGGCGGAGCGCGGGCTCGCCCCGGCCGACGCCGACCTGCGCGAGACGTGCGCGAGCCGGCTGCGCTCCCTGCGCGAGCGGATCCGCCCCCTGCTCGCGTCCCGCGTCGAGGGCCGTCCGGCGCCCGCCGACGCCCTGGCCGCCGTCAACGAGGCCCTCACCCTCGCCCCGGCCGCCCTGCTGCTGCAGTGGTCGCCCGAGCGCGGCCTGCACCGCGCCGCGGCCCACCCCACCACCCAGATCGTCGAGCACGCCCTGGCCGCCCTCGCCGCCGACGCCGCCGACCTGCTCACCGGCCTCGACGCCGACCGCCTCACCGCCTGCGGCTCGGCCCCCTGCAACCGCTACCTGCTCCGTCACGGCCGCCGCCACTGGTGCTCCACCCGGTGCGGCGACCGCGCCCGGGCGGCCCGCGCCTACGCGCGCCGTACGGCACGGCCCCGGGGCGACTGAGCACACCGAAGCGTGGCGGATACACACACATCTCCCCCACTGAAATGACATGAACCGTTCACCGAAGCTCTTTCTACGACGACCGGAACCGACAGCATTCGGCCATTGACTCTCCCCGCGCGGGAACCACCGTTCCCGCACTTGTCGCTGCATGTCGCTGCATGTCGCATGAGGGGGCCACACGTGGTGTCCGCGGTAGAGGGGTCCGGCAGAGCGGAGCCCAGCAGACCTGAAGGGCCGAAGCATCCCGAAAGCCCCCCGCCACAGCGGAGGTTGGCCGCCCGGGGACTCGGGGACCGGTTCTTCCGATACCAGTTGACGGCCACCGGCGTGATCGTCCTCACGATCATGGCGGCGATTGGCCTGTTCCTGTTGCTCAGGGCCGGACAGGCGCTCCACACACGGGGATTCGCGTTCCTCACCACCGCCGAATGGCAGCCGGACGTCCACCGGTTCGGCATCGCCGCGGTCCTCACCGGCACCGTCCTGATCGCCGCCGTCGCCGTGACGATCTCCGTTCCCCTGGCCGTGGGCACCGCGCTGTTCATCTCCGACGTGGCCCCGCGCCCGCTGCGGCGCACCCTCGTCACGATGGTCGACCTGATGGCGGCCGTACCGTCGGTGGTGTACGGGCTGTGGGGGCTGTTCTTCCTCCAGCAGCATGTGATCGGTCTGTCGCGCTGGCTGAGCGACTGGTTCGGGTGGATACCGCTGTTCAAGGTGGACGGCACCCAACCGGGCGAGCCGCTCGCCTCCGAGAGCGTCTACACCGCCTCCACCTTCGTCGCCGGGATCGTCGTCGCCCTCATGGTGGCGCCGATCCAGTGCTCGGTGATGCGCGAGGTGTTCGCGCAGGCCCCGGCCGGCGAGCGGGAGGGCGCCTACGCGCTCGGCGCGACCCGCTGGGGCGTGATCCGGGCGGTCGTCCTGCCCTACGGCAAGGGCGGGATCATCGGCGGCACGATGCTGGGGCTCGGCCGGGCGCTCGGCGAGACCATCGCCGTGTACCTGATCATCTCGCCGGTCTTCGTCATCCAGGGGCACATCCTGCAGACCGGCTCGAACTCCGTCTCGTCCCTCATCGCCCTGCACTACGGCGACGCATCGTCCTTCGGCATGTCGGCGCTGATGGCGGCGGGCCTGGCCCTGTTCCTGCTCACCCTGGCGGTCAACTTCACCGCCTCGTCCATCGCGGCCCGTTCCCGGTCCGGCGCGCAGAGCGAGGCGTGACGATGACTGTCGTACACGAAGTCCAGGAAGTCCTGGAAGACGCCGTCCCCCGGGAAGCCGCGGTCGACGTCCCCGACGTACCGCGCCGCATCGGCGGCCCCACCCTGAGCGGGGTCCTCTCCCTGCTGGGCGCCGCCGCCTCGGGCCTGTGCACGGCCGTGCTGCTGTTCGGTGAACTCGCGCCCTTCTCCGGCGCGTTGGGCTTCACCGTTACCGCGTACGCCGTCTTCCTGCTCGTCTACGCCGTGCTCACCGGCCTGGAGGAGGACGCCCAGGCGGTATGGGACCGGGTGATGACCGTCGTGCTGTGGACGGCGGGCGCACTGATGCTCTGCGCGCTCGCGCTGGTGGTCGGCTTCACCGCCTGGCGCGGGCGCGAGGCCCTGACGCACGGCAACTTCTTCACCCAGGACATGCAGGCGGCGGGCCCGCTGGACCCGCTGAGCGACGGCGGCATCGCACACGCCATGCTCGGCACGCTCATCATGATCACCATCGCCCTGGTGATCACGGTTCCGCTGGGCCTGGCCTGCGCCGTCTACCTCAACCAGGTCCCCGGCCGCTTCTCCCGTTTCGTCCGCACGATCGTGGAGGCGATGACCGCGCTGCCGTCCATCGTGGCCGGGCTGATGGTGTACGCCACCTGGATTCTCGGGCTCGGCATGCAGAAGTCGGGGCTCGCGGCCGGGTTCGCGATCAGCGAGATGATGCTGCCGATCGTGATCCGGGCGGCGGACGTGGTGCTGCGGCTGGTGCCGGGCACGCTGACGGAGGCGGCGGAGGCGCTGGGCGCGCCGCGCTGGCGGACCGTGTGGCACGTGGTGCTGCCCACCGCGCGCTCGGGCCTGGCCACCGCGGTCATCCTCGGTACGGCGCGCGGCATCGGCGAGACCTCCCCGGTCCTGCTGACGGCCGGATTCACGGCCGCACTGAACGCCGACCCGACCGACGGCCCGATGATCTCCCTCCCCCTCGCCGTCTTCAACTTCGTCAAGTCCCCCCAGCCGGCGATGATCGCCCGCGGCTTCGGCGCGGCGGCGGTCCTGATGGCGCTGGTCCTGGTCCTCTTCGCGATCGCCCGCGTCATCGGCGGCCGGGGACCCGGCCACCAGAGCAGGCGCCAGGCGAGGAGAGCGGCACGAGCCTCCCGCCGCGACGTGGAGAGGTACGCCGAACTGCACTCGCCGGGACTGCGGCTGTTCGAGACCGGTTCCGCTGACCACACCGACGGAGAAACCCACTGATGCTCACGACACTCCGCAGACTGGGCATCCTGGCCGCCCTCCTCTGCATACTCGCAGGCGCGACCCCCGCGGTCGCCGACAGCTACACCCCCATCTCCGGCGCCGGTTCCACCTGGGCGGAGAACGCCGTGGACGAGTGGCGCCGGGCGGTGAACCAGTACGGCATGCGGATCAGTTACGCCGGCACCGGTTCCTCCGACGGCCGCCGTCAGTTCCTCAGCGGCACGGTCGACTTCGCGGTGTCGGACATCCCGTTCCAGACCCACCCGACCGACGGCTCCGCCGCGGAGCGCCCGGCGCCGGGGTCGTACGCGTACATGCCGATCGTGGCCGGCGGCACCGTGTTCATGTACCACCTGACGGTCAACGGGCAGCGGGTCACCAATCTGCGGCTGTCCGGGGACAACGTCACGAAGATCTTCACGGGGGTGATCCGGTCCTGGGACGACCCGGCGATCAAGGCCGACAACCCCGGGCTCCAGCTGCCCCACCGCACGATCGTGCCGGTCGTCCGCTCCGACGGCTCCGGCTCCACCGCCCAGTTCACGCTGTGGATGGCCAACCAGCACAGGGCGCAGTGGCAGGCGTACTGCAACCGCGTCGGCCGCTCCGGCGCCTGTGGGCAGACGTCGTACTACCCGACGGTCCCCGGCATGATCGCCCAGTCCGGCGACCTCGGCGTGGCGGGCTACGTCGCCCAGAACTACGGCGAGGGCGCGATCGGCTACGTCAACTACTCCTACGCGCTCAACGCGCACTACCCGGTCGCCAAGGTCCTGAACCACGCCGGCTACTACACCGAGCCGACCCCGCAGAACGTCGCCGTCTCGCTGCTCAAGGCGAAGATCAACACCAACAAGAGCAGCCCTGACTACCTCACCCAGCAGCTCGACGGCGTCTACAACGACACCGACAAGCGCAACTACCCGCTGTCCAGCTACTCGTACATGATCCTGCCGCTGAAGGTGCAGGGCACCTTCACCGAGGACAAGGGCAAGACGCTCGGCGCGTTCTCGTACTACTTCATGTGCCAGGGCCAGCAACAGGCGCCCGACCTCGGCTACTCGCCGCTGCCGATCAACCTGGTGCGGGCGGGCTTCGACCAGATCCGCCGGATCCCGGGCGTGCGGGCGCAGAACATCAACATCAAGAACTGCAACAACCCCACCTTCACACCCGACGGCCACAACCGGCTCGCCGACACCGCGCCCTACCCGGCCGCCTGCGACAAGCTGGGCACCCCGCCGTGCACCACGGGCAGCGGCGGCGCCAAGGAGGGCGGCAGCGGCGGTGGTTCGGGCGGCGCCTCCGGCGGCACGGGCGGCACGGGCGGCAGCGGCGGCGCCAACGGCGGCTCGGCCGGCGGCGGCGCCGCGAGCGGAGGGACGGCCGCCGGCGGCAGCGGCGCGGCGGGCGGTGGCGGCGGCAGCGCGCAGCCGTCCATCGACCCCGACACCGGGCAGACCATCGCGCCGGGCGGCGGCTCCGGAGGGAGCGGCGGCACGGGCGGCAGCGCGGCGGCCGGTGGGACCATCGCGCTCGCGCAGCCGGTCGCCGTCGCCGCCGGGCACGGCTGGACCACCACCCAGACCCTGATGGTGCTCGCCGTGATCCTTCTCCTCGGCCTGCTCCTGCTGCCGTCCCTGGTGTCCCGGCTGGTCGGCGCCCGCTCCGGACTCGGCACCACCGACGACCGCACCGGCGAGGGGAGTTCCCGGTGACACGGCTGCGCATCCGCGTCCGCCGCGCGCTCACCCGGCTGCTCGCCGGGGCCGCCGCCGGCGCCCTGGCCGGGCTGGCCCTCGCCCAGGCGGCCCCGTCCGCCACGGCGGCCGCCGACGGCACCGGCTCCGCCGTCACGGTCTCCGGGCGCGGCGAGTTCAAGGACATGAAGTTCACGGTGGACCGCACCACCCACCTCACCAGCCAGGCGATCAAGGTCTCCTGGACCGGCGGCACCCCGACCACGTTCGCGGGCACGCTGTTCAACACCGACTTCGTGCAGATCATGCAGTGCTGGGGCGACGACGACCACACCGTCGCGGACAACCCGGGCCCGCCCCGCACCCAGTGCCAGTACGGCGGCTCCCCGACCACCGACCGCGGCAACTGGCCCGGCAACGGCCAGGACGACACCCGCCAGGTGTTCTACAGCGCCGACCCCACCAACTACGGCCAGGACAACGTCTACGGCGCCGCCAACCCGAACGCCCCGGCCGAGGTGCCGTTCAAGGCGGTGGACGGCACGGTCGTCACGACCAACACGCAGAACAACCCCTACTTCAACCGCAACACCACCAACGAGGTCGACTTCGCCCGCACCGGCGCCGACGGCACCGGCCAGGAGTACTTCGAGGTGCAGACCGCGAACGAGGCCCCGCACCTGGGCTGCGGCGTCCCGGTCACCCGCAACGGGGTCACCACGCCCCGGCGCTGCTGGCTGGTGATCGTCCCGCAGGGCCACCTGGACCTCGACGGCAAGCCGTACGCCGACCACAGCCAGGTCAACGCGGGCTCCCCGGTCTCCTCCACCAACTGGCGCAACCGCATCGCCGTCCCGCTCGACTTCAACGCGGTCGGCGCCAACTGCGCACTCGGCGCCAAGGAGCGGCCCACCCTGGGCAGCGAGCTCGCGGCCGACGCCATGACCAGCTGGCAGTCGGCCCTGTGCCCGGCCGGGAAGGTGTACGGCTACACCGAGATGGGCGAACCGGACACCCGCGACCGGCTCACCCGCAAGGGCGACACGGGCCTCGGCTTCACCACCCGCGCCCTGGGCGCCGACTACGGTACGGCCGCCCCCTCCGGCACGACGACATACGCACCCGTCACCCTGTCCGGCGCGGTCATCGGGTTCACCATCGAACGCAGACCGAAGGCCGGGGCGCCGGAGGACATCCGGAAACTGGCGGGCACCAAGGTCGAGTCGATCAGGCTCACGCCCCGTCTGCTCGCCAAGCTGCTCACGGAGTCGTACCGCAACTCGCCCTGGGGCGCGGTCGTCGGCGACAGGACGGCCAAGGGCTACGACTGGGCGAGGAACAACCCGGCGGGCCTCGCGAGCGACCCGGAGTTCATCGAGCTCAACCCGGAGTTCGCCTACCTCTCGGTCGCCGAGACCCCGGCCACCGACACCGATCTGCTCACCTCGCTCGGCCACAGCGACAGCGCCCGCGCGCTGTGGCAGTGGATCCTCGCCGACAAGCAGGCCCGGCAGTTCCTCGCCGGGGTCTCCGACCGCTGGGGCATGCAGGTGAACCCGTACTACGGCACCAACCCGGACGTGAACCCCACCGGTGCCCCCTTCGACCCCGAGCACACGGACGACTACCCGAAGTCCGACCCGTGGTGCACGGTCCCGCCCGGAACCGACGCGCCCAAGGACGACACGCAGTGCATGACCGACTTCCACCCCTACGTCACCGACATGCACGCCGGCGCCCTGCACACCCGGCGGGCGGACGTGCTGTGGAAGTCGACCTGGGACCCGCTGGCCAACCCGCCCGCCTACAAGCTGCCCGGCCCGCAGACGGTCGGCTCCCGGTTCGTCATCACGGTCACCGACGCGGCCTCCGCCGCCCGCTACGGCCTGCAGACCGCCCGGCTGCGCAACGCCGCCGGTGACTTCGTGGCCCCGACGACCACCTCCCTGACCGAGGCCGCCAAGAGCGCCTCCGGCAAGGGCGTCGCCGAGATCACCCCGGCCGGTGCCACCGCGAAGGGCGCCTACCCGCTCGCCCAGCTGGTGTGGGCGGCCGTACGCCCGGGGTCGCTGAAGGCGGACGCCCGCGCGGACTACGCGGCGCTGCTGCGGTACGCGGCCGGCGCCGGCCAGGTCCAGGGCGCCGACCCGGGCCGGCTGCCCGCCGGGTACGCCCCTCTCTCCCGCGGCCTGCGCCAGCGCGCCCTGAAGGCAGCCGACGCGCTGGCGCACTACACCGGCCCGGGCCCCTCCGGGGACGACGGCGGCGCGAACGGCGGCGGAAGCGGCGGCACCATCGGCGGCGGCTCCGAGACCATCGGCACGGGGGGCGGTTCGGGCGGCGTCATCCCCGGCGGCCCCGCCGGTGACGGCGGCGCGGGCGGCAACACCGGCGGCGCGGACGGCGGCGGCAGCGGCGGCAGCGGCAAGACCTCGCCGTCGCCGAGCGCGCAGGCGTCGTACGACGGCGGCAAGGCCGTGCAGACCACCGCCGCCCAGACCACCCCCGACGACCCCGCGAACCCGCTGCGGTGGGCCGTGCCCGCCGGGGCCGCGCTCGGTGCCGCCGCCGGCCTCGGCGCGCCCTTCGCCGGTGGCCGCAGGCTGCGGCTGCCGCTGCGGGTGACGCTGCCCGGCGGTCGCACGGTGACGGTCGTGCCGGCCTTCACCCTGCCGGAGAGGCTGCGCCCGCCGCAGCCCTGACATCCGGCCCCCAGACGGCCGCCCGCCCCGACAGGCACTCGGGGCGGACGGCCCGTACCACCCTGCCAGATTCCCCTCTCACACCCGACGCACAACCGTCAGGAGAACCCTCGATGCGCAGAACGCGCTTCACGGCGACGCTCGTCGCCGCCGCCGCGGTGGCGGGCGGCCTGGCTCTGTCGAGCCCCGCCCACGCCGACCCCACCCCCGCCGGGACCTTCCGCAAGCTGGTCGGCGTGGGCTCCGACACCACCCAGGACGTGCTCAACGCCCTGGCCGGTGACACGGTGAACAAGAAGAGCTACGCCGACACGGCCGTGAAGTCGGCGAGCGGCGCGGGCATCGCCTCCTACGACGCGATCGAGCCCGGCACCGGCTCCACCACCTCGAACATCACCACCCGCTCCGGCGGCCCGTCCTTCCTGCGCCCGAACGGCTCCGGCAAGGGCCGCCTCGCCCTGAGCGAGTCGCTGACCGGCGACAAGTACCCGGACTCCGCCGGCGTCGCCATCAAGAACCAGATCGACTTCGCCCGCTCCTCCAGCGGCCCGACCACCTCCGGCACCGCGCTGACCTACATCCCCTTCGCCCGGGACGCGGTCGGCGTCGCGGTGAAGGGCTCGGCGCTGGACACCCTCACGGTGGACCAGCTGCACGACATCTACTCCGGCACGCTCACCAAGGTGAACGGGCAGACCGTGCACCCGAAGATCCCGCAGAGCGGCTCGGGCACCCGCAAGTTCTTCCTGGCGGCGATCGGCCTGACCGACGCCACGCTCTCCCCGGACATCCCGACCGTCCAGGAGAACCAGGCCGACAGCGCGGTCGAGGACGACGGCGCCCTGGTGCCGTTCTCCGTGGGCAGCTGGATCGCCCAGAACAACGACGTCGCCCCCGACTACAGCAAGCAGGCGGCGGCCGACGGGGCGCACCTGGCGGCCGTGCAGCTGCCCGGCGACACCGGCGCCACCACGCCGGTGATCACGGTCAACGGCAAGCTCTCCCCGGTCACCGCCTACTACGAGAACGCCACCTTCGGCCGTGACGTCTACAACGTCGTGCCGTCCCGGGCGATCGACCCGACCAGCATCTTCTTCGACAAGGACCTCTACGACGTCTTCGTCAGCAGCGGCAGCCACACCGCCGCGCTGGCCTCCGACAGCGCCGAGAAGGTCATCGCCGGCTTCGGCTTCGTCAACGAGCCGTACAACGGCTCGATCAGCGTGGCCAAGCACGCCAAGCTGGGCGGTCTGGAGGAGTCGGGCGTCGACGCCTCGACGCCCGCCGCGCCCGCCCTGAAGGCCTCCCGAGGCGACGCGAGCCTCAAGCTGACCTGGACCGCCCCGGCCGCCACCGGCCTGCCGCTCACCGACTACCGGATCACGCTGACCGGTTCGGACGGCGTGGTCGTGGCCGTCAAGGACGTCCCGGCCACCACCACCTCGTACACCTTCAGCGGTCTGGCCATCGGCAGCTACACGGCCACGGTCGCCGCCGCCAACCTCAACGGCACGGGCGCCGCGGCCACTTGGACCGGCACCGTCAAGTACAACAGCACCACGAAGGCGAGCGCCGCCACGACCGCGTACGGCAGGGTCCCCAAGGTCGCCGTCACCGTCACCGACGCGCACGGGATTGTCCCCGGCGGCACGGTGACGGTGAAGGAGGGCACCACCACCCTCGGCACCGGCACCCTGGACAGCTCCGGCAAGGTCACCATCGGCCTGTCGAACCACCTCAAGGTCGCCACGCACACCCTCTCGATCGGATACAGCGGGAACAGCAAGCTCTACGGTTCCTGGACGACCGCCTCGCTGACGATCACCAAGGCGACGCCGACCGTCACCACCACCGCACCCACCACGGTCAGCCACACCAGCCACGCCAAGGTCACGGTGAAGGTGAGCGCCACCGGCACCACCCCGACCGGCACGGTGCGCATCTACCAGGGCACCACCGTGATCGCCAGCGGCACGCTGAGCAGCGGCTCGGTGACCATCACCCTGCCCCTGCTGAGCCGCGGCTATCACACCCTGCACGCGTACTACGCGGGCTCCTCGACGGTGTACGCGAAGAGCGGCGCCAGCTTCACCATCAAGTCCACCTGATTCCGGCCGGGGGGGGGGGGGGGGGCCGCCGGCGGCCCGCCCCCCCCCCCCCCCCCCCCCCCCCCCCCCCCCCCCCCGGCCGGGCGGGGGGGGCGGGGGGCGGCCCGCACCCC
>NZ_JBITGJ010000019.1:0-134348 GCF_044456925.1 Streptomyces sp. NPDC050743
ACCAGGGGCCTTACGTCTGCCCGGAGTTGGGAGTACACCACGAGACTCCCGGAGGCGATCACCCTCAGCGACCGTCGGTTACCGGGAAAGGCTCATGGTGCCCACGTGGGCCTGGTTGATGCGGTCGTCGCGGCCGACGGCCGACTGGGTGGCGAGTCGGCCCAGCGCGTCGTACGTGTTGTGCAACGTGAGGAAGTCGCCGACGTGCCGGGTGAGTTCGCGGGCCGCAGCGTCGTAGGACATGTCGACAGAGCGGCCGGAGGCGACCAGACCGGTACGGCGGCCCGCCGCGTCGTACGACCACTTGGTGGTCGCCCCGGTGGGGTTGTACGCCCGACGCGACGCCCCAACTCGTCGTAGTTACAGGAGTTCGCGGCCGTCCACGCTCTCCGAGCGGACGCATCCGTACTGGTCGCGGGCGATGGACAGACGGGTTCCGTCGGGGCCAGTGGCCTCGGCGAGGCGGCCGCTCGCGTCCTAGGCGTAGGTGGTGACCTGGCCAGCGGCGTCCTTGCGGACGGTCTGACCCAGCGTGTTGCGCTCGAAGACGGTGGTCTCGCCCAGGGCGTTCGTCCGGGCGACCAGCCGACCCGCGGCGTCGTGCCGATAGGTGGGCGCACGGTCGTCGAAATCGGTCTCCATGACCAGACGGCCCGCCGGGTCGCGGGTATAACACCATTTCAAACCCTGGGGTTGGTGACCTGGGTGAGGCGCAGCTCGGTGTCGTGGCCGGACTCGTGACGTACGCCGTCGGGGGTCGTTCGGGCGGTGAGCAGATCGAAGTGGGTGTACTCGAAACGGGTCTCGCCACCGAGCGGGTCGATGTGGGTGGTGCAGTTGCCCTCGCCGTCGTAGGTCCAGGACTCGTGGACACCGTCCGGCAGAGTGCGCCGGGCCAGTCGGTTCTCCGGCGTCCATTCCAGCCGAGTCGTCGCGCCCGTGGGGTCCGTGCGGGTGACGGGGCGGCCGAGGGCGTCATGGGTCTGGCGGGTGACCGCGCCGAGTGGATCGGTGATCTCCTGAGGCAGGCCCGCCTGGTTGCAACGGATGGTGGTGACGTTGCCGAGCGGGTCGGTGACCTTGGTCGGGCGGCCCGCCTCGTCGTAGGCGAAGTGAGTGGTGTGGCCTGTTGGGGTGGTGATCGAGGCGGCTTAGAGGTTCACCGGGACCGGGGCCGCCTGCTGTCCTGCAGCATCGGTGGCAGCTCACTGGGCACCGTCCAGCACTCCGGGCCGCCACCTTGACGGGGCCAAACTTCCGGCCCACCACCGTGCCACTCGATCAGGTCCGATCCGGCGACGTCCAGCTCGTCCCCGACCACCAGCCCGGCTCGTCGGAGGAGCAACGTCAGCTCGTGCAGCGAAAACGCCGCGCCCAGGACCTGGTCACCAACGCGCACACGCCGGCCTCCGGAGCCGCAGGGGGCCTCCACGCTCACAACACGCTCGACCATGGACTCAGCCTCTCACCAGTCAGTGTCGCGCTGCATGTCCGAGGAACGACCTCAGAACCGACAGCCGAACGCTCCTGAACGGCGGCGTCCGTCGCTGAATCTGTCGAAAGCCCTGGCGGCCGCACTCGCCACGGGCGCGATCGCCACCGTGAACTCCACCCTTTGGAGCATGTCCGGGGCCCTGAGCGCGCCGCGCCTCGTGATCGCCATGGCCGGGTCCGTCGCGCTCATGATCGGCTGGCTGATCGTGGACGCGCACCTGTGCCATCGATCAGCAGAGGCCTCGCCGGAGGCGAGGAAGAGGGCGGCTCTCTACAACGCGTCCACGGTCGTGACCGCCGGCATCGGGGTGCTCATCTGCTACGCGGGTTTGATGGTCATCAACTTGGTGCGGGCGCTCTTCATCCTCAACGCCCGCGTCTTCGCCTCCCTGACACGAACCCCGCTGCACGCCACGGAATACTGGAGGCTGTCCTGGTTCGTCGCTTCGATCGCCACGGTGGGCGGCGCTCTGGGATCGGGCTTGGAGAGCGACGATGCGATCCGAGCAGCCGCTTATTCCAAGCGCGAACAGGAACGTCGCCGCCTGCTCGAGGACGACGGTGACTAGCGGGTGACCAGAGTCGGAGATGCGTATTTGGTCGCGGCCGTCCGGGCGGGAAAGATCGGCTGATCGATCGGTGAAGGGTTTGTTTCGCGTCGGAGGCCGACGGGGACCCGCACGGCACGCCGTCGGAGCGCCGAAGCTCCGCCTGGCGGGCCGGCGGCGGAACCACGGTTCCACCTCATCCGGGTAAACGGCCCGCAGAGGCGTGCCGGAGCCACGGACTCCGTCGTAGCACTTACGAGAGTCAGGCTCTCCGCGTCGTCTCCATCCCCGTCACGCCGCGGTCATGCCGTGACACCAAGGGAAGTCATCATGAAAGCAGCGGTATACGAAGGACCGCGAACGGTCACAGTGAAGGACGTACCGGACGCGAAGATCGAACATCCCTGCGACATCATCGTCAAGATCACCACCACCAATATCTGCGGTTCGGACCTGCACATGTACGAGGGCCGCACCTCGTTCGAGTCCGGCCGCACCCTGGGACACGAGAACATGGGCCAGGTGGTGGAGGTCGGCTCGGCCGTCCGCAAGGTGCAGGTCGGCGAGTACGTGGTCCTGCCCTTCAACATCGCCTGCGGCTTCTGCAAGCAGTGCGAGCAGGGTCTGACCAACTACTGCCTGACCATGCAGCCGGAACCGGCCCTCGCGGGAGCCGCCTACGGATTCGCCGACATGGGCCCCTACCAGGGCGGCCAGGCGGAGCTGCTGCGCGTGCCCTACGGCGACTTCAACGCGCTGCGTCTGGGCGAGGACGCCGCCGAACGGCAGACCGACTACGTGATGCTCGCCGACATCTTCCCCACCGGCTATCACGCCACCGAGATGGCCCACGTCAAGCCGGGCGACCAGACCATCGTCTTCGGGGCCGGTCCCGTCGGGCTGATGGCGACCTACTCCGCCCTCCTCAAGGGCGCCGGCCGCGTCTGGACGGCCGACCACCAGCCCGACCGGCTGCGCAAGGCGGAGGAGATCGGGGCCATCCCGATCAACACCGCCGAGCAGAACCCGGCGGAGGTCGTCAAGGAGGCCACCCTCGGTCTGGGCGCCGACAACGGCTGCGAATGCGTCGGCTACCAGGCACACGACCCCGAGGGACACGAGGACGCCAGCCTCACGCTCAACGGCCTGATCGACTCGGTCAGGTTCACCGGCGACATCGGCGTGGTGGGCGTGTTCCTGCCCCAGGACCCCGGCGGCGCGGAGGCCCAGGGCGAGCTGGAAGCTCAGGGCAAGGTTCCGATCGACTTCGGGATGATGTGGTTCAAGGGCCAGCACATGGGGACCGGGCAGGCGCCGGTGAAGAAGTACAACCGGGCGCTGCGGGATCTGATCGCCGGCGGGAAGGCGAAGCCGAGCTTCGTCGTCTCCCACGAGCTCAGCCTGGACGAGGCCCCCACCGCCTACGAGCACTTCGACGCCCGTGACGAGGGCTGGACCAAGGTGGTCCTGCATCCCGACGGACACGGCAACGGCCACAAGCGGTAAGAGACCCGGGGGCGCCGTCCGCCTGCTTCACCGGACCAGGTCGGCCGACGAGTGGCGTCCAACCACATCTGACACGACGGATCTGCAGTCGGCGACGGCGCCCCCATCATCCCGGTGCCGGCCGACCCCCGCCGGAGGCACTGTTCTGACAGCGGCTTGCCGTCCAGGTCTCGACTCGGGGCCGTAGCTTGCTGCGGCCCCAGGGGCCGGCCCCCTGCGCTCACACGCCGTCAGACACCCACGAGCCCCCTCCCAATCAGGGAAGGGGCTCGACAGATCACACAAGGTTGCACGTCCGGGAGCGGCTCAGACCCACTCCACCTCGGGTGTTTCCGGGCCCCGGCAGCGGTGTTCGAGAGGACGCCGGCGGCACCGACGGGCAAGGGACCGAAGCGCCGACTGCAGCCAGTGCAGCCGCCGCCTCCTCCTCGCTCGCCCCCGCCAGCGCCTCCATCACCCGATCGAGTGCCTCGCCCACCTCAGTGCGCGTGACCGCTCGCAGCCGGCGTCGGACCTGCGTTCTTGACCGTCAGCGGCAGCAGCTTCTTGCCGGTCGGGCCGATCTGGATGTGGGTGTCCATCTGCGGCCATATACCAACGGACCCATAACCGCTGCCCGCGCCGGAGAGCCGCTGCGGCATCGTCCAACTACCGCAACGCTGCCGTAGCGGGACCCACAGTGCGCCTGCCCGCTGGAGCAGCCGCGGCACGATGCGCCCGTGCCGCCGAGCCTGTGGTGCCATGTAATCCGCCGCTGATCCGCTCCGCCCGGTCGGTTGCGGTTGTGGGAGCCGCGCGTCATGCAGGCGGCAAAGGCTGTTCCGTCCAGACGGTCTTGCCGTCGTGGGTGTAGCGGGCTCCCCACCGCTCTGTGAGCTGCGCGACCAGGAATAGCCCGCGTCCACCCTCGTCCGTGCTCAGGGCCCGTCGCAGGTGAGGGGACGTGTGGCTGGTGTCGGACACCTCGCAGATCAGGCAGTGCGTACGGATGAGACGCATAGTGACGGGGCCGGCCGCGTATCGGTAGGCGTTCGTGACCAGCTCACTCGCGACCAGCTCAGTGGTGAAGGCCAGTTCGGTCAGCCCCCATTCGGCGAGTTTCGCCGTGGTCAGCTCTCTGGCACGGGCGGCCGAGGTCGCCTCCAGCGGCAGCTGCCACGAGGCGACATTCTCCGGCCGTAGCACGCGGGTACGGGCGATGAGCAGTGCGACGTCGTCGGTGGGGAGGTGGCCCTTGGGCAGCAGCGCCTCGACCACGGCATGGCACGCATGGTCCAGAGGTTCCGGCGTGTTGGTAAGACATGCGCGCAGGAACTCCAGCGCGGTGTCCACGTCGCCGTTTCCCGCCTCCAGGAGGCCATTGGTGTAGAGGGTGAGCAGGCTCCCCTCGGGGAGATCCACATCGTATGTCTCAAAGGGCAGTCCGCCCAGGCCCAGCGGCGGACCCGCGGGCGGATCGAGCACGGTCACCTCGCCGTCCGGGGTGGACACGACCGGAGCCGGGTGACCGGCCCGTGCCAGGGAACAGTGCTTGGAGACCGGATCGTAGACGGCGTAGAGGCAGGTGGCCCCGAGCACCTGCTCGGTCGCCGACGGGTTGCCGCTCGCGTTCGCCTCCAGCTCCGCGGCCAACAGACTGACCAGGTCGTCCAGCCGCGCCATCACCTCGTCCGGTTCCAGGTCGAGGCTGGCCAGGGTGCGCGCGGCGGCACGCAGCCGACCCATCGAGGCCGCGGCGTGGATCCCGTGACCGACCACGTCTCCGACGACGAGGGCGACCCGAGCCCCTGACAACGGGATCACGTCGAACCAGTCACCCCCGAGGCCCGGTTCACCGCTTGCTGGGAGGTAGCGGCAGGCCACCTCCACGGCCGGCAGGTCGGACAGCGTGCTCGGCAGCAGGCTGCGCTGAAGGGTCAGAGCGGTGTTCTGCTGCTGGGTGAAGCGCCGCGCGTTGTCGATGCAGACGGCCGCGCGCGAGGAGAGCTCCTGGGCCACCGCCGCATCGTCATCCTCGAAAGGCTCCGAATCCCGCGACCGCCACAGGCTGACCACGCCCAGCACGAGGCCACGCGCGACCAAGGGCACCGCGATCAGCGAATGAACGCCGAGCCCCAGGGCGAGTTCGACCCGTCTCCGGTCCATGGCGTGCCACTCGGGGCGGAGGGACAGCAGCCGTTCGACGATCGGGCGCCGCTCGGCCAGGCACCGTGCCTGCGCGGACTCCGGCAGCAGCGGCACCACATCGCCCTCCCGGAACGGGATACGGAGTTCCGGCGGTGAGAGGGCGGTCCGGAGCAGCGGCCCTGCCGCACCAGGAACGGGTTCGTCACCCACTGTCACAGGCTTGAGGAGGTCCACCGAGCAGTAGTCGGCCAAGCCCTGGACGCCCACTTCGGCCAGTTCCCGAGCGGTCTGTGCCACGTCCAGTGAGGTTCCGATCCGGGCGCTCGCCTCGTTCAGCAGAGCGAGTCTGCGTTGCGCCCGGTGGCGGTCGGTGACGTCCTCGATCGTCTCGGCCACGCCGAGAACCCGGCCCGAGGGATCTTCCATCCGGAACGCCGAGACGGACACGATCCGTTCCCGGCCCGGATCGTGACGCGTCCGGGCGGACTGCTCCGTGAAGATCCACGGCTCGCCGGTCTCCAGGACGCGCCGCACCCGTTCGTCCGCCGGACCGGCGTCCTCGTCGACCATGAATTCGCGGGGTCGGTGGCCTACCGGTGCCTCGGCCGGGACGCCGCTTGCCTTTTCGACCGCACGGTTGACTCTGATCACTCTCCTGTCCGGGCCATAAGTGACCAGCCCGATTGGAGACCGGCGGTACAGACCATCCAGCAGCGCACGGTCCCGCTGCCAGGCAATGACGTCGGCGGCAGGAGCACCGACCAGGAGCCACTCCTGATCGCCCCCCTCGCGGGTGACCGCACGGGCCCGGAAACCCATCTCCACACGGCGTCCGTCGCGGTGCCGGACGGGCAGGATCCCGAACCATCCCCCCGCCTTCACGGCCTCCACGACGACGGACCGCGCGACCGGCAGGTCACGGCTGTCGATCAGGAGGTCCTGCCACGTCCGTCCGATCACTTCCTTGGCCGGATAGCCGAGCAGTTCCTGCGCTCGTGAGCCCCAGCCGACCACGGTGCCATGAGCGTCGAGCACGGCCGCGGCGCCACGCCCGAGGGCGAAAGGATCCTCAGGACTCTCACTGAAGTGCCTCGACGGCGTCCCCATAGCCACCACCACCTTGCCTCCGATGGTCCTCCCGGTGGTCTCCGTCCGCGACTCTCCCTCTCGGGTCCGAGGGTCTCGGCAGGAATGCCATGTCCCCGCTCGGCACGTGCGAGGAACGGGGAGGCCGTTCGGTCAGTTCGCCGAGACCTCGGGCGCCGACGCGATCGCCGTCGGCTACGGCGCCCCCAGTCCACCGCGAACCGGTTGCTCAATATGACCCAGCCCTCGTGGTAGCCGCTCGGGACAGCGGCGGCGAACCGGCGCAGCCGCGACCGAGCCCGTGTGAGGAAGCGGGATGGCTGCTGCGGGCGCAGGGCCGCCGATGGCGCGCGTCGACCTCGGCAAGCAGAAAGCGGAGGGACCTCGTGCGTTACCGGTACGCACGAGGCCCGACCAGCTACTTGTTGACCACAGTCAATGGCAGAAGCTTCTTGCCCGTCGGCCCCACCTGGATCTGCGTGTCCATGGCGGGGCACACGCCGCACGCCGATCGGGCTGCGAGCCGCTGATCCCCGCTGCTCTTCGCACCAGCTCGTTGTTCGTCGCGTGGATCCCCCGCGTGTAGATCAAGTTCGCGGCGTGCTCGAGGATGCGACCTCGCGTCGCCAGCCCGCTGCCCGTGCGCCCGCGAAGATCACGCGATCCATCCTTCATATGCATGCCACCACGCAGATTGGGCTCTGCAGCCCAACATGAACACGGATTGGGCTTGACAGCCCAATCCGCGTCGCGTTGACTACGAGTGGGCCAGACAGCCCAGACTGATACCGACCCGAGGACCGCCACCATGTCTCGTCTCAGCACGCCCGAGCTCACCGACATCGACGCCAAGACGCAGGGCACGCTCGACGCCATCGCCAAGCAGTTCGGCTTCGCTCCGGGCATGTTCACCACGCTCGCCGCCAACCCGAGGGTCCTCGAGATCGTGATGGGCCTGCAGGGCGGCATCGCCAAGCTCCTCGACGCGAAGACCCGCCACACGATCGCGCTGGCCACGTCCCGCTCCAACGACTGCGACTACTGCTCGGCGCTGCACGGATACATCTCCGCGAACCTCGCAGGCATGTCCACCGAGGAGATCGAGCTGGCCCGCAGCGGCGGCTTTACCGATCCCAAGCGCGCCGCCGTCGCCCGCTTCTCCCAGCAGGTGATCGAGACCCGCGGTCAGGTGGGCGACGATGACATTGCCGCGGTCCGCGACGCCGGGTACACGGACCCCGAGATCCAGGCGATCGTCACCGTCGTGGTCGTCACGCTGCTCACGAACTACCTCAACAACGTCAACGACACCGTCGTCGACATCCCCGGTGCGGGCGCGTAACCAGCGACATCGAAACCGCATCGACCGGCACGCAGGCAGCCCCGATGAAAGCGACATTCACCACGTACTGACGTGACTCCAACGCACAAAAACCACCTCTGACCCGATCTCCCCGAACACGAAACGAAAACCGAGCATGGATCTCAACAAGCTGATCACCAAGCACCTCACCCGCTACTTCGACCCGAACAAGAAGATCCCGGAGGAGACCTTCCAGCTCCTGCTGCGCTACCTGCGCACCTCGCCGACGACGGTCAACATCCAGCCGAACCACTTCCATGTGCTGGAGACACAGGCCGGCAAGGACAAACTGGCGGACGCTCTCGTCGGCCGCTTCGCCGACAACCAGGAGAAGGTGCGCAACGCGTCGCACGCGATCGTGTTCACGACCCGCAAGACGATTCCCGACGAGCACCTGCAGGAGATCTTCGCCAAGGAGCGCGCGGACGGTCGCTTCGCGGACCCGGAGATCCAGAAGGGGTGGGAGGCCGGAGCGTCCAACTTCGTGGAGATCCAGTCGGAGAACTATGGCGGCGACGTGCTCCACTGGCTGGAGAAGAACACCTACCTCGTGGTCGGCGCGACCATGATGGCCGCCGCTTCTCTCGGAGTCGACGCCACCCCGTTCGAAGGGTTCGACCGCGCGGCGATCGACGAAGCGTTCGGCCTCACCGACACCGACTTCACCACAACGCTGATCATGGCGCTCGGGTACCCGGACGAGACGCGCGTCTCTCGCCAGCCGGTCTCGCGCCTCGACGCCGAGAAGATCTTCACCCACATATGACGAACTGAGCGGGTGCGCGACCGGCGCGCCCGCTCGCTTCTGCGCCACTCGACTCTCCGGCGCCCGCACCTCTCCTCGACGGACGCCGGACAGTCGACCTCCACCGACCTCAAGGAGGCCAAGATGCACGCAGACAGGACAGTCCAGAACCGCGCGGCCGCGCGCGCCGCAGAGCTCCCGGGTTCTGAGCACACGCACCAGTTCACCGGCGACTGGGAGGTGTGGAAAGTCGGCGGCAAGGTGTTCATGCTGCAGACATCGATGCCTGGGGAGCCGGTCGTGATCCTCAAGGCCGATCCCTCGGATGCGGAGACGCTCCGCGCCTCGCACACGAGCATCTCTCCCGGCTACCACATGAACAAGAAGCACTGGATCACCATCAGACCTGGTGCGGATATCGAGCAGGCGTTGGTGGACGACCTCGTGACCGAGTCGTACCTGCTCGTCGTCGCGGGCCTTCCCGGACAGAGCCGCCCGGCCGACCCCGACACCTTCAGCTTCCTGCCGTCCGCCGACTGACCGACGCGGCACCAGACAAATACAAAACCGGCTCTTCGCCGATCCGGTGGGGATCATGGCGTGAGTCCGCCGGCGGCTAGTGCAGCGCCGCATTGATCTTGCGAGGATCATGCGGCTTTGAGCGGGGTTCCGTCGTAGGTCCAGCGGAACGGTCGGGCCTCATCGTCGTAGGCGAGAGTGAACTCGCGGATCTGGTCGATGAGGCCCTGGCGCGAAGTGAACTCACCACGCCGCGGCAGTCGGCGGGCCAGGATGCACTGACGAGCCGTCATGAAACGCCGAGGCTAGCGGGTCGTGGCGCCCTTGGAGGGCATGGCCTTCAGCGTGCCGCACAGCGCGGGAGCGGTGGCGACCTGGGGAAGCTTGGGGTCCAGCTCGCTGGGGCCTAGCACGTTGGTGAACTTGCCGCTGCCGTCGTAGTCGATGCCGTGCACGACGATGACCGCCTTGCCGGCGCGGATGTTGCTGGCCACATCGTTGTTGACGGTGATGGTGCGCGAGTACTGGTAGGAACTGCCCACGGGAAAGCGGGTCACCGCCAGTGCGCTGGCCGGGGAAGTGTCGCCGCTTGTGGTCAGCGAGGGGCCGATCTTGCCGTAAGACTTCATGCCGTCGGTGGTGCTGATCGCGATGTGCCCGTTGAGGTTGGTGGCCGCGGCAGCAGTGGGGCACACGCCCATGCCGTCGATGTAGATGTGGGCCGCGTGCGGAACTCCGGCTAGGAGCCCCTTCACGGTCATCCTCACGGTGACCTTGTGACCGGACAGGGACTGTGACAGCGGCTTGCCGTCCAGGTCTCGACTCGGGGCCGTAGCTTGCTGCGGCCCCAGGGGCCGGCCCCCTGCGCTCACACGCCATCAGACACCCACGAGCCCCCTCCCAATCAGGGAAGGGGCTCGACAGATCACACAAGGTTGCACGTCCGGGAGCGGCTCAGACCCACTCCACCTCGGAGACGATGTGCGGGGTGTTTCCGGGCCCCGGCAGCGGTGTTCGAGAGGACGCTGGCGGCACCGACGGGCGAGGGACCGAAGCGCCGACTGCAGCCAGTGCAGCCGCCGCCTCCTCCTCGCTCGCGCCCGCCAGCGCCTCCATCACCCGATCGAGTGCCCCGCCCACCTCAGTGCGTGTGACCACTTGAAGCCGGCGTCGGACCCGTGTTCTTGACCGTCAGCGGAAGCAGCTTCTTGCCGGTCGGGCCGATTTGTATGGCCGTGTCCATCTGCGGGCACACGCCGCAGTCGAAGCAGGGCGTCCAGCGGCAGTCCTCGACCTCCGTCTCGTCGAGGGCGTCCTGCCAGTCCTCCCAGAGCCAGTCCTTGTCCAGGCCGGAGTCGAGGTGGTCCCAGGGCAGGACCTCCTCGTAGCCGCGCTCGCGGGTGGTGTACCAGTCGACGTCGACGCCGAAGGGCGCGAGGGCCTTGTCGGCGCAGCTCATCCAGCGGTCGTAGGAGAAGTGCTCGCGCCAGCCGTCGAAGCGGCCGCCGTCGTCGTACACCGCGCGGATGACGGCGCCGATACGGCGGTCGCCCCGCGACAGCAGGCCCTCCACGATTCCCGGCTTGCCGTCGTGGTAGCGGAAACCGATCGAGCGGCCGTACTTCTTGTCGCCGCGGATCTTGTCGCGGAGCTTGGCGAGCCGGGCGTCCGTCTCCTCCGCGCTCAGCTGCGGGGCCCACTGGAAGGGGGTGTGGGGCTTGGGGACGAAACCGCCGATGGAGACCGTGCAGCGGATGTCGTTCGAGCCCGAGACCTCGCGGCCCTTCTGGATGACGTGCATCGCCATGTCGGCGATCTGGAGGACGTCGTCGTCGGTCTCCGTCGGCAGACCGCACATGAAGTACAGCTTCACCTGGCGCCAGCCGTTGCCGTAGGCCGTGGCGACCGTGCGGATCAGGTCGTCCTCGGAGACCATCTTGTTGATGACCTTGCGGATGCGCTCCGAGCCGCCCTCCGGGGCGAAGGTCAGGCCCGAGCGGCGACCGTTGCGGGTCAGCTCGTTCGCCAGGTCGATGTTGAAGGCGTCGACGCGGGTGGAGGGCAGGGAGAGGCCGATCTTGTCGTCCTCGTAGCGGTCGGCGAGGCCCTTGGCGATGTCGCCGATCTCCGAGTGGTCCGCGGAGGAGAGGGAGAGCAGGCCCACCTCCTCGAAGCCCGTCGCCTTCAGGCCCTTGTCGACCATGTCGCCGATGCCCGTGATCGAGCGCTCGCGCACCGGGCGGGTGATCATGCCGGCCTGGCAGAAGCGGCAGCCGCGGGTGCAGCCGCGGAAGATCTCCACCGACATGCGCTCGTGGACCGTCTCGGCCAGCGGGACCAGGGGCTGCTTGGGGTAGGGCCACTCGTCCAGGTCCATGACCGTGTGCTTCGACACGCGCCAGGGGACACCGCTCTTGTTCGGGACGACACGGGCGATACGGCCGTCCGGCAGGTACTCGACGTCGTAGAACGCCGGGATGTACACCCCGCCCGTCTTCGCCAGGCGGAAGAGGACCTCCTCGCGGCCGCCGGGGCGGCCCTCGGCCTTCCACTCGCGGATGATCCGGGTCATGTCGAGCACGGCCTGCTCGCCGTCGCCGATGACGGCCGCGTCGATGAAGTCGGCGATCGGCTCCGGGTTGAACGCCGCGTGGCCGCCGGCCAGGACGATCGGGTCGTCGTCCGTGCGGTCCTTGGACTCCAGGGGGATTCCGGCCAGGTCCAGGGCGGTGAGCATGTTGGTGTAGCCCAGCTCCGTGGAGAAGCTCAGCCCGAGCACGTCGAAGGCGCGGACCGGGCGGTGGCTGTCCACCGTGAACTGCGGGACGCCGTGCTCGCGCATCAGCGCCTCCAGGTCCGGCCACACGCTGTAGGTGCGCTCGGCGAGGACGCCCTCCTGCTCGTTGAGGACCTCGTAGAGGATCTGGACGCCCTGGTTGGGCAGGCCGACCTCGTACGCGTCCGGGTACATGAGCGCCCAGCGGACATCGCACTCGTCCCAGTCCTTGACGGTGGAGTTGAGCTCTCCGCCGACGTACTGGATCGGCTTCTGCACGTGGGGGAGCAGAGCTTCGAGCTGCGGGAAAACCGACTCGACAGGCATCTCGCGAACCTTCATGAGCTGACAGGGGTGACCATCAAGCGTAACCCGGCCGAGGGGCTCCCCCGAACGCTCAGCCGGTCGTCCCGGAGCGGATCTTCTTCCACAGTCCGGGCAGCTCCGCCTCGGCCTGGGCCGCCCGTGCCTCCTCGCGCCCGTACAGCACCCCGTATGTGAAGGTGCTCTCCCCCGTCGCATGGGCCACCGCGGACAGCTCGCGCAGGGTCAGGCGGGTCATGACACTGTCCTGGTGGTCGCCGAGGAGGGTGGTCAGGGACTTCATCGCCTTGGTGAGGAAGCGGGCGGGTTTTCCGAGGGCCGGGGTGGCGGCCTCGGCCGCGTACCGGGTGCGCTTGGCCTTCTTGCGGGCCTCGTGCACGGCGACGTCGCGTTCCCCGCCGGGCGGGACGCCGATCGCCCGCTCGACCAGGGCGGACAGGGTCGCGAGGTCCTTGTCCATGGCCTTGGCGAGGACCTTCTCCGGCTTCTTCCCGGCTGCCTTGCGCAGCGGCGGGTCGGCCAGGAGCGCGTCCAGGGTGTCCAGCAGGGTCAGATAGCGGCGGGAGTCCAGCACGCCGGTCAGATGGGCCCGGGCGCCGCCGCCGCGTGCCTCGGCCCAGGAGGCGAGGCGTTCGGGGAGCGGTCCGATGACCAGGTCGGGCGGGAGGGCGTCCAGGTCGGCCGTCAGGCGCTCGGCCATCACCTCCTGGTCGCGGTCCACGCCCAGCTCGCCCGCGAGCCACTTCAGCTCGTCGGCGACGGGGTCGGTGACGGCGCGGTCGAGGACGGAGCGGAAGCTGCGCAGGGTGCTGCGGGCGCGGCGGGTGGCGACCCGCATGCGGTGCACGGAGTCGGGTACGTTCCGGCGGACGGCGGGGTCGAGCTCGACCAGCACGTCCCGCTGGGCGCGCAGATAGGCGAGAACGTGGTCGCCGGCCGTCACCGGCGGTGCGGGCTTGGCCTTCCTGTGGCGCGCTCCCCCTGTCTGCTCCAGGGCCCGGGCGAGCTTGGACGGCGACTTCGAGGGGCGCACGCCCGCCTTGCGCAGCCGTTTGTCCACCAGGTCCAGGAAGGCGGGGTCGCCGTCGTCGGCGAGTTCCACCTCGATCTCGGTCCACTGGGCGGCCCCGCCCGGCGCTCCGAGCCGCTGCGCGGTCACGGCGTCGACGCTCGCCTCGGCCAGCAGGGTGCCGTCCGCGTCGACCAGGTGGCGCACATCGCGGGCGGAGCGCAGCCGGACCAGCGGGACCAGTTCGGCGTCCCTGACCCGGGACCGGGCCAGGGCGGCGATCTCCTCCGGGACGGTGTCGGAGAGCGGGGCCCTGATCTCGTCCCGCACGCCCGGTTCGACCGGGAACTTCAGATGCCAGCCGGCGTCCGAGCCGCCGGTGCGGCGGCGCAGGGTGAGGGCGGCGGCGGTCAGGCGCTGGTCGGCGGTGTCGTAGTAGGTGGCGTCGAGCTCCACCAGGCCCTTGTCCAGGACGGCCGCCACTCCGCCGACGCCGGTCAGGTCGGGCAGCCCGCTGTCGTCGGACTCGTACTTGCGCTCGATCTCGCGTTTCGCATCCGCCATGGATCGAATCTAGTTGTCCGCGCGGTGGTGCGGCAGGGGTAGTCCCGGGTGAATGGCCGGAAAACTCCCGTCATCCACCCGGCGAACCACCGCCCGCACCATCCGGATCGCCGGGTAACCGCAGGCCCCCGCCGCACGGCTGGAGACCTACGCCGACATGGGTCTCTGGACCTTGATCGACTGCAGCAGTCCCACGGCCACCCAGACCGCGAACATCGACGAGCCGCCGTACGACACGAACGGCAGCGGCAGGCCGGTGACCGGCATGATGCCGAGGGTCATGCCGATGTTCTCGAAGGCCTGGAAGGCGAACCAGGCGACGATCCCGGCGGCCACGATCGTCCCGTACAGCTCGGTGGAGTCGCGGGCGATGCGGCAGGCCCGCCACAGCACCACGCCGAGCAGGAAGATGATGAAGCCGGCGCCGAGGAAGCCCAGCTCCTCCCCCGCGACCGTGAAGACGAAGTCCGTCTGCTGCTCGGGCACGAACTGGCCGGTGGTCTGCGAGCCGTGGAAGAGGCCGGCGCCGGTCAGGCCGCCGGAGCCGATGGCGATACGGGCCTGGTTGGTGTTGTAGCCGACGCCCGCCGGGTCCAGGTCCGGGTTGGCGAACGCCGCGAAGCGGTTGATCTGGTACTCGTCCAGGATGTGCAGCTGCCAGATGGCGACACAGCCGATCACGCCGGTGACGAGCAGGCCGAAGATCCAGCGGTTGGAGGCGCCGGAGGCGAGCAGCACGCCCAGGATGATCGCCACCATGGCGAGCACCGAGCCGAGGTCGGGCATGAGCAGCAGGATCAGGCACGGTACGGCCGCGAGGCCCAGGGACTGCGCCACCGTCCGGTGGTCCGGGTACGGCTTGTCGCCGGCGTCCACCCGGGCCGCGAGCATCATCGCCATCCCCAGGATGATCGTCACCTTGAGGAACTCGGCGGGCTGCAGCGAGAAGCCGCCGATGACGAGCCAGTTGCGCTGGCCGTTGATGGTGGCGCCGAGCGGGGTGAGGACCACCAGGGCCAGCAGGACCGACAGGCCGTAGAGCATCGGCACGGCGTTGCGCAGGGCGCGGTGGCCCAGCCAGAGCGTGCCGAGCATCAGGGCGAACCCGATGCCGAGGTTCATCAGGTGCCGTTCCAGGAAGAAGTACGGATCCCCCTGATTGATCTCGGTGCGGTTGCGGGTCGCCGAGAACACCAGCGCGGACCCGATCAGGGACAGCGCGAGGGCGGCCAGCAGTATCGGCCAGTCGAGCCTGCGGGCCAGCGAGTCACGGGCGAAGATCCTCGTCCAGCCGGCCCGCTCGGGGCCGTACCCGGAGACGGAGAAGCTGTTCGCGCCGGTCATGAGGGCATCCTCCGGCTTCCCCGCTTGGGGATCCTGCGTGGTCGCCTGCGGGTGTCGCGGTTGCCCGTGGTGGGCGGGGGCGAGGTGGCGGGCTGCTGGTCGGCGCCGTTGCTGGGGTTGTCCTGCTGGGAGGCCTCGGCGTCCTTCGCCGGGTCGCCCGCGACCTTCGGGGCGTCGATCATGCCGTCGGTGCGGACCTTCGGCAGGCCCTTCTGCGGCTCGGGCAGCAGCGCCTTCTTGTTGTCGATGGAGCCGTCTCCCTGGACGCCGTACAGCGCGCTGTAGATGTTGCGCACGGCCTCACCGGCGGAACCGGAACCCGTACCGGCCTGGGAGATCGTCATGATCACCGAGTAGTCCTTGGAGTACGTGGCCAGCCAGCCGGTGGTCTGCTTGCCGTAGACCTCCGCCGTACCGGTCTTGCCGTGCAGGGGGATCTTGTCCTGCGGCCAGCCGTTGAACTTCCACGCGGCCGTACCGCGGGTGATGACGCCCGCGAAGGCGTCGTTCATGCCCTTGAGGGTGGCCTGGCTGACCGGCAGCTTGCGCTGCACCTTGGGCTTGATCTCCTGGACGCTCTTGCCATCGGCGCTGATGATCGCCTTGCCGATGGTCGGGACGTACTCGGTGCCGCCGTTGGCGACGGCGCCGTAGATCATCGCCTCCTGTATCGGCGTCACGAGGGTGTCGCCCTGGCCGATGGAGTAGTTGATCTCGTCACCCTCGCGCATCTTGTTGCCTTCGAGGCAGTTCTCGTAGGCGATCTTCTCGACGTAGGAGCCGTCCTTCTTGCCGCTCTTGCACCAGGCGTCCTTGTTGGCCTTCCAGTAGTCCAGCTTCCACTGGCGGTCGGGGACACGGCCGGTGACCTCGTTGGGGAGGTCGATGCCGGTCTCCTTGCCGAGGCCGAACTGGTGGGCGGTCTTGAAGAAGTAGTCCTTCGGCTGGCCCTTCTTGGGGTTGATGCCGCCGTCCCGCTTCCACTCCTTGTCGGCGAGGCCGTAGAAGACGGTGTCGCAGGAGACCTCCAGGGCGCGGCCCAGGGAGATGTCGCCGAAGTTCTCGCCCTCGAAGTTCTTGAAGACCTGGCCGCCGACCGAGTACGAGCTGGTGCAGGGGTAGCCGCCGTCCCAGGCGTAACCGGCCTGGACCGCCGCCGCCGTGGAGACCACCTTGAACGTCGAACCGGGGGCCGCCTGACCCTGGATGGCCCTGTTGAGCAGCGGGTAGTCGGAGTCCTTGCCGGTGAGGGCCTTGTAGTCCTTGGCGGAGATGCCGCCCACCCATACGTTCGGGTCGTAGGTCGGGGCCGAGGCCATCGCGACGATCCGGCCGGTCTTGGCCTCCATGACGACGACGGCGCCGGAGTCGGCCTTGTAGTTCTCCTGGGTGATCTTGTCGTACTGCTCGCGGGCCGCCTTCATCGCCTTGTCCAGTTCGTACTCGGCGACGCGCTGGACGCGGGAGTCGATGCTGGTGACCAGGTTCGAGCCGGGCTCGGCGGCGTCCGACTTGGCCTTGCCGATGACCCGGCCGAGGTTGTCCACCTCGTAGCGGGTGACGCCGGCCTTGCCGCGCAGCTCCTTGTCGTACTGCCGCTCCAGGCCGGAGCGGCCGACCATGTCGGAGCGCAGATAGGGCGAGTCGGTGTCCTTGGCCTGCTGGATCTCGGCGTCGGTGACGGGCGAGAGATAGCCGAGCACCTGCGCGGTGTTGGACTTGCCCGGGCCCGGGTAGCGGCGCACGGCCTCGGGCTCGGCGGTGATGCCGGGGAAGTCCTCGGCGCGCTCACGGATCTGCAGGGCCTGCTTGGGCGTGGCCTCGTCGGTGATCGGGATGGGCTGGTACGGCGAGCCGTTCCAGCACGGCTTGGGGGTCTTGGCGTCGCACAGCCGGACCTTCTGGATGACCTCCTCGGGCTTCATGCCGAGGACGCCCGCCAGCTTGGTGAGGACCGCCTTGCCGTCGTCCTTCTGCTTGAGCAGGTCGGTGCGGGAGGCGGAGACGACCAGACGGGTCTCGTTGTCCGCGAGGGGCACCCCGCGGGCGTCCAGGATGTCGCCGCGCACCGCGGGGTCGACGACCTGCTGGACGTGGTTGCCGGACGCCTCCTTCTGGTACTGGGCGCCCTCACGGATCTGCAGGTACCAGAGCCGGCCGCCGAGCGTGCCGAGCAGGGAGAGGACGAGGATCTGGATCACGACGAGCCGGATCTGGACCCGTGGGGTCCGGCCGGTCTCGGGGATGTTGGTCACTGCGGTTGTCTCCCCCTCTCAGTGCGCGGACGTGTGTGCGAGCGGCGCGTGTGTGCGCACCGGCTGCGCGCGTACGAATGATGAACGACCAGCCTGTGAACCCGCGTTCCACGAAAGCTGACCCGTTCGGGTGAACTCCCCGGACTCCTCGGCTGCCTGACTCGCCCTCACAGTCGCTTGACCCCCTTGATGCGGCCGACCCGCGCGGAGCGGGTGCGGGCCTTGGCCTTCAGCGCGCCCAGGCCGCCGCGCTGGCTGCCGATGCGCAGGCCGGTGCCGGAGGAGAGCCAGCCGGTGGAGATGCCACCGGCCTTGGCGGCGGGACCGCTCTCGGCCAGCGGGTCGTTGTCCGCCCGGCGGGCCAGCCACATGATCCCCGGGACCACGAACGGGGCGAGCAGCAGGTCGTACAGGGCCGCCGAGAACAGCAGCCCGGTCAGGCCGACATGGCGGGCGGCGGTGTCGCCGACGAGGGCGCCGACGCCCGCGTACAGCAGCGTGGAGCCGACGGCGGCGGCGACCACGACGGCCATCGGGCCGGTCGCCGACTTCAGGCGGCCGTTCCCCGGCTTGATGAGCCCCGCGAAGTAGCCGGTGACGCACAGCACGAGGGCGTAGCGGCCGGCCGCGTGGTCGGCGGGCGGGGCCAGGTCGGCGAGCAGGCCGGCGCCGAAGCCGACGAGGGCGCCGCCGACATGGCCGTACACCATGGCGAGGCCGAGGACGGTGAGCAGCAGCAGGTCCGGGACGGCGCCCGGCAGATGCAGGCGGGCGAGGACGCTCACCTGGATCACCAGGGCCACGACGACCAGCGCGCTGGAGAGCAGGATCCGGTTGAGGCGCATGGAAGAGTCAGCTCCTACTGCTGCTGGCCGGTCGGGGCGTTCTCGTCGGCGGAGGGGGTCACCGTGACGGTCACCGTGGGCGTCGGGACCGGCTTGGGCTGGGCCGGCAGGACCGTGTCGCGCGGGTCCTTCTTCGGGGCCTGGACGACCACGCCGACGATGTCGAGCTTGGTGAAGCCGACGTACGGGGTGACGTAGATCGTGCGCGTGAGGCCGCCGTTGGAGGGCTCGACGCGGGAGACCACGCCGACCGGCACACCGGGCACGAACGGCCGGTCGGCCTGGGAGCCGAAGGTGACGAGGCGGTCGCCCTTCTTCACCTCCGCCTGGCCGTTGAGCAGTTCCACGCGCAGCGGGCGGTCGCCCTGCCCGGAGGCGAAGCCGAGCTCGTCGCTGCCCTCCATGCGGGTGCCGACGGTGAAGTCGGGGTCGTTGGCGAGCAGCACGGTGGAGGTGTTGGGGCCGACGGTGGTGACGCGGCCGACCAGGCCGTCGTCGTTGAGGACGGTCATGTCGCGCTTGATGCCGTCGTTGGCGCCGGCGTCGATGGTGATGGTCCAGGAGAAGCCCTGGGCCGCTCCTATGGCGATGACCTGGGCGCCCTTGATGCCGTACTGGCCCTCGCCGGCGATCTTCAGCATCTTGTCGAGCTGGTTCAGCCGGCTGCGGTTGCGGTCGTCGCTGCCGAGCTTCGCCTTGAGAGCCGCGTTCTCCTTCTCCAGCCGGGCGAGCCGGTCGTGGCGGCCGCCGGAGTCCCGGATCGCGGAGACGGCGTTGCCGACCGGATCGACCGCCGAGGACAGCCCGTTCTCGACGGGGCCGAACACCGCGGCCGCGGCCTGCCGGGCACCGTCGACCGGAGAGTTCCTGCCCCCGCGGATGTCCACCGTGATCAGCGCGAATGCGATGGCAACCAGCAGGACCAGGAGCAGCCGGCTCTCTTTCGTGTCCCTCACGTGCGGCGGCCGTGCCCTTCCTCAATAGGAATTCGGGAGCCCCTCTTTGCGGGCGCTTCACGCGAAACGCGAACCCGAGGGGCCCATTTGTGGGAGCTTATGCCTCTAATCAACGATCCGCCGCACGAGAGGAGAACGTCTCGTACGGCGGAATCGAAGAGTTACGTCATCTGCGCGGCTGGGCGTCCAGGACCTGCTGCAGCGCCTCGAACTCCTCGACGCATTTGCCGGAACCGAGCGCGACGCTGTCCAGCGGGTCCTCGGCGATGTGGATCGGCATGCCGGTCTCCCGGCGCAGCCGCTCGTCGAGGCCGCGCAGCAGGGCTCCGCCGCCGGTCAGAACGATTCCTCGGTCCATGATGTCGCCGGACAGCTCCGGCGGGCACTTGTCGAGGGTCGTCTTGACCGCGTCCACGATCGCGTTGACCGGCTCCTCGATCGCCTTGCGGACCTCGGCAGCCGAGATGACCACGGTCTTGGGCAGCCCGGACACCAGGTCCCGGCCGCGGACTTCGGTGTGCTCGTCGGAGTCGAGGTCGTACGCCGAACCGATCGTGATCTTGATCTGCTCGGCCGTGCGCTCACCCAGCAGAAGGCTGTACTCCTTCTTGATGTACTGGATGATCGCGTTGTCCAGTTCGTCGCCCGCGACCCGGATGGACTGGGCGGTGACGATGCCGCCGAGCGAGATGACCGCGACCTCCGTGGTACCGCCGCCGATGTCCACCACCATGTTGCCCGTGGCCTCGTGGACCGGCAGGCCGGAGCCGATGGCGGCGGCCATGGGCTCCTCGATGATGTGCACCTGGCGCGCACCCGCCTGGGAGGACGCCTCGATCACGGCGCGGCGCTCGACGCCCGTGATGCCCGAGGGCACACAGACGACCACCCGCGGGCGGGCGAGATACCGCCGCTTGTGGATCTTCAGGATGAAGTAGCGGAGCATTCGCTCGGTGATCTCGAAGTCGGCGATCACACCGTCCTTCAGCGGGCGGACCGCCACGATGTTGCCCGGCGTCCGGCCGATCATCTTCTTCGCTTCGGCACCGACCGCGAGGATCCCACCCGTGTTGGTGTTGATCGCGACGACAGACGGCTCGTTGAGTACGATTCCGCGACCCCTGACGTACACCAGCGTGTTGGCGGTCCCGAGGTCGACAGCCATGTCACGGCCGATGAACGACATTGAGTTCCCCATCCGGATTCATCTGGCCTTCCCGAGCTTTTGAGGGCATATCAGGTCGGCGAGGCGGGTGCGGTGACGCGAAGGCTTCCATCGTAAACGCGCCTTCGCGAACACTGCGCGAGGGTCTCCGCCATTGTCACCATGTGGCGGCCCGCCCCGCTTGTGGAGACGCTCCATCGGTGGCACGCGTTCCCCCGAACGGCAAGGCATATGCCAAGGGACGGCCGGAAATGTACGGCCGTCCCTGGTCAGGCGCCACCGGAGCGGGCTGACGCCTCATCAGAAAAATTATCGAAAATTCAACTCGCGCGAGCTCACGCCCGGCCCGGGAAGAAGATCTTCACCTCGCGCTCGGCGGACTCCTCGGAGTCGGAGGCGTGGATCAGGTTCTCGCGGACGATCACACCGAAGTCGCCGCGGATGGAGCCCGGCGCGGCCGCGATCGGGTCGGTCGGACCGGCGAGCGCGCGCACGCCCTCGATGACCCGCTCGCCCTCGACGATCAGGGCGACGACCGGGCCGGAGGACATGAACTCGACCAGGGGCTCGTAGAACGGCTTGCCGACGTGCTCGGCGTAGTGCTGCTCCAGCGTGGCACGGTCCAGGGTGCGCAGCTCCAGCGCGGTGATCTGCCAGCCGGCCTTGCGCTCGATACGGCTGATGATCTCGCCGGTCAGGCCCCGACGGACGGCGTCGGGCTTGAGGAGGACGAGGGTGCGCTGGCTCACGGGAGGACTCCTTCTGCGGACGTCTGCGGTGGTGGGACGAGGTTACAGGGCGTGTCCGGCCGCCCGTCACACAGCGTCAGGTGTAGAGGAGCCGGACTCCGCCTGGGCGGCGAATCTGGCCTTGGCCTCGTCCACCTTTCTGCCGAAATGCACCGACGCCCACCACAGCGCCCCGAACACCGCGCCCATGAAGTACATGGTCGGGACGAAGACGCCGGAGGCGACCAGCGCGATCTGCAGGGCCCAGCCGAGGGCCACCCCGCCGGGCCGGGTCACCATGCCGCACAGCAGCACACACAGCAGCATGGCGATGCCGCTGACCAGCCACACCGTGGAGACCGACAGGCTCGGGTCCTTCATCGCGACGAGCCCGGCGAACCCGATGATGAAGAACTCGCCGATCAAGGTCGATGAACAGAGCGTACGCATCTTCGACTCTCAGCCCTTCCCCAGCAGCAGCCGGGCCTCGCCGACGGTGATGACGGAACCGGTGACCAGCACGCCGCCGCCGGCGAACTCGCCCTCCTCCTCGGCCAGCGTGATCGCGGCCTCCAGGGCGTCCGGCAGCCGCGGCTCGACCTGCACCCGCTCCTCGCCGAACACCTCGACGGCGATCGCGGCCAGTTCGTCCGCGTCCATCGCCCGCTGGGTGGAGTTCTGCGTCACGACGATCTCGGCGAAGATCGGCTCGAAGGCCTCCAGCAGACCCCGCACGTTCTTGTCGCCGCTCGCTCCGACGACGCCGATCAGCCGGCTGAAGTCGAACGCCTCCCGCACCGCGTCCGCGGTCACCCGCGCGCCCGCCGGGTTGTGCGCGGCGTCCAGCACGATGGTCGGGGAGCGCCGTACCACCTCCAGGCGGCCCGGCGAGGACACGGCCGCGAAGGCCTTGCGGACGGTGTCGATGTCCAGCGGCTCGGCGCGCTGCGCGCCGACGCCGAAGAACGCCTCGACGGCGGCGAGCGCGACGGCCGCGTTGTGCGCCTGGTGGGCGCCGTGCAGCGGGAGGTACAGCTCCGGGTACTCGCCGCCGAGGCCGCGCAGGGTGACCAGCTGACCGCCGACGGCGACCTGCCGGGCGACGACCCCGAACTCCAGCCCCTCGCGGGCCACGGTGGCGTCCACCTCGACGGCCTTCTTCAGCAGCACCTGCGCCGCGTCGACCGGCTGCTGGGCCAGGATCACGGTGGCGTCCTGCTTGATGATCCCGCCCTTCTCGCCGGCGATCTCCGCGGGCGTCTCGCCGAGGCGGTCGGTGTGGTCCAGGTCGATCGGGGTGATCACGGCGACGTCACCGTCGATGACGTTGGTGGCGTCCCAGGAGCCGCCCATGCCGACCTCGACGACGGCGACGTCCACGGGGGCGTCCGCGAAGGCGGCGTACGCCATGCCGGTGAGCACCTCGAAGAAGGACAGCCGGTACTCCTGCCGGGCGTCCACCATCTCGACGTACGGCTTGATGTCGTTGTACGTCTCGATGAACCGCTCGGCGGTGATCGGGGTGCCGTCCAGGCTGATGCGCTCGGTGATCGACTGCACGTGGGGGCTGGTGTAGCGGCCGGTGCGCAGCTCGAAGGCGCCGAGCAGGGCCTCGATCATGCGGGCGGTGGAGGTCTTGCCGTTGGTGCCCGTGATGTGGATCGAGGGGTACGACCGCTGGGGCTCGCCGAGGAAGTCCATCAGCGCGGAGATGCGGCTGACCGAGGGCTCCAGCTTGGTCTCGCCCCAGCGGGTGGCCAGCTCCGCCTCGACCTCGCGCAGGGCCTTGTCGACCTCAGGGTCCTCCGGCCGCGCGGGTACGTCTGCCTGCGGCGGGCCGCCGCTCTGCGTCCGCAGGGTTCGACTACCCGCTTCGATCACGGCGAGGTCGGGGTCGCGGTCGGTCTCCTCAGCGATGATCTCGTCGAAGCTGTCGAGGGGGTCGGTGCCGTTCGGGTCGCTCACGGGGCCCAGTCTACGGAGCGGGAGCGACAAAGGGTGCGGTGGCTCGGTGCCCCTGCTGAAGGGGGTGGCTGAGCGTGTCGTGCGAGTGCGGATCGATGTCGCTCCTCGCGCAGTTCCCCGCGCCCCTTCGGGGCGTGCGAAGGCCCCCGGTGCCTCAGCGGCTCCAGGGGCCTTCGGCGCCGTTCGCCTACGCCTGCGGCAGCTTCTCCAGCTGGGCCTGGATGCGGGCGATGTCGTCCTCCGCCTTGGACAGACGCGTGCGGATCTTGTCCACCACGTTCTCCGGGGCCTTCGCGAGGAACGCCTCGTTGCCGAGCTTGGCCGTGGCCTGGGCCTTCTCCTTCTCGGCGGCGGCCAGGTCCTTCGCGAGCCGCTTGCGCTCGGCGGCCACGTCGATCGTGCCGGAGAGGTCGAGGGCGACCTCCGCACCGGCGACCGGCAGGGTGGCCGTGGCCGTGAAGGCGTCGCCCTCCGGCTGCAGGCGCAGGAGCTGGCGGATGGCGGCCTCGTGCGGGGCGAGGGCCGTACCGTCGAGCGTCAGGCGGGCCGGGACGCGCTGGCCGGGCTGCAGGCCCTGGTCGGCGCGGAAGCGGCGGACCTCGGTGATGACCGACTGGAGGGTCTCGATCTCCCGCTCGGCCGCCGCGTCGCGGAAGCCACTGTCCTTCGGCCACTCGGCGATGACGACGGACTCGCCGCCCGTCAGCGTCGTCCACAGGGTCTCCGTGACGAACGGGACCACCGGGTGCAGCAGCTTCAGGGTGACGTCGAGGACCTCGCCCAGGACCCGCTTGGAGACCTCGGCCGGCTCGCCGCCCGCCTGGAAGACCGTCTTGGACAGCTCGACGTACCAGTCGAAGACCTCGTCCCACGCGAAGTGGAAGAGGGTGTCCGAGAGCTTGGCGAACTGGAAGTCGTCGTAGTGGGCGTCGACTTCGGCCACGACCGAATTGAGGCGGGAGAGGATCCAGCGGTCCGTCGCGGACATACGGGACGGGTCCGGCAGCGGGCCCTGAACCGTCGCGCCGTTCATCAGGGCGAAACGGGTGGCATTCCAGATCTTGTTGGCGAAGTTGCGGGAGCCCTGGACCCAGTCCTCGCCGATCGGGACGTCGACACCCGGGTTGGCGCCGCGCGCGAGGGTGAAGCGGAGCGCGTCGGAGCCGTACTTGTCCATCCAGTCCAGCGGGTTGACCGCGTTGCCGAAGGACTTCGACATCTTCTTGCCGAACTGGTCGCGGACCATGCCGTGCAGGGCGATGGTGTGGAACGGCGGGGTGCCGTCCATCGCGTACAGGCCGAACATCATCATCCGGGCGACCCAGAAGAAGAGGATGTCGTAGCCGGTGACCAGGACGGAGTTCGGGTAGAACTTCGCGAGCGACTCGGTCTGTTCGGGCCAGCCGAGGGTGGAGAACGGCCACAGGCCGGAGGAGAACCAGGTGTCGAGGACGTCGGTGTCCTGGTGCCAGCCCTCGCCGGCCGGGGCCTCGTCGTCGGGGCCGACGCAGACGACCTCGCCGTTCGGGCCGTACCAGACGGGGATGCGGTGGCCCCACCACAACTGCCGCGAGATGCACCAGTCGTGGAGGTTGTCGACCCAGTCGAAGTACCGCTTCTCCATCTCCTGCGGGTGGATCTTGACGCCGCCGTCGCGGACGGCGTCGCCGGCGGCCTTCGCCAGCGGGCCGACCTTGACCCACCACTGCATGGACAGGCGCGGCTCGATGGTGGTCTTGCAGCGCGAGCAGTGGCCGACGGAGTGGACGTACGGCCGCTTCTCGGCGACGATCCGGCCCTCGGCGCGCAGCGCGGCGACGATGGCGGAGCGGGCCTCCAGGCGGTCCAGGCCCTGGAAGGGGCCGTGGGCGGTGATGACGGCGTGCTCGTCCATGATCGTGATGGACGGCAGGTCGTGCCGCTGGCCGATCTCGAAGTCGTTCGGGTCGTGGGCCGGGGTGACCTTGACGGCGCCGGTGCCGAACTCGGGGTCGACGTGCGTGTCCGCGACGACCGGGATGGAACGGTCGGTCAGCGGGAGCCTGATGAGCTTGCCGACCAGGTGCTTGTAGCGCTCGTCGTCGGGGTGGACCGCGACGGCGGTGTCGCCGAGCATCGTCTCGGCACGGGTGGTGGCGACGACGATGGTGTCGTCCCCCTCGCCGTACTTCATGGAAACGAGCTCGCCGTCGTCGTCCTGGTACTCGACCTCGATGTCGGAGATCGCCGTCAGACAGCGCGGGCACCAGTTGATGATGCGCTCGGCGCGGTAGATCAGCTCGTCGTCGTAGAGCCGCTTGAAGATGGTCTGGACGGCCTGGGACAGGCCCTCGTCCATGGTGAACCGCTCACGCGACCAGGCGACGCCGTCACCGAGGCGCCGCATCTGCCCGCTGATCTGGCCACCGGACTCGGCCTTCCACTGCCAGACGCGCTCGACGAAGGCCTCGCGGCCGAGGTCGTGCCGGGACTTCCCCTCCTTGCCCAGCTCCCTCTCGACGACGTTCTGCGTGGCGATGCCAGCGTGGTCCATGCCGGGCTGCCACAGCGTCTCGTAGCCCTGCATGCGCTTGCGGCGGGTCAGGGCGTCGATGAGGGTGTGCTCGAAGGCGTGGCCCAGGTGCAGGCTGCCCGTGACGTTCGGCGGCGGGATGACGATCGTGTACGGCGGCTTGTCGCTCTTCTCGTCCGCCTCGAAGTAACCGCGCTCTACCCAGCGCTCGTACAGCGGCCCCTCTACATCGGCCGGCGCGTACTGGGTCGGCAGTTCGGAGTCGGGCGCGGGTGGCTGCTGCTGAGCATTCTCGGTCACGGGGGTCAGTTTAGAGGTGTCACGGGGCGGTCCCGAAACGCGTTTGTTGTGTAACGGTGCGGCCCCCGGTGCCGTGCGTTTGCCGTGCCTGGTCCAGGATGTCAGGAACACTTAAGCATCTGGAGGGGAACCCAGAGATGAGCAACAACCAGCCGGGCCCGTACGGCGGCCCGCCCCAGCAGCCGGGTCCGTACGGCCAGCCGGGGCAGCCTGGTCCGTACGGCCAGCCGGGGCCCTACGGTCAGCCGGGCCCCTACGGCCAGCAGCCGCAGGCCCCGCAGCCCGGTTACGGCTACCCCCAGCAGGCGCCTCCGGCCGCTCCGCCGCAGCCGGGTTACGGCTACCCGCAGCAGGGCGGCGTGCCGCAGCAGCCGAACCCGTACGGCCAGCAGCCGGGTCCCTACGGCCAGCAGCCCTACGGCATGCCCCAGCCCCCGGCCCCGGCGGGCGGCAAGAAGAAGACGGGCCTGATCATCGGCGCGGTGGCCGTGGTGGCGGCCGTAGCGGTGGGCGTGTACTTCGCGGTCGGCGGGAGCGGCGGCAGCGATGTGGCGGACGACGGGCCGCACAAGCTGATCACGCCGGCGAAGGTGATCAACGGGACGTACAAGAAGTCGGACCAGGACTCGGCCGACCAGGGCATGAGCCAGAGCGACCTGAAGAAAACGGAAGCGCTGGGCGTCAAAGACCCCAAGGACGTGAGCGCCGGCTACAGCTACGGCTCGGGCCTCGCCGGGAAGAGTCTCGGTTTCTCCGGGGTGTACGGCACCATCGACGACCCGGAGAAGGTCGTCGACGGATTGTTCGCGATGATGAAGGAGGACTCCGAGAAGGACAAGTCCTCCAAGGGCAAGCTCGTCGGCAGCCCGCAGAAGATGTCGCCTTCCGGCTTCTCGAACGGCGTCATGAAGTGCCAGTCCATCGAGACGCAGGAGTCGGGCAAGACGATCACGACGCCGATCTGCGCGTGGGGCGACCACAGCACGGTCGCGTACGTCATCTCGTTCGACTTCGCGGGACTCGCCGCGGGGAAGAGCACCTCGATGGAGGATGCCGCCCAGTTGGCCGCGGAGCTCCGCAACGACGTACGGGTGAAGGCCTGACACCGTAGGCCTTGACGCGGAAGGGCCCCGGTCGGTCGACCGGGGCCCTTTGGCACGGCGGAGGTTACGCCGACTTCTGCTCCCCGGACCCCCGCCCCCGCGCGTCCCGCGGGATCAGGGTCGGGTTGACGTTGGAGAGGACCACGTCCGCCGTGATGACGACGCGGGCCACGTCCTTGCGGGACGGGACCTCGTACATGACGCCCTGGAGGACTTCCTCCATGATGGCGCGCAGGCCCCGGGCGCCGGTCTGGCGGAGGATGGCCTGGTCGGCGATGGCCTCCAGGGCCTCGCGCTCGAAGTCCAGTTCCACGCCGTCGAGTTCGAAGAGGCGCTGGTACTGCTTCACCAGGGCGTTGCGGGGTTCGACCAGGATCTTGAGGAGTGCCTCGCGGTCGAGGTTGTGGACCGACGTGATCACCGGCAGACGGCCGATGAACTCGGGAATCATGCCGAACTTGACCAGGTCCTCCGGCATGACGTCCTCGAAGACGTCCTTCGACTCCAGCTCGCGCTTGGAGAGGATCGTGGCGCCGAAGCCGATGCCCTTCGCGCCCGCCCGGGCCTCGATGATCTTCTCCAGGCCGGCGAAGGCACCGCCCACGATGAACAGGACGTTCGTCGTGTCGATCTGGATGAACTCCTGGTGGGGGTGCTTGCGGCCGCCCTGGGGCGGGACCGAGGCCGTGGTGCCCTCGAGGATCTTCAGCAGTGCCTGCTGGACGCCCTCGCCCGAGACGTCACGGGTGATCGAGGGGTTTTCGCTCTTCCTCGCCACCTTGTCGATCTCGTCGATGTAGATGATCCCGGTCTCGGCCTTCTTCACGTCGTAGTCGGCCGCCTGGATCAGCTTCAGGAGGATGTTCTCCACGTCCTCGCCGACATAGCCGGCCTCCGTGAGCGCGGTGGCGTCGGCGATCGCGAACGGCACGTTCAGCATGCGCGCCAGGGTCTGCGCGAGGAGGGTCTTGCCGGAGCCCGTGGGGCCCAGCAGGAGGATGTTGGACTTCGCCAGCTCGATGGCGTCGTCACGGCCCCCCGGACCGCCGTTCTCGCCGGCCTGGACCCGCTTGTAGTGGTTGTACACCGCGACGGAGAGGGCCTTCTTCGCCGCCTCCTGGCCGACCACGTAGCCCTCGAGGAACTCGTAGATCTCGCGCGGCTTGGGCAGCTCTTCCCAGCGCACCTCGCTGGTCTCCGCGAGCTCTTCCTCGATGATCTCGTTGCAGAGATCGATGCACTCGTCGCAGATGTACACACCGGGCCCTGCGATGAGCTTCTTGACCTGCTTCTGGCTCTTGCCGCAGAACGAGCACTTGAGCAGATCGCCGCCGTCACCGATGCGTGCCACGGTGTGCTTCCCCTTCGCCTGGGAGACGCCTGGACGCTTTCGAATCCAGCGGCTCCTGGTGCTGCCTTATGTCCGACGGTACCTTGCCGGGCCCGGTGTTCGGGCCCCCCTTGGCAGGGTTCACTTTGACGTGCACCGTGCCAAGAGGGGCAGAGAGTGTGCCGCTCCGCCTCAGCGGACCGCGGCGTTGTTCAGCTTGCGGGTGGAGATGATCTGGTCGACGAGGCCGTACTCCAGCGCCTCCTCGGCCGTGAGGATCTTGTCGCGCTCGATGTCCTCGCGAACCTGTTCGATCGGCCGGTTCGAGTGCTTGGCCAGCATGTTCTCCAGCTGCTCACGCATCCGGGTGAACTCGTTGGCGATGATCTCCAGGTCGGAGAGCTGACCGCGGCCGGTGGAGCCCGCCGGCTGGTGGATCAGCACGCGCGAGTTCGGCAGGGCCATGCGCTTGCCGGGGGTGCCGGCGGCGAGCAGGATGGCCGCCGCGGAGGCCGCCTGGCCCATGCAGACGGTCTGGATGTCGGGCTTCACGAACTGCATCGTGTCGTAGATCGCCGTGAGGGCGGTCATGTCGCCACCGGGGCTGTTGATGTAGATCGAGATGTCCCGGTCCGGGTCCATCGACTCCAGGCACAGCAGCTGCGCCATGACGTCGTTGGCGGAGGCGTCGTCGATCTGGACGCCCAGGAAGATCACGCGCTCCTCGAAGAGCTTCGCGTACGGGTCGTACTCGCGGATGCCCTGGGAGGTGCGCTCGACGAAGCGCGGAATGACATAGCGGCTGTCGGGGCGGGGCCCTTCGTACATGCCGCTGGCGGCGCCGGGGAAGTTGCTCATGGGGTGTTCACCGTCCTGGTGGCGTTCTGGGGGCTTCGGTCTCGGCGGTGCGTGGCGCGGCCGGGCCGGTCAGGCACCGGTGCCGCCGCCTCCCGGAACACCCGAGGCGTGCGTGATGATCTCGTCAATGAGACCGTACTCCTTGGCCTCTTCCGGGGTGAACCAGCGGTCGCGGTCGCCGTCGCGGATGATGGTCTCGACCGTCTGGCCCGAGTGTCGCGCGGTCAGCTCGGACATGCGCTTCTTGGTGCGCATCAGGTACTCGGCCTGGATCTTGATGTCCGAGACCGTACCGCCGAGGCCCGCGGAGCCCTGGTGCATCATGATGTCCGCGTGGGGCAGGGCGAAGCGCTTGCCAGCGGTGCCGCCGGTGAGCAGGAACTGGCCCATGGAGGCGGCCATGCCCATCGCGATCGTGACCACGTCGTTCGGGATGTACTGCATGGTGTCGTAGATCGCCATGCCGGCCGTCACCGAGCCGCCGGGGCTGTTGATGTAGAGGTAGACGTCCTTCTCCGGGTCGGCGGCGAGGAGCAGCAGCTGTGCGGTGATCTTGTTGGCGATGTCGTCGTCAACCTGCTGGCCGAGGAAGATGATCCGCTCGTTGAGCAGCCGGTTGTAGACCTGGTCGCCGAGGCCACCACCGATGGAAGGCTCGCCGGCGGCGGAGGGCATCAGATTCGTCACGTATCCACCTGCTCGTCTTACGACGGCGCCGGGCCGTCTCATTGTTCTGCCTTTCATGGACCCTAACGCGAGGGTCCCTTCGGGGAATCCCGGAGATGGGGGTGTTCGCCGGGGGCGTAGCGCTCCGCTCGGGGGCCGGGAGCCCGCTCGCCGTGAGGTGCGCGGTGCGTCGGCGGCCGCGGGTCGTCCGTGGTTGCTCACGCGGTTCCCCACGCCCCCTCGGTGGGCCACCGCCCGGGTACGACAGCGGGCCCCGGGGAAAGTCCCCAGGGCCCGCTGTACGCGCCTCACAGACGCCGTGGGACCGCTCAGCCCTCGGCGTTCTCCTCGGAGGTCTCCGACGCCTCGGCGGCCTCGGTCTCCTCCTCCTCGTCGTCCAGGTCGACGACCTCGCCGTTGGTGTCCTTCACCGTGGCGGCCTCGACCACGACGGCCAGGGCCTTGCCGCGGGCGACCTCGCCGACCAGGAGCGGCACCTGGCCGCCCTCGACGACGGCCTGGGCGAACTGGTCGGGGGACATGCCGGAGGACGCCGCACGCCGCATGAGGTGCTCGGTGAGCTCCTCCTGGTTGACGTTGAGCTGCTCCTTCTTGACCAGCTCGTCCAGGACGAACTGGGTCTTGATGCCCTTGACCGCGGCCTCGCGGGTCTCGGCCTCGAACTCCTCGGCGGTCTTGCCCTGGATCTCCAGGTACTTGTCGAGGGTCAGGCCCATCTGGGCGAGCTGGTGGTGCTCCAGGTTGTGCTTGCGGGTGTTGATCTCGTCCTCGAGCAGCTTCTCGGGGACCGGCACCTCGACCAGCTCCAGGAGCTTGTCCAGGACGCGCTCCTGGGCCTGGGTGGCCTGGTCGAACTGCTTCATGTCGGCCAGGCGCTTGCGGCTGTCGGCCTTCAGCTCGTCCAGGGTGTCGAACTCGGAGGCGAGCTGCGCGAACTCGTCGTCCAGCTCGGGCAGTTCACGGGCGGCGACCTGGGTGACCTTGACGGTGACCTCGGACTCCTTGCCCGCGGCGGAGCCGCCCTTCAGCTCGGAGGTGAAGGTGGCCTCCTCGCCGGCGGACAGGCCCTTCACGGCGTCGTCGATGCCGTCGAGCAGCTCACCGGAGCCGATGGTGTAGGAGACGCCGTTGGCGATGCCGTCCTCCAGCACCTCGCCGTCGACCTTGGCCTGCAGGTCGATGGTGACGACGTCGCCGTCCTCGGCGGCGCGCTCGACCGGGGAGGTGGAGGCGAAGCGCTCACGCAGCTGCTCGACCGACTTCTCGATGTCCTCGTCGGTGACCTCGACGGCGTCGACCTCGACCTCGATGCCGGAGTAGTCCGGGATCTCCAGGGCCGGGCGGACGTCGACCTCGGCGGTGAAGTTCAGCGTCTCGCCGTCCTTCAGCTCGGTGATGTCGACCTCGGGCTGGCCCAGCGGGCTGAGCTCGGCCTCGTTGACCGCCTCGGTGTAGAACTTCGGAAGCGCGTCGTTGACGGCCTCCTCCAGCACGGCGCCACGACCGAACCGCTGGTCGATGACCCGGGCCGGGATCTTGCCCTTGCGGAAGCCCTTCACCGTGACCTGCTGGTTGATCTTCTTGTACGCCGCGTCGAGGCTGTCCTTGAGCTCCTCGAAGGGCACCTCGACAGTGAGCCGAACCCGGGTCGGGTTCAGGGTCTCCACGGCGCTCTTCACGGTTCGGTCTCCTTGTGGCTGACTTCTTGGTTTCTGCCGGGGCCAGACTGGTCCGGCGGATTCGCCGCCCGGAGGAGTTCGTAGGCCGAGTGGGCCGGGACACACGGGCGCGCAGTTTGCATAGTAACCGCAGCCGGTCAGCGCCCCAAAAGGCGATCATCACGACGTCGTGAGCAGGTGGTCGGGGTGGCGGGATTTGAACCCACGGCCTTCCGCTCCCAAAGCGGACGCGCTACCAAGCTGCGCCACACCCCGTCTGGTGCGACACGTAGGGTACATGCCCCGGCCGGTCGCGTCGGCCGCATTCTCCGAGGCGGCGCGCGCGGGCTCCGGGGATCAACTCGTTGGCCTCCACGGCGGGCGACCCGCTACGATGCGTGCAGTGCCGCGGTCGCCGACCTGCGGCGCACTGTTGCGGGCGTAGCTCAATGGTAGAGCCCTAGTCTTCCAAACTAGCTACGCGGGTTCGATTCCCGTCGCCCGCTCCATACGACTCAGGGCCAGGTCAGAGGGTTAGTCCTCCGCCTGGCCCTGGTCGTTTCCGAGATCGTTCGCGGGGGTCCGAAAGGGCGGCCGGCCAGCCGCTTCGTGGCCTCCCTCCAAGCGCCTCAAACGCCTGTTTCCGCAGCCCCGGCATGCCTAGACTCGGCGGATGACCTTGGAATGGGAACAGGTGATCGTTCACTCGGCGGATCCGGTGGCCTTGGGGCAGTGGTGGGCTACTGCTCTCGGCTGGGTCGTGGTCCACTCCTCGGACGAGGAGTTCGAGATCCGCCCGGAGCCGGACCGCCTGCCGGGGTTGGACTTCGTCCGGCTCGACGAGGCCAAGACGGCCAAGAGCCGGCTGCATCTCGACTTCAGGCCCGACGACCAGGCCGCAGAGGTGGCTCGCCTCGAGGCGCTCGGCGCGAAGCGTGTCGACATCGGCCAGGGTGACCAGTCGTGGGTTGTCATGGCGGACCCCGAAGGCAACGAGTTCTGCGTCCTTGGCCAACGGCGTCAGTGAGAACCCGTTGAGAGCGCGCGTGTCCTGGCGCGTCCACCGTTGCAGGACGTCCGCGCGATGCCTTCCAAGCCGTGCTTCAACCCCGATCGATCACAGGTGACCCCGTCGTGGGGGACGGCGATCACTGCTTCCGCACAGGCACCACCACGGTGCCGGCATCGTGGGAGCTTGCGGGCACCTGGTACGTGCATGTCGACGGCGCACAGTCCCTTGACGCAGACGTGCAGGGCGGCGGACACCCGTCCGCCGAGCATCCCGGCCTGCCGGCGCCTGTGTCGTCGCTGTCGTCGAGCGTGCCGGTGACCCGGCCGGTGCTCAGGTCGAGGGTGGCCGGGTGGCGGAGGCGGTGGGCGGGCCGGGCCGCTCGGCGCTGGAGTTGCCCTCCCACGGCTCGCGTCCGGGCGCCGGGGCGATGGCACGGACGCGGCCGCTGGAGAGGGTGAGGTGCGGGGGCCGCGTACCTGGCCGGCCGTACCGTCGTCAGGGCCGGCAAGACACAGATGTTCGTGCGCCGCGCCGAGCGGGTGGATCCCGCCCTTGGCCCCCTCCGCATCCAGCGGGGCCTGTCCGGCGGCGCCGCACCTCGCGGCTGGACCGCGAGCCGGCGGCCGGAGGCGGACCGGGCGAGGTGGGCACGCCCATGCCGCCGCTGCCGAGGCGGTCCTCGACGCGGTGGCCGCCGTTCTCCGCCGGCCCCGCTCCGGTCAGAACTTGATCGAGTTGATGGAGTCCGCTATCGAGTTCAGGAAGCGGTCGATGGACGGGGCCATGCCGGTCGAGGCGAGGAAGAAGCCGAACAGCACCGCGACGATCGCGGGGCCCGCCTTGATGCTCCCGCCTCTCAGCAGCACTACAAGGATGATCGCCAACAGCAGCACCACAGACAGTGAAATGGCCACAACTAATCACACCCTCGGTCGGTCCGCTCTCCCGGCCCGGGGGTACGCCCCGCGCACCCCTGCCAGAACCATCGTGCCACCAACCAGGCCCGCCCATGCGGCCCGTGACACAACGTCGGACATCCGGCCGGCGCGGACGATCCGCCGCAGGGTAATTCGACCGGGCCGCCCGCACATGACTCCCCCGGGAATTAAGCGACTTCGTTTCCGCCTCCACACATCCTGTGCGCAGGTAATTCGAATTGATGGCACAGAGGCGCCGTATGCCCCATTTAGTCGGGATGAATCGGGACATCGAGGGTGAGTTGACGGCCTCTGTGTGCGCACCATCACGTAGACAGGGATGGCAAGTTCTGTAAATCGGTGGGTACCCGAAGAAGTTAACCAGGAATGACTGCGGGGGTTTTACGAAATCCCACAGACGACGCTAGGGTGCCTGAGATGTTTGACGCCGCCTCCTCCTCCGGCCAGAACCGCAGGCCGCTCCCCCCGGCACAGTCGCCGGCGGACGGAGTGCCCAGTCCGCGTACCCCGCCGAGTACGCCGGCGCGGCAGACGAACGCGGACAGACCCGGCAAACAGCACGACGGCGCACAGCACGGCGGCAAGCAGCGCGACTCGTTCTTCGACAACGCCAAGTACCTGGCGATCGTGCTCGTCGCGATGGGTCACTCGTGGGAGCCGCTGAAGGGCGACAGCCGGATCCTGGAGGGCGTGTACACGGTCGTGTACTCCTTCCACATGCCGGCGTTCATCATCATCTCCGGCTTCTTCTCGCGCAGTTTCGACATGCGCCCGGACCGGCTGAAGCGGCTGATCACCGGTGTCGTCGTGCCGTACGTCCTGTTCGAGACCGCGTATCCGACGTTCAAGAACCTGGTCACGGGCTCGCACGAGGAGATCAGCCTCCTCGATCCCTGGTACCTGACCTGGTTCCTGGTCGCGCTGTTCATCTGGCGGCTGACGACGCCGATCTGGAAGCTGGTGCGCTCGCCGTTCGCAGTCGCCCTCGGCATCGCCATGCTGGCGTCCGTCACCCCGAACATCGGTGACGACCTCGATCTGCAGCGCGTCCTGCAGTTCCTGCCGTACTTCGTGCTCGGCCTGTGCATGAAGCCCGAGCACTTCCAGCTGGTGCGCCGCCGCTCGGTGCGGATCGCCGCGGTGCCGGTGTTCGCCGCCGCGCTGGCCGTCGGCTGGTGGGCGGTGCCGCGCATGAACACCGCGTGGTTCTACCACCGGGACTCCGCGCAGGAGCTGGGCGCGCCCTGGTGGAGCGGCCCGGTGATGACGCTCGCGATGATGGGCTGCTCGCTGCTGCTGACGGCGTGCTTCTTCGCCTGGGTGCCGCGCCGGAGGATGTGGTTCACGGCGCTCGGCGCGGGCACTCTGTACGGCTATCTACTGCACGGCTTCCTGGTGAAGTTCGCCGACTACCGCGGCTGGTTCGACCACCCGTGGCTGCACCGCCCGTTCGGCGAGATCCTGGTGACCCTGGCCTTCGGCGCGGCCGTCACCCTGCTGTGCACCAAGCCCGTGCAGCGGGTCTTCCGGTTCGCGATGGAGCCGAGGATGGAGTGGGCGTTCAAGCAGGACGCGGCGGAACTCGCCCGCGAACGGCAGCGCAGGGAACGCGAGCGCGAGAAGGTCGGCGCCTAGGACCCCGACTGCTCCCCCAGACCGAGAAGCGCGCGCATCCGGGCGTACTTCTCGGTCAGTCGTTTCCGGGTCGGCTCGTCCAGGACCGCCAGCCGCTCCGGGTCGGCGTTGTGCGCCAGGTCGGCCTCCTTCACCAGCCGCGCGCCGTCCGTGGCGAGGATCCGCCCCGCGTACGCCTCCGGGTCCTCCCCCGGCCGCTTGGTGAGGGCGTCCACGATGGCCTTGGTACGGGCGCTCAGGGCCGCCTGTTCCAGCCACTCACGCGTGAGCGCGTCGTCCTCGACGGAGTCGTGCAGCCAGGCCGCCGCGATCTGTTCCGCATCCCCGCCCCGGGCCCGCACACCGGCGGCGACGGCGGCGAGATGTTCGGCGTACGGCCGTCCCGCCTTGTCGGTCTGGCCCTCGTGGGCGGCACGGGCGAGGGCCTCGACCTCGGCGAGCGTGAGCTGAGTCATCGGCCCAGTGTCTCGCGGCGCGGGGGCCGCACGAGCGGGCGGGGTCCACAAGCCAACCGGGCCCAAAGCCAACCGGCCCTCCGCCGCAAGCCCACTGCCCCGGATCCGTCGGCGGATCGGCGGGTCAGGGGGTCAGCGGGGTCTGTCCGCGGCAGATCAGGAGCAGGGCCCGGTCGTCGTTGACGTCCTTCGCGACCGCCTCGATGAGGTGCCAGGCGGCACCGTGGAAGCCGCCGACGACATAGCGGTCGGCCTCGCCGGTGAGCCGGTCGATGCCCTCGACGATGTCGCGGTCGGAGGTTTCCACCAAACCGTCCGTGAACAGCATCAACACGTCCCCGGGCCGCAGCGAGCCCTTCACGGAGTCGAACTGCGCGCCGTCGTACACACCCAGCAGCGGCCCCTCGGCGGCCTTCTCCTCCCAGCGTCCGCTGCCCGCGCTGAGCTGCAGCCCCGGCGGATGGCCGGCCGAGTACAGCTCGTAGTCGCCGGAGTCGAGGTCCAGGACGAGATGGATGGAGGTGGCGAAGCCCTCGTCCCAGTCCTGGCGGAGGAGGTAGCCGTTCGCGGCCGGAAGGAAGGCGTGCGGGGGAAGGGAGCCCAGCAGGCCCCCGAAGGCGCCGGACAGCAGCAGGGCGCGCGACCCCGCGTCCATGCCCTTGCCGGACACGTCCGTGAGGACGACCTCCAGCGTGCGGCCGCCGTTGGTCCGGGCCGCGACCACGAAGTCCCCGGAGAAGGACTGTCCGCCGGCCGGCCGCAGCGCCATCTCGTGGTGCCAGCCCTGCGGCAGCTTCGGCAGCTTGCTCTGCACCCGGATCCGCTCGCGCAGGTCGAACAGCATGGTGCCGCCGCGCCGCCAGGGCACCCCGACCCGGCTGCGGAACTGCGCGGTGAGCAGCCCGAAGAAACCGCAGGCGGCCACCACCAGCACCACGCCCGGAGTGACCCGGGACGGGCCCTCGGTGTACGGGCCGAGCCGTACCGACTCCACGATCAGCGCGGTGGCCCCGGCCGCGTACAGGCCGAGCAGGCTCGCCGGGCGCAGCAGCAGGCCGCCCGCGATGATCGGCAGCACCAGGGTGGCCGGGGAGCACCAGACCGAGTCGACCAGGGTCATGGCCATGAGGACGGGGATGGTGATCAGCAGTCCGGCGAACGCGATCCAGTCGGAGCCGTCGCCGCGGAAGTAGTCCACGGCGCTTCTGCGCAGGCCGGTGCGGGCCCGGTGCCACTGCATCTTCCACCGGGCCGTGAACGTCTCGGCCTTCGCGCGCCGCTCTCGTCCTGCTGCCATTAGTTCGCGACCCTATCCATCGGACCGGCTGCTTGGCACGGGAGGTCCCACTTGTCCCTCGTGCGAGGCCCGACTTCGCGGTTCGTCGTCGTCTGTCCTCGGTTCGTCCTCACAGTGAACGGCACGCGAGGCCATCGCGCCGCCGTCCGGGGGAAATTCGCTGGCTCGTCCCGCGACGCCCTGGTACGCATGGTTCATGGGGACTGACCGGGAAACCGAGTTGAGGGTGCTGCGCGAGTCCGACTGGGACCGGTGGTACGACGTCCTGTACCGCGCCTTCGGCGCCTCGGCGGCACCGCCCGAGGAACGCGAACTGGACAAGTCCCTCACCGAGTTCGACCGTTCCCTGGCCGCATGGGACGGGGACGCGATCGTCGGTACGACGGGGGCGTTCAGCTTCCGGATGACCGCGCCGGGCGGGACCGCGGTCCCGGCGGCCGGCGTGACGATGGTGAGCGTGGCGGCCACCCACCGGCGGCGCGGGGTGCTGACCTCGATGATGCGCCGGCAGCTGGACGACGTACGGGCGCTGGGCGAGCCGGTGGCGGTGCTGACCGCGTCCGAGCCCGCGATCTACGGCCGTTTCGGGTACGGCGCGGCCACCTTCCGTACGGCCGCCGAGATCGACACGAGCCGGGTGACGCTGTCCCTGCCGCCCGGCGTGGACGACGTACGCCTGCGCTACGCGGCGCCCGCGGACGTCCTCGACGCCTGCGAGGCGGTCTACGCGGCGCTGGTGCCACTGCGGCCCGGGATGCTGGCCCGGCGGCCCGGCTGGGAGCGGGCCGGTCTCCTCGACCCCGAGAGCGAGCGGGGCGGGGCGTCGGCGCTGCAGTGCGCGGTCGCCGAACGGGACGGCGAGGTCACGGGATACGTCCGCTTCAGCACCAGGATCGGCTGGGGCGAGAGCGGCCACGACGGCACGGTGCAGCTGAAGGACCTGGCCGCGCTCGATCCCGTCACCGAGGCGGCGCTGTGGCGGTTCCTGTTCGGCATCGACCTGATGACCACGCTGTCGGTGCGATCGCGACCGCTCGACGACGCCTGGCGATACCTGGTCTCGGACCCCCGCCGCTGCCGGCCGCGCCTGAAGGACGACGCGTACGTGCGTCTCGTCGACGTGGGTGCGGCACTGTCGGCGCGCACGTATCAGGCGCCCGTGGACGTCGTGCTGGAGGTGGAGGACACCTTCTGCCCGTGGAACGCGGGGCGCTGGCGCCTGACCGGGGACCCGAAGGGCGCGTCCTGCGAGCGCACGGCCGACGCCGCCGATCTCTCCCTCACCGTACGGGAGTTGGGCGCGTCCTACCTCGGCGGTGTGACACTGCTGTCGCTCGCGGCGGCCGGGCGGGTACGGGAGCTGCGGCCGGGGGCGCTGACGGAGGCGTCGGTGGCGTTCGGCTCACCGGTGGCCCCGTGGCTGCCGCACGGCTTCTAGTGCCCGGTCACCGCTGCTGACAGGTGGGGCACCAGAAGAGGTTGCGGGCGGCGAGGCCGGCGGTGCGGATCCCGGTGCCGCAGATGTGGCAGGGCTGGGCGGCGCGGCGGTAGACGTACACCTCGCCGCCGTGGTCGTCCACGCGCGGTGGCCGGCCCATGGCCTCCGGGGTGTGCTCGGCCCGAACCGTGTCGATCCGGTTGTTCCGGACGCCTTCGTGCATCAGCTCGACGAGGTCGGCCCATATCGCGTCCCACTCGGCGCGGCTGACGTCCCTGCCCGCGCGGTAGGGGTCGATGCCGTGCCGGAACAGCACCTCGGCGCGGTAGACGTTGCCGACGCCGGCGACGGTCTTCTGGTCCATGAGCAGCGCGGCGATCGTCGTACGGCTGCGGGAGATCCTGCGGTACGCCGCGTGCGGGTCGGCGTCCTCGCGGAGCGGATCGGGGCCGAGGCGGGCGTGTACGGCCCGCTTCTCCGGGTCGGTGATCAGCGCGCAGGTGGTGGGGCCGCGGAGGTCCCCGTACGCCGTGTCGTTCGCGAGCCGGAGCCGGACGGTGTCGGCCGGCGGGGGTGCGGGGGCGTCGCCGAAGCCGACCTTGCCGAAGAGGCCGAGGTGGATGTGGACCCAGTCGGTGTCCCGGAAGCGGAGGAAGAGGTGCTTGCCGTGGGCTTCGGTGGCCGTCAGTTCGGAGCGGTCCAGGAGGGCGGCGGCGTCGGAGAACTTGCCCTGGGGGCTGGTGACGCGGGGGGCCGTGCCTTGGAAGCGCTCGGCGTAGTCCTGGGCCAGCCGATGGATGGTGTGCCCTTCCGGCACGGCGGGAGTGTCCTTTCCTTCGCGAGCGGACGCCCCGAGAGCGCGCCCTCGGGGCGGAGCCCAGGGGTGCCCTATGCCTGGCTGTCCTGCGGGTGGTGGGCCGGGATCGGCGGCAGGTCGCCCGTCGTCTCGTACGCCGACAGCATGTCGATCCGCCGGATGTGACGCTCGTCACCGGAGAACGGCGTGTTGAGGAAGACCTCGACGAACTTCGTCGCCTCCTCCGTGCTGTGCATGCGCGCACCCACGGCGACCACGTTGGCGTTGTTGTGCTGCCGCCCCAGCGCCGCGGTCTCCTCGCTCCAGGCCAGCGCCGCCCGCACGCCCTTCACCTTGTTCGCGGCGATCTGCTCACCGTTGCCGGAGCCGCCGATCACGATGCCGAGGGCGTCGGCGTCCGCGGCCGTCCGCTCGGCGGCGCGAAGGCAGAAGGGCGGGTAGTCGTCCTGGGCGTCGTAGATGTGCGGCCCGCAGTCGACGGGCTCGTGACCCGCCGCCTTGAGCCACTCGACGAGATGGTTCTTGAGTTCGTAGCCAGCATGGTCGGAGCCGAGATACACGCGCATGCCATGAGTGTGACACGCCGCATTGCGGGCAGCAGCCTCGGGTGGCGGCACCCCGCCGGGCCCCCAGGAACCCCCGCCGGGCCTCGGAAGATGTGACCGGGACCATAGAACCTCAAGGGAACCTCAAGTAACGATACGGATTCAGAGGTTCCCGAATCCGTTCGCCTCGGATTCACTGGACCGACTCGTACACCGCTCGTATGAGCTGCTCCTCCTGGCGCAAAGGAAATCCGTCCAATGACCCCTGGTTCGGGCCTCCAAGCAGGACTCAAGAACCGCCACCTGACGATGATCGCGATCGGTGGTGTCATCGGAGCCGGCCTCTTCGTCGGCTCCAGCTCCGGTATCGCCACGGCGGGACCGGGCATCCTCCTGTCCTACGCCCTCGTCGGCACCCTCGTCGTGCTCGTGATGCGCATGCTCGGCGAGATGTCCGCCGCCAACCCCACCTCCGGCTCCTTCTCCGCGCACGCCGACCGTGCGCTCGGCCGCTGGGCCGGGTTCTCCATCGGCTGGCTCTACTGGTTCTTCTGGGTCGTCGTGCTGGCCGTCGAGGCCACCGCCGGCGCCAAGATCCTCTCGGGCTGGGTGCCGGGCGTACCGCAGTGGGGCTGGGCGCTCATCGTGATGACCGTGCTCACCGCGACCAACCTGGTCTCCGTCGGCTCCTACGGCGAGTTCGAGTTCTGGTTCGCCGGTATCAAGGTCGTGGCGATCGCCGCGTTCATCGCCATCGGTGTGCTGGCCGTCTTCGGCGTACTGCCGGGCGTGCACGCGGACAAGGCCTCCTTCGGCAACCTCACGGATCATGGCGGCTTCCTGCCGCACGGGCCCGGCTCGATCCTCACCGGTGTCCTGCTGGTCGTCTTCTCGTTCATGGGCAGCGAGATCGCCACCCTGGCGGCCGGCGAGTCGGAGGACCCGCAGCGTGCGGTCACCAAGTCCACCAACAGCATCATCTGGCGTATCGGCGTCTTCTACCTCGGCTCGATCCTCATCGTGGTCTCGCTGGTGCCGTGGAACGACCCGTCCATCGCCGAGCAGGGCTCCTACGTCGCCGCGCTGAACTCGCTCGGCATCCCCAACGCCGGTCAGATCATGAACGTCATCATCCTGACCTCGGTGCTGTCCTGCCTCAACTCCGGCCTGTACACGGCCTCCCGCATGGCCTTCTCGCTCGGCCAGCGCGGTGACGCCCCGAAGGCGTTCGCCCGCACCACCTCCCGGGGCGTGCCGATGGCGGCGATCCTGTCGTCGGTCGTGTTCGGCTTCGTGGCGGTCTTCTTCAACTACAAGTACCCGGACTCCGTCTTCCTCTTCCTGCTCAACTCCAGCGGTGCGGTGGCCCTGTTCGTGTGGCTGGTCATCTGCTTCTCGCAGCTGCGGATGCGCAGGATCATCCAGCGGGAGGCGCCGGAGAAGCTCGTCGTGAAGATGTGGCTGTACCCCTATCTGACCTGGGCAACGGCCGCGCTGATCGTGTTCGTCCTGGGTTACATGCTCACCGACACCGAGGGCGCCAGCAGCGGGCGCAAGACCGTGCTGCTGTCGGTCGCGGTGGCGGCGGTCGTGGTGGTGATCGCTGTGGTGAAGCAGCAGATCGAGTCCCGCCGTGCCGCGACGGCCCCCGCCGCCGTCGAGGCGGCCGAGAAGGTCACCACCGGCTGAGGTCACCGACCCGGCCGATGAACATGGCCGCATAACCTGACGGCACCTGTCAGGTTATGCGGCCATGCTGCATCCCATGACCTCTGTGGACGACGCCCTGGACCTGACCCTCCTGCGCCCCGGCGACGCCGGTTACCGCGACGAAATCGCCGGTTTCCAGCGCGGTTTCGCCCAGCGGCCCGCCGCCGTGGTGCCCGCCCGCTCGGCGGCCGACGTGGTGGCCGCCGTACGGTACGCGGCCGCCCAGGGCCTGCCCGTCGGGGTGCAGGCGACCGGGCACGGACTGCCCGGCGGCTACGAGGGCGGGCTGCTCGTCAGCACCCGGCGGATGGACGGGGTCGTGGTCGATCCCGGGGCCCGTACCGTCCGGGTGCGGGCCGGAGCGCGCTGGGGGCAGGTGGTCGCGGCCGCCGAGCCGTACGGGCTGGCGCCGTTGAACGGGTCGGCACCCGGCGTGGGCGCGGTCTCGTACACCCTGGGCGGCGGACTGGGGATCCTCGCCCGCGAGTTCGGCTACGCGGCCGACCATGTGCGGTGGCTGGAGCTCGTCACCGCCGACGGGGAGCTGCGGCACGTCACCGCCGGCTCCGACCCCGAGCTGTACTGGGCGCTGCTCGGCGCCGGGCAGAACCTGGGGATCGTGACCGAGCTGGAGATCGGGCTCGTACCGGTGCGGACGCTGTACGGCGGCTCGCTCGCCTTCGACGGGCGCGCGGTGGACCCGGCGGCCGTGCTGCGGGCGTACGAGGCCTGGACGCGGACCGTGCCCGACGGGCTGACCTCGTCCTTCGCCGCCGTACCGTACCCGGACCTGCCCGCGCTGCCCCCGTACCTGCGCGGCAGGTACGTCGTCTCGGTCCGCGTCGCCCACACCGGCGCCGACGGCGAGCGGATCGTCGCCCCGCTGCGGGAGATTGGGCCGGTGCTCGCGGATTCCCTGCGCGAGATGCCGTACGCCGAGAGCCACACCATCCACAGTGACCCGGACTTCCCGCACGCCTACTACGGCGACAGCGCGGTGCTGCGGGAGCTGGACATGGAGCGGGCCGGTGAGCTGCTGCTGGCGACCGGGCCGGAGGCGGGCCCGATGTGTGTCGTGCAGGTCAATCACCTGGGCGGCGCGCTCGCCCGCCCGGCGCCGAACGCGGTGCCGTACCGCGACGGGCGGTTCCTGGTGCGGCTGTTGACGGCCGGGGAGCGGAAGCGGGCCCGGGCCGTGCTCGACCCGGCGTTCGCGCTGCTGGCCGAGGACACCCTGGGACGGTCCCTCAACTTCGCTTTCGGCGCCGGGGACCGCAGCACCGGCCTGTACGGCCCCGGAACGCGAAAGAGGCTCGCCCGGGTCAAGGAGACCTACGACCCGGCGAACCTCTTCCGCAGGAACTACGGCGTCTAGCGCTTGTTCGCGAACTTCCAGGCGGTGGGCAGGGCGCCCATCGCCAGGGCGGCCTTGAGGGCGTCGCCGATCAGGAACGGGGTGAGGCCGAGCGCGACGGCCTGGGAGAGGGAGAGGTGGGCCGCGACGGCCAGGTACGGCACGCCGACGGCGTAGATGATCGCCTCGCCGAGGAGCATCGTGCCCGCCATGCGCAGCGGCGAGCGGTCGGCGCCGCGCCGGGCCAGGGCGCCGACGGCGGCCGAGGCGAGCAGCATGCCGAGGATGTAGCCGAAGGAGACCGAGGCCGCGCCGGAGGTGCCGCCCGCGAACCACGGCATGCCCGCGACGCCGGCGAGCGCGTACAGGGCGAGGGAGAGGAAGCCGCGGCGGGCGCCGAGCGCGGTGCCGACGAGCAGCGCGGCGAAGGTCTGGCCGGTCACCGGCACCGGGGAGCCGGGCACCGGGACGGCCACCTGGGCCGCGAGTCCGGTGAGCACGGCACCGCCGACGACGAGGACCGCGTCGCGGACGCGGGACGCGGGGAGCAGGTCGGCGAGGACTGCGCCGGGGCGAGCGGTGGCGGTGGCGGTGCTCATGGGGACTCCGCGGGTGACGGGGACATGCTGGGACACCGTGACGCTATCCCAGCCGCCTCGGGCCGATCACCGTCAGCGCTCGACAAAGGGCGGAACGACAGCTTGGTGGGCTTCGAACAAAGAGTGCGGGCTACACCGATCAGGGCGTGAGACTGGTCACTGAGGCGGGGACGCGTGGCTCACTCGGCGGGATTCCGAGGGGACTGTGGAGTCTCACCAAATGAATCCTGGTCATCTGGTCGGATTCACCTTTCCTGCCCTACTCTTCCAGCCATGGTTGCCCAGGCCCGGAACTTCACCTCGCGTCGCTATGTCGACCTGCGACGCCAGGGCACGGCCACCTGTCGCCGCCCGGAGTAGGGGCGGACCACCCGGCACGCCTCTGCTCCCGGAGTTCCGAGACGTGTCGGCCCCGTTTCCCGAGGACGGTCCTCCATGCCCCGTACCGCGGTACCCACCCTTGTCTCGCCCGTTCCGCGTGCCGCCGACAGCGACCGGCGGCGCACCAGCGCCAGTGTCGTGCTGCGGTCCGTGCTGGAGCACGGGCCGGTGGCGCGCAGCACCATCGCCCGGCTCACCGGGCTGTCGCCCGCGTCGGTGACCGAGCACTGTGCCCGGCTCGCCGAACTCGGACTGATCCGGGAGTCCGCACAGCCGCGCCGCTCGGGCGGGGTCGGCCGGCCGCACGTCCCCGTCGACCTGGACGACACGGGGTTCCTGGTCGGCGGGGTGCACGTGGCCGTGCCGTACACGACCGTCGCTCTGCTGGATCTGCGCGGCCGGGTGGTGGCCCGGCGTGAGCTGAAGCACGAACGGACCGATCCCGGCTGGGTACTGGCGCGGGCCGCCGAGGGACTCGCCGGGCTGCTCGCCGGGGCGCCGGGCCGCCGGCCGCTGGGGGTCGGGGTGGCCGTCGGCGGCTGGGTGGACCGGGAGACCGGCAGCGTGGTCGAGCACGAGCTGCTGGGCTGGCGCGAGGTGCCGGTGCGGGAGCTGCTCGGCACCCGCACCGGGCTGCCGGTCCATGTGGACGGGCACGCGCGGGCGCTGGTGAACGGGGAGCGGCTGTTCGGGCGGGCCCGCGGCAGCGCGAGCGTGCTGCATCTGTTCGTGGGCAATGTGGTCGACGCGGCTTTCGCCACCCATGACGAGGTGCACCACGGACCGCGTTCGGCGGCCGGGGCGATCGCGCATCTGCCGGTGCCGGGCGGCACCGAGCCCTGCCCGTGCGGCCGTACCGGCTGCCTCCAGGTCGAGCTGAGCGAGCGGACGTTGTGCCGGCGGGCCAGGGCGGCGGGGGTGACCGGTGCGGCCAACCCGATGCGGGTGGTGGCCGCGGCGGCGGCCGGGGACGCGGTGGCCCGGCGGCTGCTGGTCGAGCGGTCCCGGACGACCGGGCGGGCGGCCGGGCTGCTGCTGGACGTGCTCAATCCGGAGACGGTCGTGGTGACCGAGGTGGGTGTCATCCACTTCGAGGACTGCCTGAGCGCGCTCAGGGAAGCGGCCGGAAAGAACCGGTCCACGGCGGTGGAACCGACGAGTTTCCCGGATTCGGTGCTGGCGGTGGCGGGCGGTTCGGTGGCCCTCGACGTGGTGTTCCGTGATCCGCTGGGCGTGCCAGCTGAGGCTATTTAATTCAGAAACTCGGAATGTTGACAGGGAGTGTTCGTGGCCGGGAACATGCTGGTCATGAACCCGCTCACGAGCTGTCGCACCCTCTGTTGCTGACACGTTGCCGCGCATGAAGCGCGTGTTTCCGTCTGCGTGAGTTCTTTCTTCTCCGGTATTTCCTCACCCGGAATTCCGTCTGCCTTTCTCCGCTTTTTTCGTCTGGAGAGCCTCCCATGCACCGTCGTCTCTTTCTCACCTCCCTGCTGGGCGCGTCCGCCGCCGTGACGGGCCTGGCCGGCTGCGCCAAGGGGGCTGCCTCTGCCGACACCGCCGGCGCCGCGGCCAAGCCGCTCACGGACAAGGTCCCGGCGGGCACCAGCCTGAAGATCGCCTCCTACCAGGGCCAGCAGCAGTTGCAGTTCCGGCTGGCGAAGCTGCCCAAGCTGCCGTTCACCGTGTCGAGTTGGCTGAACATCGGGGCGGGCCCGGACGTCATCAACGCCTTCCGCGCGGGGTCCCTGGACCTCGCCAACAACGCGGGCATCCCGCCGATCCAGGCGCACTACCAGGGCTTCGACGCGAAGATCGTGGCGATCGACCTCACCCGCAAGCCCAACTACCTCTTCGCCACCAAGCCCGGCAGCGACGTCCACACCGTCGACGACTTCAAGGGCAAGCGGCTCGCCTTCTCCCAGGGCCAGGCCCAGGGCGTCGTCCTGCTACGGGCACTGAAGAAGGCGGGCCTCGCGTACGACGAGGTGAAGCTGGTCCCGCTGACCAGCAACCAGTTCCTCACCGCCCTGCAGTCCGGGCAGGTCGACGTGGCCCCGCTCGCCAACAGCCAGGCCCCCGCGTATCTGAAGCAGTACGAGGCGAAAGGCGCCCGCACCATCCCCACCGATGTCGTCGACCTGCTCAACCTGCTGTGGGCGCCGCAGTCCGTGCTGAACGACCCCGCGAAGGCCGCCGCGATCGCCGCCTACATCCCGCAGTGGGCCCAGGGCCAGGTGTGGCAGTACGAGCACCCGGACGTGTGGAACGAGGAGTTCTACGTCAAGACGCAGAACCTGACCCTGGAGCAGGCGCGGGGCATCGCCCGGCTCGCCAACAAGCCGCTGTTCCCGCCCGCGTGGGACGAGGCGATCACATGGGAACAGGAGACGGCCGATCTGCTCGCCGAGGGCGGGTTCGTGAAGAAGTTCGACGTCTCCTCGCTCTTCGACCACCGCTTCGAGTCGATCGCCGCCAAGGCCGTACCCGAGGAGTACCGGAAATGACCGCCGTGACCACGACGACGACCGCCGTTGCGGCGACGGGGGCCGGGAAGGTTCCCCGGGTCCGCGGGCCGAGGCGCCTCTCCCCCGGCCGCCGGCTGCCCGCCGCCCGGCTGATCGGCCCGCTCGTGCTCCTCGCCCTGTGGACCGCCGCGTCCACCGCCGGAGCGCTCGACACGGGTGCCGTTCCCGCGCCCTGGACGGTCGTGCGGACGGCCGGTCATCTGTGGACCGCCGGCACCCTGCCCACCGACATCCTGACCTCGCTGCGGCGGGCCGGGTACGGCTTCGCGATCGGTCTGGCCGCGGGCGTGCTGCTCGCGCTCGCCGCCGGGCTCAGCCGGGCCGGGGAGGCGCTGATCGACGGGACCGTGCAGTTCAACCGGGCGATCCCGACCCTCGGCCTGATCCCGCTGTTCATCCTCTGGCTGGGCATCGGGGAGACCTTCAAGATCGCGATCATCGCGATCGTCGTCTACATACCGATCTATCTGAACACGCATGCCGCGCTGTCCGGCATCGACGGCCGGTACGTCGAACTCGCCGAGGTCCAGGGTCTGTCGCGGCTCACCTTCATCCGCCAGGTGGTGATCCCCGGCGCACTGCCCGGATTCTTCGTGGGTCTCCGGCTCGGTGTGACGAGCTCGTGGCTGGCCCTGGTGGTGCTGGAGCAGATCAACGCCACCAGCGGCCTCGGCTACATGATGTTCCAGGCGCAGAACTACGGCCAGACCGACGTCATCCTGGTCGGCCTGCTGATCTACGGCGTCTTCGGCCTGGTCTCCGACAGCGTGGTCCGTCTCATCGAACGGAGGGTGCTGTCGTGGCGCCGCACACTGAGCAGCTGACCCGCCCCGCCGTCCGGCTGCGCGGCCTGACCCGGTCGTTCCAGGGCCGTACGGTCCTCGACGGCATCGACCTCGACCTGCCCGCCGGCCAGTTCACGGCCTTGCTCGGGCACAGCGGCTCGGGCAAGAGCACCTTGCTGCGGGCCATCGCCGGACTCGACCACGAGGTCGCGGGCGGCGGACAGCTCACCGCCCCCGAGCGGATCTCGGTCGTCTTCCAGGACTCACGGCTGCTGCCGTGGCGCCGGGTACTGGACAACGTCCTGCTCGGCACGGACGGCAGGGACGCCGAGGAGCACGGCCGGGCCGCGCTGGAAGAGGTCGGTCTGAAGGGCCGTGAGCGCGCCTGGCCGGGCGAACTGTCCGGCGGCGAGGCCCAGCGGGCCGCGCTCGCCCGCTCCCTGGTCCGCGAGCCCGAACTCCTGCTCGCCGACGAGCCGTTCGGAGCGCTGGACGCACTGACCCGCATCAGGATGCACAACCTGCTGCGCGACCTGTGGCAACGCCACCGGCCGTCCGTGCTGCTGGTCACCCACGACGTGGACGAGGCGATCGTGCTCGCCGACCGGGTCCTCGTCCTGGACCAGGGCCGCATCGGCCTCGACCTGACCATCGACCACCCTCACCCACGCTCCCACCGCGACCCGGTCCTGAGCGAACACCGCGAACGACTCCTGACCGCACTCGGCGTCACGGAGAACCACGGATGACCCACCACACCCACCACCGGCCCGACCCGCCACCGCGCCGCAGGCACCCCGCGGACGAGGCGATCGTGCTCGCCGACCGGGTCCTCGAGTACGGCCCACGCCAGACCCTCCGGGAGCGCTACGGCCTTCCCCGTCCCGCCAAACAGCACACCGCAGCCCTCGTCTGAAAGGACCCGCACATGTCCCTCGACATCACCAAGGTCACCGCACGCATCGGCGCCCGTGTCTCCGGCGTCGACATCACCAAGCCCCTCGCCCCGGAAGAGGTCGCCGCGATCCGCGAGGCCCTGAACGTCCACAAGGCTCTCGTCTTCGAGGCGGGCGGTCTGGACGATGCCGGCCAGCAGGCCTTCGCCCGCCACTTCGGTGATCTGACCACCGCGCACCCGACGGTCGGCGCGGTCGACGGCGCCCCGAACGTGCTGCCCGTGGACAGCGAGCGGGGCCGCGCCAACCACTGGCACACCGACGTCACCTTCGTCCTGAACCCGCCGCAGGCCAGCACCCTGCGCTCGATCACCGTGCCGCCGTACGGCGGCGAGACTCTGATCGCCAACGCGGCCGCCGCCTACCGGGACCTGCCCGAGCCGCTGCGCCGCCTCGCCGACACCCTGTGGGCCGAGCACACCAACGACTACGACTACGCCGTGCCGGACGAGGAGGTCGACGAGGAGAAGGCGGCACAGCGCGCCCAGTTCACCTCCATCACGTACCGCACCGCCCACCCGGTGGTCCGGGTCCACCCCCTGACCGGAGAGCGCGGGCTGTTCGTCGGCGGGTTCGCGCAGCGGATCGTGGGCCTGTCCGTCGGCGAGTCCCGCAAGATCCTCGACCTGCTCCAGGCGTACGTCACCCGTCCGGAGAACATCCTGCGCCACCGCTGGGCGGAGAACGAACTCGTCCTCTTCGACAACCGGATCACCCAGCACTACGCCATCGACAACTACGACGGACGGCCGCGCCGGCTGCACCGGGTGACCGTCGCCGGTGACGTCCCGGTCGGCCTCGAGGGCAAGGAGAGCTACTCGATCGAGGGCGACGCCTCGCACTACACGCCGGTGCTCGCGGCGGCGTAACCGGATCCTCACCCTCCGCACAGAGGGTGTCCGGATACTGGGCGGCCCCTTCGTCTGAGCGGACGGGCCGCCCAGACTGGCGGCGTTTTTGCCCGCCCATTGCACGGGAGAGCCGCACCCATGCCCACCAGCACGACCACCGGGACACCGCCCCAGCAACAGGAGGGCGGTGCCTCCCTCTCCCACGGCCTCAAGCAGCGCCATCTGTCGATGATCGCCCTGGGCGGGGTGATCGGCGCAGGTCTGTTCGTCGGCTCCGGCGCGGGCATCGCCGCCGCCGGTCCGTCCATCGTCATCGCCTACGCGCTCTCCGGCCTGCTGGTGATGCTGGTGATGCGGATGCTGGGCGAGATGTCGGCCGCCTACCCGTCCTCGGGCTCCTTCTCCGCGCACGCCGAGCGGGCGATCGGCCCCTGGGCGGGCTTCGCCGCCGGCTGGTCCTTCTGGGTGCTGCTGTGCACGGCCGTCGGCCTGGAGGGCATCGGCGCCGCGCACATCGTCCAGGGCTGGCTGCCGGGCACCCCGCAGTGGATGTGGGTGGCCCTGTTCATGGTGGTGTTCTGCGGGGCGAACCTGGCCGCCGTGAAGAACTTCGGCGAGTTCGAGTTCTGGTTCGCCGCGCTGAAGGTCGGCGCGATCAGCCTGTTCCTGATCCTCGGTGTGCTGGCCATCGCCGGTGTGCTCCCCGGCACCCACTCCCCCGGCGCCGCCAACCTCGGCGACTTCATGCCGCACGGCAACCAGGGTCTGCTGGTCGGCCTGCTCGCCTCCGTCTTCGCCTACGGCGGCCTGGAGACGGTCACCATCGCGGCCGCCGAGTCCGAGAACCCGGTCAAGGGTGTGGCGTCCGCCGTCCGCACGGCCATGTGGCGCATCGCCCTGTTCTACATCGGCTCGATGGCGGTCGTCGTCACCCTGGTCCCCTGGAACTCCAGCGAGGTCCTGGAAAAGGGCCCGTACGTCGCCACGCTCGACCACCTCGGCATCCCCGGCGCGGGCCAGCTGATGAACGTGGTCGTGCTGGTCGCCCTGCTGTCCGCGATGAACGCCAACATCTACGGCTCCTCACGCATCGCCCACTCCCTGGTCGAGCGCGGCCAGGGCCCGAAGGCGCTGGTCAAGCTGTCCGGCGGGGTCCCCCGGATCGCGGTCCTCACCTCCTGCTTCTTCGGGTTCGTGTGCGTGCTGCTCAGCTACTGGCGCCCGAACGACGTCTTCCCGTGGCTGCTGAACATGATCGGCGCGGTCATCCTGGTCGTCTGGATCTTCATCGCGGCCTCCCAGCTGCTGCTGCGCCGCCGTATCGAGCGCGAGGCCCCCGAGAAGCTGGTCGTGCGCATGTGGGCGTTCCCGTGGCTGACCTGGGTCGCGCTGGCCGGCATGGTCGCGATCTTCGTCCTGATGGCCCGCGAGCCGGACACCCGCGTCCAGCTCTGCTCCACCGGCGGGATGACCCTGTTCCTGGCGGCCGTGGGCTACCTCTGGCAGCGGGTCCGCGCCAAGCGCTGACACCCCCACGTCGAGAAGGCCCCCGCGTGCGACACGCGGGGGCCTTTCCGTCGCCCTGCGCCGGGCCCGGCTCCCGAGATTGTGCGGGCCGCGGGCAGGAGGGACGGTGGTCTCGGGACCCTCCGCGCGACGGAGCTCTTCACGACGGAGAAAGCGCACCCCTGTCACAGAACCGTGCCGTGCTCTGTCTTCCCTGCAAAGCAAGTCGTGTGAGCCCGGAACCGCCCGCTCGCGATGGTCGGTTCGGGGCCGGCCTACGGAGGTGCAGCACCATGCGGGAAGCGAATTCCGAGGACGGGTTCGGACCCAGGATGCTGGCGGACGTCACGCCGCCCTTCATTCCCGAGGGCGCCTCGGCGATGACCACCCTCGTCGAGTGGCCTCCCGGTCACCCCGGGATGCCGCCACACCGCCACTCGGGGCCGGCGTTCGGTTATGTGCTGGAGGGCGCCATCCGCTTCGAGCTCGAGGGTGAGCCGGAGCGCGTGATCAAGGCCGGCGAGACGTTGTGGGAGCCGGGCGGTGACAAGATCCACTACCAGAACGGCAACGCCCTGCCGGACGCGCCGTCCACGTTCGTCGTGGTCATGATGTGCGCGCCGGGCCGGCCCATGTACACGCTGGTCGAGGAGGAGGAGCTCAAGGAGCGGGCCCATCTGCGCGCCCCGCGACCCACCGACTGACCCGATCCTGGAGGCCGACCATGTCGAACGGCGATCCAGCGGCAGGCGGCGCCGAACGCCGGCCCCGCTCGGAAGCATGGAAGACGGCGCTCACCGTGCTGCAGTCGGCGAAGCCGCCGTCCGTTCCGCGAGGGGCGGAGGCGATGACCGCTCTCGTCGAGTTCCCGCCCGGCGATCCCGGCACCCCTCCGCACTGGCACTCGGGACCTGCCTTCGGCTACGTGCTGGAGGGCGAGATGCTCTTCGAACTGGAAGGCGAGCCGGAGCGGGTGATCAAGGCCGGTGAGGCGTTCTGGGAGCCGGGCGGTGATGTCATCCACTACCAGGACGGCAACAACCGGACGGATTCCTGGAGCCGTTTCCTCGTCACCATGCTGTGCGAGCCGGGTCAGCCCATGCTCACCCTGGTCGACGACGAGGAGCTGGCCCGGCGTCAGCACCTGCGAGCTCCCCGTCCCGGAGCGTGATCCGCCGCTGAAGGGCGCCACCCGGACCCTCGTCCCGGACGCGTTCCCCTTATGCGCAGGGCACGTTCAGCGAGAGCAGCGCGGTGTGACGGCCGTCGACCCGGATCTCGCTCACCGCCGCGTTGCGCAACTTCGGGAAGACGCGGCGGTATTCGGCGAGCGGAACACCGAGCAGTGAGCACAGCACCAGCCGCAGCAGGGTGTTGTGGGCGACGACCAGGACCCGCCCGCCGGGGTGGGCGGCGGCGACGCGGCGCAGGGCGGCGCTCCCGCGCCCGGCCGCCGCGCGGGGGTCCTCGGCGCCGGGGAAGGGGTGCGCCACCGGGTCGGCGCGGAACGCGTCCGCCGCCCTCGGGTTCTGTGCCGCGAACTCGGCGAGCGTACGGCCCTCCACCACCCCGAAGTCGCACTCCCGCAGGTCGTCCTCCCGGTGCGGGGTGAGCCCCAGGGCCCGGCAGGCGGGGTCGGCCGTGGCGATCGCCCGGGACAGCGGCGAGGTCCAGACGGCGTCCACCGGATGCGCGGCGGCCCACCTTCCCAGCGCCTCGGCCTGGGCGTACCCGGTGTCGGTGAGCGAGACGTCGCTGACTCCGGCATACCGGTTCTCGGCATGCCACACGGTCTGTCCGTGGCGGGCGAGGAGCAGGGTGGCGGCGGTCATGGGCAGCAGTATCCCCGCGGGCTCGCCACGGGCCGAAAGCCCTGGTGGTGACCGTCCGGCATGCGAGGGGCGGGCGAGTGGCGCACGATGAACGCATGTCCGACAAAGACATCGCACGCGGCGGCGGGCGGCGACTGCTCCGGGCAGCGGCCACGCTCGCCCTGGCCGCATCCGCGCCGTTGCCGGCCGCCGGTTCCGCACAGGCCGCGACCAAGCACGACACGATCGCACTGAAGGCGCTCGACGACATCGTCAAGGGCGACTACAAGGCCGCCACCGCCCACTTCGACGCGGACATGCGCAAGCACCTGCCGCCGGAGGGCCTGAAGGACTCGTGGACGCACTACCAGGACGAGTTCGGGCACTACAAGTCGCACCAGAAGCCCAAGGACGTCAAGTCCGGCCGGTTCACCGTCGTGAGCGTGCCCCTGCGCATGGCGAAGAGCGACGGCGAGTTCCGCGTGAGCTTCGACAAGTCCGGTGCCATCGCCGGCCTGTTCTTCCTCAGGCCGGGCGTACCGTTCCCGAAGTCGATGCCCGCGTGATCACCGGTCCAGCCGGGCCAGAGCGTGCGCCGCCACCTCCCTGGGCAGCCACCCGCGCAGCTCCAGCTCCCCCACCAGCCGTGCGTACGGCTCGGCGAACCGCGCCGTGCGGCCGGGGCGCGGCTCGACCGCCGGCCCCACGCGGGCCATCGACTCGGCGACGGCGGCGAGGCGGTCTCCCGCCCCCGTGCCGTACGCGGCCAGCGCCGCCATGCCCAGAGCGGGTTCCGGCCGCTCGGGGACGCGGACCGGGCGGCCCAGGACGTCCGCGCGCAACTGGGTCCAGTAGGCGCTGCGGGCCGCGCCGCCGGTGAAGGTGAGGGGGCCGTCCACGCGGGCGCCGAGGTGGTGGAGGTAGTCCAGGCAGAGGCGCTCGGCGAAGGCCACGCCCTGCAGGAGGGCCGCCCACAGGTCGGCGTCCGACTCCGGGTCGCCGAGCAGGAGCGCGGTGGCCTGCGGGGCGCGGAAGGGGAAGCGTTCGCCGGGTGAGACCAGCGGGTAGGCGACGGCACCCGAGGGTTCGTACGCGGCCGCGCGGCCGTCCAGGGCGGCCGGATCGGCGGCCGGGAAGCGGGCGGTGAGGATGCCGGCGCCGACGCTGGAGGCGCCGCCGGGCAGCCAGGTGCCGTCCGGGGCACGGTGGTTGTAGACCACGCCGGCCGGATCCCGGACCGGCTCGGCGGACGCGCCCTTGAGCACCAGTGTCGTGCCGAGCACCGAGTTCCACGCGCCCTCGCGCAGCGCGCCGGCGGCGATCTGGGCCGCGCAGCCGTCGGTCATGCCCGCGACGACCGGGGTGCCGGCGGGGATGCCGGTGGCGTCGGCGGCGGCCGCGCAGACCTCGCCGAGCCGGGTGCCGGGCGGTACGACGTCCGGGAGGGCGCCGGCCGGGAGCCCGGTGAGGTCGGGCCAGCGCTCGCGCTCCACGTCGTACGCGGTCTTCAGGGCGTGGCTGGAATCGGCCGGGACACGCCCGCCGGTCAGCCGTGCGGTGATCACGTCCGGCTGGTGCGCGATCCGTCCGGCGCCGTACCGGCCGACGAGCCAGCGCGCCTTCGGCAGGGCCCAGATGTCCTGCACGGCGAGGCCCGCCGAGCGCAGCCGGCCCGCGTCGGCGGACGCGCGCCCGTCGTCGTACATGAGCGCGGGGCCGGCCGGGCGTCCCGTGTCGTCCGTGAGCAGCACGGTCCCGGAGGTCCCGCACACCGCGAGCCCGGCCACCTCCGCGCGGGCCCCGCCGAGCGCCTTCCGGCAGGCCGCGCACACCGCGTCCCACCACTCCCCCGGGTCCTGCTCGTGCCGCATCCCGTCCCGCCGTCCGCGCACCAGGGGCGCGGCACCGCTGCCGAGGACCGTGCCGCCGGCCGTCACGAGCAGTGCCCGCACCCCTTGGGTACCGAGGTCGATCCCGAGCCACGCCACCGCCATCCGAACCTCCGCACATCGCGAACGCTCCTGTGAAGTTCCCACTCCTCACTGAGATTTCCCCTTGATTTCCCCGTGCCCAAGGGATTGACGGCCTTCCCGTGCCGTTACACCCTCTGTTGTCGAGTCGACTCGCCCTGTCATCCCGGCCCGACCCCACCGCGGCCGGGCCGAGCGACCGGGACGGCGGACAGAGGCAAGATGGGCAACAGCAGCGCGCACTCCCCGCAAGGGCCCGCGGCCCGGCAGACGGCCATGGCCGAACTCGTCCTCGCGGAGGGCTCGGCGACCGCGGCCGAGCTGGCCGAGCGGTTCGGGGTGAGCCTGATGACCATCCACCGGGACCTCGACGAGCTCGAACGGCAGGGGATCGTCAGGAAGTTCCGGGGCGGGGTGACCGCGCAGCCGTCCGGGGTGTTCGAGTCGAACGTGCAGTACCGGCTGAAGACCATGCGCCCGCAGAAGGCCGCGCTCGCCGCGCACGCCATGCGACACATCGAGCCCGGCATGGCGGTCCTCCTCGACGACTCCACCACCGTCCTGGAGGTGGCCCGCCGGCTGCGGCTCGGCGAGATCACCCCGCTGACGGTCGTCACCAACTTCCTGGAGGCGATCAACCTCCTCGCCGGGCAGCGCGGCATCCATCTGATGGCGCTGGGCGGCGACTACGACCCGCTGCACTCCTCCTTCCTCGGGGTGTCCTGTGTGGAGGCGGTCGAGCAGCTGCGCGTGGACGTCGGTTTCCTGTCGACGTCGGGGGTGCACGGCGGCTACGCCTACCACCAGGAGCAGCACATCGTCTCCGTGAAGCGGGCGATGCTCGACGCGGCCGCCCGCACCGTGCTGCTGGTCGACCACACCAAGCTGAGCCGGGTCGCGCTGCACCGGGTGGCCCCGCTGTCCCGCTTCGACCTGCTGCTGGTGGACGACGGCGCCTCGCCCGAGGCGCTGCGCGACCTGGACGAGCACAAGGTGCGCCACGAGGTGTGCGCCGCGGATCCGAAGGAGCGTGCATCCCCGTGACGACCTCCCGCGTGCGTGTGCCGGCCGCCGGCGACCACTTCGTCCTGCCGCGGCTGATCAGGGCCGCCCTCGGCCGGGAGGCCGACTGCGAGGTGCGGGAGCTGACGCTCGGCTGGCCGCTGGAGCCGTTCGGGCCGGTCGCCGAGGTGAGCGAGGCGAGCGACGCCGAGGACGAGCTGATCACGGCGCTCGACGGCGCGGAGGTGCTGGTCACCCAGATGGGCCCGGTCACCGCCCGCGTCCTCGCCGCCTGCCCCGCGTTGCGGCTGGTCGTGGTCTGCCGGGGCGGTCCGGTGAACGTCAACCTGGAGGCGGCGAAGCGGCACGGCGTACGGGTGTGCTTCGCACCCGGCCGCAACGCCGCCGCCACCGCCGAGTTCACCGTCGGCCTGCTGCTCGCCGCCCTGCGCCGCATCCCGCAGGCCCACAATCTCCTCGCCGATCAAGGGAGTTGGGGCGGATCCGCGTACTACACGTACGAGCACAGCGGTGTCGAGCTGGAGGACCTGCCCGTCGGGATCGTCGGATACGGCGCGGTGGGCAGCCGGGTCGCGCGGGTGCTGTGCGCCTTCGGGGCGCGGGTGATGGTGCACGACCCCTACGTGCGCGGCGAGGTGCACGGGCTGCGCCTGGACTCGCTGGACGAACTGCTGCGCCGCTCCCAGGTCGTCACCCTGCACGCCCGGCTGACGGCACAGACCCGTGGCCTGCTCGGCGCCCGTGAGCTCGCGCTGCTGCCGCCGGGCGCGGTGGCCGGCCGCTCAGGGTGATGGAGGGCGAGGTCGGCGCGCGGGGCGCGGTGCTGGCGGCGGCCGAGCGGTACGGGGTCCCGCTGGACACCGCGGCCTGGACCGAGCCGGCCCGCGTCATCGAGCCGGACCCGGACCGGGCGGCGTACTACGCCAAGGGGTACGGGGAACACCTGGAGCTGCTGGCGCGGGCACGGCAAAGGGCCCGGCGCTGAGCGGCACCGGGCCCTGCACCTGCCGGGGCTCACAGGTTGCTGAAGTCCGGCCCCTGCGTCCTGGTGCGCTTGATCTCGTAGAAGCCCGGCACCGAGGCCACGGCGATCGTGCCGTCCCACAGGCGGGCCGCCTCCTCGCCCTTCGGGGCGGGCGTGACGACCGGGCCGAAGAAGGCGATCTGCTCGCCGTCGGGACCGGGCACCGCGATGACGGGGGTGCCGACGTCCTGGCCGACCTTCTCGATGCCCTCCTTGTGGGAGGCGCGCAGCTCGGCGTCGTACTCGAAGTCCTGCTGCTCGGCGTAGTCGATGAGGTCGGCGGGCAGGCCGACGTCCGCGAGGGCGCCGGCGACCGCCTCCAGGGTCGGGCCCTCGCCGTTGTTGTGGATGCGGGTGCCGAGCGCGGTGTACAGCGGGCCGAGGATGTCGTCGCCGTGCTTCTGCCAGGCCGCGGTGACCACGCGGACCGGCTGCCAGGCCTTGGTCGCGAGCATCTCCCGGTACTCCTCGGGCAGCTCGTCGAGCCTGTTCTCGTTGAGGACCGCGAGGCTCATGATGTGCCAGCGGACCTCGATGTCGCGGACCTTCTCCACCTCCAGCACCCAGCGGGAGGTCATCCAGGCCCAGGGGCACAGCGGGTCGAACCAGAAGTCGACGGGGGTCTTGCCGGGCGCGGTCGAGCTCGCGGTCTCGGACATGGTTCTCCTCAGCGAAAAGGTCTTTTCAAGCCCAACGACGTCCTCGCGCCCCGCATTCCCCGCTGATTCCCTGCTGCCCCCTGTCAGGGGCACATGGCAGGATCGGTCCTGTTCAGCCTCATCCACGCGATCACAAGGGAGTGCCGTCCGTGCCCGGTGAGAATCTGTCCCGCGACGAGGCCCGGGAGCGGGCCGCCCTGCTGTCCGTAGACGGGTACGAGGTGTCCCTGGACCTCAGGTCCGCGGTCGGCGGCGGCGAAGGCGAGCCGCGCACGTTCCGCTCGGTGACCACGATCCGCTTCCGCTGCAACGAGCCGGGCGCGTCCAGCTTCGCCGATCTGATCGCGCCGAGCGTGACCTCGGTGTCGCTCAACGGCCGTGACCTGGACGCGGGCCAGGTCTTCGACGGCTCGCGGATCCTGCTGGAGGACCTGGCGGCGGAGAACGAGCTGGTGGTGGACGCGCAGTGCGCCTACTCCCGTACCGGTGAGGGCATGCACCGCTTCGTCGACCCCGAGGACGGCGAGGTCTACCTCTACACCCAGTACGAGCCGGCCGACGCCCGCCGCGTCTTCGTCAACTTCGAGCAGCCGGACCTCAAGGCGCCCTACCGTTTCGAGGTGCGGGCGCCGGAGGGCTGGACGGTGTGGAGCAACGGCGCGGGCGAACGGGCCGACGGGGTCTGGCGGTTCGCGGAGACCAAGCCGATCTCGACGTACATCACGTGCGTGGTGGCGGGGCCGTACCACTATGTGACGGATTCCTACGAGCGGGTGTTCGATGACGGGACCAAGCTGGAGATCCCGCTCGGCGCGATGTGCCGCAAGGGGCTCGCCCCGCACTTCGACGCGGACGACGTCTTCCTGGTCACCAAGCAGGGCCTGGACTTCTTCCACGACCACTTCGACTACCCGTACCCGTTCGGGAAGTACGACCAGGCGTTCGTGCCCGAGTACAACCTGGGCGCGATGGAGAACCCGGGCCTGGTGACCTTCCGCGAGGAGTACATCTTCCGCGGCAAGGTGACGCAGGCGTCGTACGAGGCGCGGGCCAACGTCGTCCTGCACGAGATGGCGCACATGTGGTTCGGCGACCTGGTCACCATGGAGTGGTGGGACGACCTGTGGCTGAAGGAGTCCTTCGCGGACTTCATGGGCACGTTCGCGAACGTGGGCGCGACCCGCTTCAAGGACGCCTGGATCACCTTCGCCAACCGCCGCAAGGCCTGGGCGTACCGCGCGGACCAGCTGCCGTCGACGCATCCGATCACGGCGGACATCCGTGACCTGGAGGACGCCAAGCTGAACTTCGACGGCATCACCTACGCCAAGGGCGCCTCGGTGCTCAAGCAGCTGGTGGCGTACGTCGGCCAGGACGCGTTCCTGGAGGGCGCGCGGCGCTACTTCAAGCGGCACGCGTACGGCAACACCCGCCTCGGCGACCTGCTGTCGGCGCTGGGCGAGACCAGCGGCCGGGACATGTCGGCGTGGGCGCGTTCGTGGCTGCAGACGGCCGGGGTCAACGCGCTGACGCCGCAGGTGCTGCTGGACGCGGAGGGCCGGGTGGCCGAGCTGGCGGTGGTGCAGGAGGCGCCGGAGTCGCATCCGGAGGAGCGCCCGCACCGGATCGCGGTGGGCCTGTACCGGCGCACGCCCGAGGGCGCGCTGGAGCGGTACGCGCGCGTGGAGACGGATGTGGAGGGCCCGCGCACGGTCGTCGCGGACCTGGCGGGCGCCGAGGCCCCGGATCTGGTCCTGGTCAACGACGACGACCTGACGTACTGCAAGATCCGCTTCGACGACACCTCGCTGGCGACGCTTGTGGAGCACCTGGGCGCGCTGACCGACCCGCTGGCCCGTGCGCTGTGCTGGTCGGCGCTGTGGAACATGACCCGGGACGCGCTGCTGCCGGCGCGGGACTTCGTCGCTCTGGTGCTGCGCTTCGCGGGCCGCGAGTCCGACATCGGGGTGCTGCAGATGCTGCACGCGTGGGCGAACTCGGCGCTGGTGCACTATGCGGCGCCCGAGTGGCGGGCGGCCGGCGGTGAGCTGCTGGCCGAGGGCGCGCTGCGGGAGCTGGAGGCGGCCGAGCCCGGCAGCGAGCACCAACTGGCGTGGGCGCGTTTCTTCGCCACGGTCGCGTCCGGCGAGACGGACCTCGCCCTGCTGAAGCGCCTGCTGGACGGCGCGGAGACCATCGACGGCCTGGAGGTGGACCAGGAGCTGCGCTGGGCGTTCCTGGAGCCGCTGGCGGCGCACGGGGTGGCCGACGAGTCCGTGCTGGCGGCCGAACTGGCCCGCGACGACACGGCGTCCGGCAGGCGCCACCAGGTCCGCTGCCTCGCGGCCCGCCCGTCGGCGGCGGTCAAGGCGCAGGCGTGGGCGCAGGTGGTGGAGTCCGACGTGCTGTCGAACGCGCTGGTGGAGGCGACGATCGCGGGCTTCGGCCAGCCCTCGCAGCGGGAGCTGACGGCGCCGTACGCGCAGAAGTACTTCGCGGCGATCGAGCGGGTGTGGCGGGAGCGGTCGATCCAGATCGGCATGGACGTCGTACGGGGCCTGTTCCCGGCGCTGCAGGACCGGCCGGAGACGCTCGAGGCGACGGACGCGTGGCTGCGGGCGCACCCGGACGCGGCGCCGGCGCTGCGCCGGCTGGTACTGGAGGCGCGGGACGACCTGGCGCGGGCGCTGCGCGCACAGGAGTGCGACACGGCGGCGGCCGGCGCCTGACCTTTGGCCTGAGCTTGGGCCGCCGGTGACCGTTACGGAATTCGGTCAATGTGACCCGTAACCCCTGGTCCGCACCCGATCGGACCAGGGGTTTCCCGTCCCTACTCGGCACCCGAACACCTGACCTTTAGTACTGGCTTGTCCGCATTTCTCGACGACCGTGTAACAGCGGTTAAGGGTGGGACCGGGCGCGGGAATCCCGACGCCATGACGCACAACACCCCGCTCTCCCCCCGCCCTCTCCGTCACCTCTCCCAGGTCCACCGCCGCGTCCTGACGACGACTCAGCTCCGCGCCCACGGCGTGACGGCTGCCGACCTGACCGAGCAGTGCCGACCCGGCGGGCCCTGGCAGCAGCTGCTGCCGAACGTGGTTCTGCTCCACCCCGGCCCCCCGACGAGCGAGGAGCGTCTGCACGGGGCGCTGCTGTACGCGGCCCGCGAGTCCGCGCCCGGCGTCCCGGCCCAGCCGACGGCCGAGGAGCCCCACCGCACCGTCTACGCCGACGCGATGATCACGGGCCTCGCGGCCCTCACCCTCCACGGCTTCTCCGCCACCCCGCCGCTGCTTTCCCTGGACCACGTCGACGTCCTGGTCCCCCGCCTGCGCCGGCTGCGCTCCTCGGGCTATGTCCGCGTCCTGCGCACCCCCGCCCCGCCCACGCCCGACGCGGTGACGGGCCTGCCGGTGGCGCCGGTGCCGCGGGCGCTCGCGGACGCGGTGGCGGAGCTGACGGACGCGGATGCGGTACGGCGGCTGCTGACCGAGGCGGTGCGCGGCGGCCACTGCGAACCGGCCGCCGTCGTACGGGAGTTGACCCAGGCGAAGCTGCTGAACCGCCCGCACGTGGTGGACGCGGTGGACTCGCTCGTGGCGGAGGGCCGTTCGATCGCCGAGGACCGCCTGTACCGGATGGTCGGCGAGTACGGTCTGCCCGACCCGGTCTGGAACGTCGACCTGCGGCTGCCCGGCGGCCCGCACCTCGGCGGCCTGGACGCGTACTGGCCCGAGCAGGCGGTGGCGGTGGAGCTGGACACCCGGGCGCCCCGGCAGGGCCATCGGCGGGACGACGACGCGCTGTCGTCGGAGTACGCCCGCAAGCGGGAGCACCTGGAACGCCTCGGGATCACGGTGGTGTACCTCACGCCGAAGAAGCTCAGGGACGCGATGGAGCAGCAGGCGGCGGTGGTCCGTACGGCCCTGATGGCCTCGGCGGACCGTGATCCGGCCGAGTACGTCGTGGTGCTTCCCCGGTAGTGACGGACCCGTGGTCCCCGTCCCGGGTGACTCCGCGTTCTCACCCGAACGGAGGAGCCTCGCGGGCGGCGCCGTCCGGACCACGAAAGATGAGAAGTATGCGACAGACCCGGACAGCCGCGTGCTCGTCGGCCCTCCTGCTCGCCGCCGCCTGCCTCGTCGCCGCCCCCGGGACGGCACAGGCGGCGCCGCTCGAAGCGGGCCCGGGGTACGTGGCCCTCGGTGACTCCTACTCCGCCGGACTCGGTGCCGGCGACTACCTGCCCACCGGCACGGACTGCAGGCGCAGCAGCCGGGCGTACCCGGTCCTGTGGGCCTCGGCGCACAAGGTGACGGCCTTCGCCTTCGCCGCGTGCAACCACGCCCGGACGAGCGACGTCCTGTCCGGCCAGCTCGGCACGCTCGGCGCCGGCACCAGGCTGGTCACCCTCACCGTCGGCGGCAGCGACGCTGGCTTCGTCGGCGTCATGACCACCTGCGCACTGGGCGGCACCAGCCGCTGCCTGTCGGCCGTCGCCGGCGCCCGCGCCGGCATGGACAGGTCCCTCGGGGACAGCCTGGACCGGCTCTACTCGGCCATCAGGGACCGGGCTCCCGCCGCCCGCGTCGTGGTGCTCGGCTATCCGCACCTGTACCACCTCAGAGGCGTCTGCGAAATCGGCCTCCAGGACAGCGCGCGCGCCGCCATCAACGACGGTGTGGACCACCTCGACGCGGTGATCGCCCGCCGCGCCGCCGCCCACGGGTTCACCTTCGCCGACGTCAGGGCCGCCTTCGCCGGCCACGAGATCTGCTCCCGCAGCCCCTGGCTGCACAGCGTCGACGTGCTGGCCCCCACCGAGTCGTACCACCCCACGGCTCCGGGGCAGAACCTCGGCTATCTCCCGGTCCTCGACCGGGCCTCCTGAACCCCACCTGGCCCGGATTGGCGCATCCGTGCCAGGGGCAGAAGTCCTCCATGCCCGCTGAACCCGTGTCCCTGCGGCCCGTCCGTGAGGACGATCTGCCCCTGCTGGAACGCTTCCTGAGCGAGCCCGAGACGGCGGGGCCCTTCCAGTGGTACGGGTACGCCGACCCGCGGCGGTTCCGGCAGCGCTGGACGGAGAACCGGCTGCTCGGTGAGGACGGCGGCCAGCTGATCGTCGCGGCCGGAACCGAGCCGCTGGGGTTCGTCGCCTGGCGGAAGGTCGTCGTCTCGGCCTCCACCTACTGCTGGAACATGGGCGCCCAGCTGCTGCCCGAGGCTCGCGGCCGGGGCATCGGCACCCGGGCCCAGCTACAGCTCGTCCGCTACCTCTTCGCCCACACCCCCGTGATGCGTGTCGAGGCCGACACCGAGGCCGAGAACATCGCCGAGCAGCGGGCCCTGGAGAAGGCCGGGTTCACCCGCGAGGGCGTACTGCGGGGCATCGTCTTCCGGGACGGCCGGTGGCGCGACGGCGTCGCCTACAGCGTGCTGCGCCACGACCCGCTGCCCACCGACGTGTGAGGCGTACACCTCGTCGAGCAGGGTGGCGTAGGCCGCGATCATGCGGGTGCGGCTGAAGCGCTCGCGGGCGGCCTCCAGGGCCGGGGCCAGGTCCGTACGGCCGGCGGCCGCGGCGGACCAGGCCAGCGCGATCGCGCCCGGGTCCGGAGGGGTGACGAAGCCGAGGCCTTCGACGATCGACGCGCTGTCGCCGACGTCGGTCGTCACCGGGACCGCGCCGCACATCATGCCCTCGATCAGGCACAGCGGCGCCGCCTCGCCGGAGACCGAGGTCAGGGCGACGACGTCGGCGGCGGCGTACACGGCCGGCATGTCGTGCCGTACGCCGAGCAGGTGGACGCGGTCGGTCAGGGACGGCGCGTCCGCGAAGGCGTCGGCGAGGTCCGCGCGCAGCCCGGCGTTGCCCGGGGTCATCCCCGCGCCGCACATCAGCACGTGCCCGCCGCCCTCCCGGGCCAGCCAGGCGCGGGCCGCCCGGAGCAGCAGGGGGACGTTCTTCATCGCGGCGTACCGGGCCGCGAAGACGACCACCGGCGCCCGGTCCGCGATCCCGAGGGAGGCGCGCAGGGCGAGCCGTGCGGCCGGGTCCGGGCGGAAGCGGAGCAGGTCGACGCCGTTGGGGATGACATGCAGCAGCCGGCCCGGGATGCCCGCGGCCTCGTAGGCGGCCCGGGTGGACTCGGCGCAGCACACGCACGCGGCCACCGTGCCGTCGGCGATGGCGGCCTTCAGCTCCTGAAGCGCGGGTCCCTGGTTCTCCGGGTCGGAGCGGTGCAGGCAGACCACGACCGGGCGGCGGGGCAGGCCGCCCTGGTTGAGCAGGGCCAGCGGCTGCTCTTTCAGGGAGAGGATCACATCCGCCCCGGCCATCGACCGAGCCGTTTCGGCCAGCTCGGGCCCGCTGAAAACGTTCGCCGCGAGCGAGCCGTCCACCAGGCCCGCGCTGCGGCCGAGCGAGGTGACACCGACCCCGCCGGCGGTCAGCGACCGGTAGCAGTGGTCGTCCTCCATGCGCTGCCTGGTGGCCTCGCGATGGACCTCGCCATGGATGCTGAGTACCTGGTGGGACTGGCCGCCCTCGGCCAGTCCCAGTACGACGTCGCTGTGCACGATCCGGGCTCCTCCGGAGAAGAAGCCCTCGTAGACCGACAGCACTCGCAGTCCGTGCCTCGTGCGCACGCGACCACCCCGCCTTGCATAAATGATCGAGAAGATCGAGCCATCCCCGTCCAAAGCGGGATAGCCGATATGAGGCGGTACGGAGATTGCGTCCGCGTTAACACGGAATGACGTGGATGAAACGGTGGCTAACAGAATTCTGCTTCGGCCACCGCGCGCCCCTCGCCCGCCCAGTCCCCGTTGAAATTGAGGGCGAGGGAATGCCGGCCGTCCTGGGTCGTGATCGCCGTCGAGGTCGAGCCGTGAATGCCGCCGTCGTGGCCCCACACCTGAACGCCGCAGCTCAGCGGGGTTTCCATGAGGCCGAGGCCATAGCGCCCCGGCGAGGGGGAGCCCTTGATCCCGACCGTGGTCTTCATTTCCTTCAGCTGGTGCGGTGGAAGGATCTTTCCGCCGAGCAGGGCACCGTAGAAGCGGTCGAGATCGGCGGAATTCGAGATCATTTCACCGGCCGCTGAGGCCAGGGACGGATTCAGGGCCGTCACGTCGTACGCCGGACCCGACGGGTCGGTGAATTTCGAGTAGGCCCGGCTGCTCGGGTGCGGGACGGTGACCTTCGTCCCGGGCAGGGAGGTGGCCCTCAGGTGCAGCGGGTGGATGACGCGCCGGGTGATCTCGGTGGCGTACGAGTGTCCCGTCACCTTCTGGATCACCATGCCGGCCAACACGTAGTTGGTGTTGGAGTAGTTCCAGGACGTGCCCGGCGCGAAGTCCGGCTTGTGGCGCATGGCGACGGCGACCAGTTCGCGCGGGGCGAGCGTGTCGTAGCGGTGCCGGGAGAAGCCCTTCTCGGTGAAGTAGGCGCGACCGAAGTCCTCGTCCTCGGTGTAGTTGTAGATGCCGCTGGTGTGGTTCAGCAGCTGCCGCACGGTGATGTGCCGCCCGTCGTGTCCGTGCCCGCGGACGACGCCCGGCAGCCACTTGTCCACCGTGTCGTCCAGCGACAGCCGGCCCTCCGCCTCCAGCTGGAGCAGGACGGTGGCGACGAAGGTCTTGGTGATGCTGCCGACGCGGTAACGGTCGGCGGTGGAGCGCGGCGTGCCCGTGCGCAGGTCGCCCACGCCGGCGGTGGTGGACCAGGTGCCGTGGGCGTCCTTCGCGGTGGCGGTCACCCCGGGCACGCCGGCCCGGACCGCGGCCTCGACGGCCTTGCGGGTGGCGGCGTGCCCGTGGCCCTCGGCCTCGGCCGCGGCCGGAGACGCCAGGGCTGCCGAGAGGAGTACGGCCGTGGCGGCCACCAGGGTCGTGCGTACGCGCATGTCTTCCCCCAACCTGAGCTGTGCGGTGCGGTCGGGGGAAGAAACCGGCGTCGGATACGCGAAGGTTGCTCACTGTTAGGCCGGTTGAGTGACTTTCAGCCCTTCTTCAGCACCAGCTCCGTGTTCCGGTCGGCCGCGGTGCCCGCGAGGGTCTTGTTGGCGCCGGGGGCGTTGAAGGCCAGCTCGCGGTAGAGGGCGGCGAGGCCGGTCTGGGAGAGGTCGGCGAAGTCGGTGCGGTGCGGGGCCGCGGACTCGATCAGGGTGGTGAACAGGGAGATCGTGCCGTCCTTGTTGTCCACCAGCTCGATGATCCGGGCCAGGTGGGGGTAGTCGACGTGCGAGGCGGTGGAGATCTCCCAGAAGGAGCGGCCGCCGGAGGCCTGGTGCGGGGTGATGACGTTCTTGTGGATGTGTCCGTTCACCCAGGCCAGGACGCCCGCGTGGGCGGACAGCAGCGAGATCACCTCGGCGCCGCTGTGCCGCTTCTCCCCGGGGCGGGCCGGGTCGGGGCGGGTGTTGTCCATCGTCTTGCTGGTGTGGTGGCTGAAAACGACGGCGTAGGAGTCCTTGTTGTCCTTCAGCGTCTTGTCCAGCCAGTTCAGCTGGGCGGTGCCGATGGAGCCCTCGTAGTGGCCGCCGGCGTCGGTGGTGTCGAGGCTGATGCCGATGACGTCGTCGGAGATGCGGAAGGCGTAGTACTGGGTGCCCGCGTCGAGGTTCGCCGAGGAGTAGCCGTGTCCGGCCGGACCGTGCCCCTGGTAGGCCGGGTCGAGGTGGGCCTTGAGGTAGTCGGCCTGGGTGTAGGGGGCGCGCTTCTCGTCCGGCGTGACCGAACGCATCGAGCGGGCGTGGGCCTTGAGGAAGTCCCGGTAGCCGGTGCCCTTGGGGTCCTTTGCGTTCTTGATGGCGTCCTGGAGCTTCTGGGCGTCGGCGGCGGAGACGCTGAACAGCTTCTTGCCGCCGATGGCCGCCTCGGCGAGGTAGGGGTCGCCGTGGGAGCCGTAGCAGCCGAGCGGGAGGGCGTCGTGGTTGCCGACGGTCGAGAACCAGGGCAGCTTCAGGCCGGGGCTCTGCACCTCGCGGATCGCGGCGGCCAGGAAGCCCTTGAGCTGCGGGAAGCCGAGCGCCTTGTCGCCGTCGCGGAGGGCGGAGTCGGGCTGCCAGTACAGCTTCAGACCGCTGTTCTGCACGCCCTCGTAGTGCTTGGCGTCACCGGAGTTCGGGGTGATGCGCCCACCGCTCATCACCTTCATGAACCACTCCAGTTCGGAGTGGGCGTTGTTGTCGGTGTTGTCGCCGGTGGTCATGACGAAGTGGAGCGGGGCACCGGTGACGGGGGCGCCCCGCAGCGCGTTCACCCGCTCGACCAGCGAGACGGCGCCGGGCACGGTCAGCGCCTCGTGCGGACGCCAGGCGTGCACGTCGTGGGAGCGCAGGTACTCCAGCCGCAGCGGGTGCTGGACGTCCTGCAGGTGCAGGTCGGTGAACTGCACGAACGCGGCGAGGGTCGTACGGCGTCCCGCCCGGCCGGACTTGGGCGTGGCCAGCTCGCTGCGCACCACCCGGCCCCAGCCCGGGCCGTCGCCGAGCCTGCGGTAGCCGGAGCTGCCCAGCGGCGCGGCCACGGAGGCGAGGGTCGTGCCCTTGGTGTAGGGGACGAGCGGGGCCGCCGCGGGGGCCTGCCGGGAGTGGGCGACCGGCGCCGCGGCGGTGGTGGCGGCCTGGCTGTCGGTGGGGCGGAGGGCGTAGCCGACGCCCGCGGAGAGCGAGACCGCTCCGGCGGCGGCGAGGACGGTACGGCGGTTGACCTCCAGGGCGGAGGCGGCGACAGAGCGTATGCGCGACATTGGCGCGATCTCCCCGAGTGCGAACGCGTCGGCAGTGGTCGCGGGTCGTCGCTCGCGCGAACAACCCGCTCGCTCTGGATCGTTGGCACCGGGGATGACCTGCGCGTGAACGCGGCGGCAACGCGCAGCGCCGATCACCGTACGTGGATCACGGGGTACCGGTCGCGGTCATGGAGTGGCTTTCGGGCGGCCGGGGGGCGGTTACTCCTCGTTCATCTGCTGGGGTACGGGAGGGGTCTCGGCGGTGAGATGCCCGTTCGCGGGGCGCTCCCGCCAGAGCCGCAGCGCGGTGTCGACCAGGCGCACCCGGTTCAGGTCCGGTACGGCCGAAAGGTCCCGCCATGCCGCGAAATCAGTGGATCCGCCGGTCTCGTACCGGAGTTCACCGCCGACGACCTCTCCTTCGTACACCAGGCGCAGGGCGTGGTGGTCGGTACGACGACGGTGGTGGCGGCGCCGGCGCAGGGTCAGCCGGTGCGAGTCCACGCCGAGGAGACCGGTCACCTCGATGCGGTAACCGGTCTCCTCCATGACCTCGCGGCGGACGGTGTCGCACGGGTCCTCGCCGTGCTCCATGCCGCCACCAGGCAGCACCCACTCGGGAGTCCCGTCGGGCCCGGGTGAGCGGGCCAGCAGGATCTGTCCGTCGCGCACGCACACGGCGTAGGCCGCCACCCTCAAGTTCCGTCGCATGGACGGACGTTAACGCGCGATGTCGGGATTCGCCGGTGAGTATTCCGGTGCCGACCACCGCAGCGGAAGGGCGGCCGGGGCCCAGCGGGCCTCGGTGAGGGTGAAGCGGACGTCGCGCTCGCCGGCCGCCGTGAACTCGGCGCGGGCCTCTCCGGTGAGCTGGAGGGTCGTGCCGGTGGTCCAGTCGAGGAACAGCAGCCCGGCGCTGGGATCGGCGCGCAGGTTGCCGAGGGTGAGGAACATGGCGTTGCCGGGGTAGTCGGGCCAGGTCAGTTGGCGTGGCGAGGTGACCTGGACGAAACCGGGGTTGCCGCCGCGGTGGCTGACGTCGGCTCCGCCGGGGTGGGCGGTGGCCAGGAAGAAGGTGTCGGCCGAGCGGATGAACTCCATCGCCCGCGGGTCTAGTTCGGCCAGCCTCCGGGTGCCGGCCGGCTCCCGGTCGGCGAGTGTCTCGTACGAGCTCCTGCGCTGGATGTACTTCGGGCAGTTGGAGAAGACCTGGTCGGCCTCTACGGCGAAGCCGCGGGGTGTCGGTCTCAGCCGGCCGTTGAGGCGCATGCGGCGGCGGGTCCGGGGGTCCAGGGCGATGGTGCCGATACGGGTGCCGGGGGTTTTGAGGGCCGTTGCGAGAGGGTCGTCGTCCGGGTGCCGGCTGTCTGTGGTTGCTCGCGCAGTGCCCTGCACCCCTTCGGGTCGGCTGCACGACCGCCGTCCGGTGACCACCGACATCTGCCGCGGGCCCGTCGCCCGGACGAACCCGGGTGCGCCCGTGAGCGCCGATGCCCACACCCTGTCCGTTGCCGGGTCCGCCGCCCCCACCACCAGCAGGGGCTGGAGCTGAAGGAAGGCCGCCGCGACCGGCTTGATGTCCTGGCCGAGGGAGCGACCCACATGCTCGGCGCGGTCGCGGACGCCCAGCAGTTCCTGCACGGCGAGCGAGCCCGCGTGATAGATGCTCATGGTTAGAAGAAACCGCAGGTCGGGGCGTCCGAGTGGGGAGCCGGGGCGCCGTCGGCGCCGAGGGGGGCGGCGATCTCCAGGCGGATGCCGTCCGGGTCGTGGAAGAAGATCCCTCCCGAGGCCGCGCCCTCGCGGTGGGCGACCACGCCGTCGTGGGCGAAGTCCACTCCGGCGGCCCGCAGCGCGGTCTCGTACTCCCGGACGCGGTCGATCGAGTCGACCGTGAAGGCGAGGTGGTGCAGCCCGGCGCGACCGCTGTCGTACGAGCCCTGCGCCTGCTGCCAGAGGGTGACGAGCGGGGCGCCGCCGGCCTCCCCCAGCATCGCCCAGCGCCGGTCGTCCTCCTTGCCCTCCGCGAGCACGGCGAAGCCGAGGAGGTCGCGGTAGAAGGCGAGCGAGCGGTCGAGGTCGGTGACGTTCAGGCCGGTGTGCGCGATGCGCGGGGTCATGGCTCTTCCCTTCGAGATACCTAACCGTTGTTATCTAAGTTAGACAGTTAGATGCGGGATCGTCAACCGGTCACGTACTCTTGAGCGGTTAGCCGAGAAGGAGTGCCCGATGCCCATCGCCCGCGACCCCCGCCCGCTCACCGGCGAGCCCCTCGCGCTCGACCTGCTCAACACCCGGTGGAACCGGGAAGGCGTCACCCAGGACCTGCTCGACGGCACCGAGGGCCTGGCGGTGTGGCTCGCGAGCAACGGACTGGCCGGGGACCACGCGGCCGACGCGGAGGTGCTGGAGCATCTGCGCGAGGCGCGCGAGGCGCTCAAGGCGGCGGTGGACGGGACACCGGCCCAGGCCGCGCCGCTGGTGGACGCCGTACTGGAGCACGGGCGGATCCGGGCCCGGCTGACCCCCGACGGCCCCGCCGAGGAGCCGGAGTTCGCCGATCCGTCGTGGGCGCCCGCCTGGCTCGCCGCCCGGAACTACCTGGAGCTGATCACCCGGGCCCCGGAGCGCATCCGCACCTGCGCCGGCGGCACCTGCATCCTGCACTTCTTCGACACGTCCCGGAACGGCACCCGCCGCTGGTGCTCGATGGCCGCGTGCGGCAACCGCGCGAAGGCGTCCCGGCATTACGCGCGCTCGAAGGAGAGCTGACTCCATCTCGGGCCATACGGGGACAACAACGGCGAAACGCATCGCGGGTTTTCCCCATACATCGATATCGATTCGGTCAACGATCCCCAAAGAGCCGCCCCTTGGGTAAGGCTGAGCGCCCTCGTCCGCTCAATTCCTTTACCTGAGGGATGCCGATGACCCACACGCCCGAGCGTGATCCCATACCCGGTCCGAGACGCCTGGCCCGCATAGCCGTGGCCGTGGGCGTGGTGGCCGCCCTGTCCGCGGCCGGGCCGATACCCCTGGCCCTCGCCGCGGACACCCCGCCCGCCCCACAAGGGCAGTACGAATCCGGCGTCAAGTCCGCCCACGACAAGCTCGGTTCGGACGACGCCGATCTGCTCGCCGAGGCCAAGGCCGACGGCGACAAGAACGTCACGATGATGATCGCGACCGCCCCGGGGCAGACCGGGCAGGTCGCCGAGGAACTGGACGCGGTCGAGGGCGGCTCGGTGGGCCGCACCTACGACAAGCTCGGTTACGTCCGCGCCACCGTGCCGACGGCAAAGGCCGACTCGGCCATCGCGGCCGCCGCCAGGCTCTCCTCGGTGCACGCCATCGACCTCAAGCAGGAGATCCCGCTCGACGACCCGACGCCGAACGGCGCCGACTCCGCTACGGCCACCGGCACGTACCCGGCCCCCGGCCGGAACACCCCGGCGAAGAACCCGTACAACCCGTCCTTCGAGACCGGCGCCGTCGACTTCGTCCAGGACCACCCGAAGTGGGACGGCCGGGGCATCACCATCGGCATCCTCGACTCCGGCGTCGACCTCGGCCACCCGGCGCTGCAGAAGACCAGCACCGGCGAGCGGAAGATCGTCGACTGGGTGACCTCGACCGACCCGATCGTGGACGGCGACGCCACCTGGCGCCCGATGGTCACCGCCGTCTCCGGGCCGAGCTTCTCCTACGGCGGCGCGACCTGGACCGCGTCGTCCGGCTCGTACGAGATCAGCACCTTCAAGGAGTCCGCGACCACCGGCGGCGACGAGAAGGGCGACCTGAACCGGGACGGCGACACGACCGACAGCTGGGGCGTGCTGTACGACCCGTCGGCCGGCACGGTCACCGTCGACCTGGACAACGACCACGACTTCACCGACGACACCCCGATGAAGCCGTACAAGGACGGCTACCAGGTCGGGTACTTCGGCACCGACGACCCGAAGACCGACGTGGTCGAGCGGGTGCCGTTCGTCGTGCAGATCCGCAAGGACGTGCCGATGGACCCCTACGGCGGGTCCTGGGTCGGCAAGAAGGCGGACTTCGTCAACATCGGTGTCATCGAGTCCGAGCACGGGACGCATGTCGCGGGCATCACGGCCGCGAACGGCCTGTTCGGCGGCAAGATGAACGGCGCGGCCCCGGGCGCGAAGATCGTCTCCTCCCGCGCCTGCAGCTGGACCGGCGGCTGCACCAACGTGGCCCTCACCGAGGGCATGATCGACCTCGTCGCGAACCGCGGCGTCGACATCGTCAACATGTCGATCGGCGGCCTGCCGGCGCTGAACGACGGCAACAACGCGCGCGCCGAGCTGTACACCCGGCTGATCGACACCTACGGCGTCCAGCTGGTGATCTCCGCGGGCAACTCCGGCCCCGGCGCCAACACCATCGGCGACCCCGGCCTCGCCGACAAGGTGATCTCGGTCGGTGCTGCCATCTCCAAGGAGACCTGGGCCGCCAACTACGGCTCGGTCGTGGAGAAGAAGTACCAGATGATGCCGTTCTCCTCGCGCGGCCCGCGTGAGGACGGCGGCTTCGCCCCGACGCTGGTCGCGCCCGGCGCCGCGATCAACTCCACCCAGACCTGGCTGCCCGGCTCACCGGTCGGCGAGGCGGGCTACTCGCTGCCGGCCGGCTACTCCATGCTCCAGGGCACCTCGATGGCCTCCCCGCAGGCCGCCGGCGCCAGTGCGCTGCTGCTGAGCGCCGCCAAGCAGAAGGGCATCGACCTGACGCCGGCCGGGCTGCGCACGGCGCTCACGTCGACGGCCCACCACATCAAGGGTGTTCAGGCGTACGAGGAGGGCTCGGGCCTGATCGACGTCGTGGACGCCTGGGAGGCGATCAGGGACGGCGCCTCCGCGCACGACTACACCGTCAAGGCGCCCGTCGACACCGCGCTCGACCAGGCCCTGAAGACCCCGGGATACGGCACCGGCCTGTACGACCGCGAGGGCGGCCTGAAGGCCGGCGAGAAGAAGACCTACGACATCACCATCACCCGCACCTCCGGCCCGGACCGTGCGGTCTGGCACGAGCTGGGCTTCGAGAACAACGCCGGCGCCACCTTCCGGATCCTCGGCGACGACCTCGTGCGGCTGCCGCTGAACCAGCCGGTGACCGTGAAGGTGCAGGCGGCCCCGGGGTCGGCGGGCGTCAAGAGCGCCGTCCTGGACGTCGACGACCCGTTCACCGAGGGGATCGACAAGCAGATCCTCACCACCGTCGTGGTCTCCACCCCGGTGCACTACACCTACACCGCGACGAACTCGGTGCAGCGCAACAGCACCCAGTCGTACTTCCTGACCGTGCCCGAGGGCGCGAAGTCGCTGGAGGTGGCGATCGGCGGACTGAAGGACAAGAGCCAGACCCGGTTCATCGCCGTCCACCCGTACGGCGTCCCGGTCGACAACACCGGCACCCCGTACTGCTACCCGAACTACCTGGACGGCAACGGCTGCAAGCCCGACGTGCGCTCCTACGCCGACCCGCAGCCCGGCGTCTGGGAGGTGGAGGTGGAGTCCCGCCGTACGTCCCCGCTGCTGGACAACCCGTACACGCTGGACGTCTCCGTCCTCGGCGCGGCCTTCGACCCGGAGACCGTGACCGTGCCCGAGGCCAAGGCCGGCAGCCCGGCCGCCGTCTCCTGGAAGGTGACCAACGCGTACGCGGCCCTCGACGGCAAGGCGGTCGGCGGCCCGCTCGGCTCGGCCAAGACGGCCCGCCCGTCCATCAAGGAGGGCGAGACGCAGACCACCACGGTGGACGTCCCGGCCGGCGCCAAGTCCCTCGACGTCGCCATCGGCAACGTCTCGGACGCCTCCGCCGACCTGGACCTGACGGTGTACGACGCGAACGGCAAGCAGGTCGCGCAGTCCGCCGACGGCGACTCCGAGGAAGCGGTCTCCATCCCGTCCCCGGCCGCCGGCACGTACACCATCAAGGTCGTCGGCTACGCGGTGCCGTCCGGCGCGACCGACTACGACTACCGGGACGTGTTCTTCTCCCCCACGCTCGGCTCGGTCACGGTCGACGACTCCACGCCGGTCAAGCTCGGCACGGGCGACTCGGCCACGGTCACCGGGCAGGTCACGGCCGCGGCACAGGCCCCGGCGGGCCGTGAGTTCTTCGGCCAGGTCCAGCTGGTGAACGCGCGCGGCACGGTCGCGGGCGTGGGCAGCGTGAAGATCGAGAAGGTCACGCCGTAACGACGGGGTGCCTTCGGGTGAGGGGCGGGTGTCCGGGGGGACACCCGCCCCTCACTGCTTGCCGGTGGGCGCCTCCTCGGTGGGGCAGGCCGTGTGCCGGGACGCGGGCAGCGCCTCGGTGATCCAGGCGCGGTTGACCGCGACGCGGGCGTCTCCGACGGCCCACAGGCTCGCGTTCCGCTGTCCCACGCCGACCCGGACGAGTACGTGCTGGCCCGTGCGCGGGGCCGGTTCGGCGCCGCTGTCGAGCAGGAAGCCGACCTCGGCCGGTCCGCGGGCCGGCTTGTAGGAGCGGATCACCTTCAGCGTGATCCGGCTCCAGGGGGACGTCCTTTGCGGCTCCACCCTGGCCACGGTTCCCTCCACGACCAGCCGGGAGCAGGCCAGGTCGAGTTCCGGGTCGGCCGGGCGCCCGCCGTCCCCGGAGACCTTGGCCCGGGCATCGCCCGCTTTCTTGTCCGCGGAGCTCGCGCTGTTGTCGTCCGAGGCACCGGTGTGCGACACCATCCAGCCGAACCCGGCGACCAGCGCGAAGGCCGCGGCGCCCGCGAGCGCCCCGAACGCGACCCGCAACGCCCGGCGGGGCCCGGCGGGCCGGCCCGGGCGCGGGGGCCGTGGAGGACGGCGTCCGGCGCGCACCGGTCGCGTGACTCGGCGAGGCCGCGGCACCGGCCGGGGACTCTCCCCGGGCTCCGTCTCGTTCCCGTTCGCCCGCTCCCCCGTCAATGCCTCCGCGAGCCAGGTCAGCTGCTCCTTCAGCACCGCGACGTCGGCCTCGGCGGCCCGGTGCTCGGCGAGGAAGCCGGGGTCCCGGCGGGCCTCCTCGGGCAGCGGCTCCCCGGTGACGGCGGCCATCAGCGCGTCCATGCCGCCGTACTCCCCCGCGCCTGTGTGTCCGGCGGTCACGTCACACCACCTCGTCCTCGTGCAAACGGTCGCGCAGGGCGCGGACCGCCGTGTGCAGCCTGCTCTTGACCGTGCCCTCGGGGATGTCCAGCTCCTCGGCGATGGCCCGGACGGGCAGGTCGGCGAAGAAGCGCAGGACGAGTACCTGCCGCTGCGCGGCGGGCAGGCCGTCCAGGCCCTGGGCGACGGCGAGGGAGAGCAGGCTGGTCTCCTCGCCGGAGGGGTGCGCGGGCTCGCGCAGCGCGGCCAGCCGCTCCCCCAGCCGCTCCTGGCGCCGCTTGGCCCGGTGCCAGTCCATGGCGAGGTTGGAGGCGACCACCGCCGCCCACGCCGACACGTCCCGCGGCGCCTCCCGCCCGCTCGCGGTCCGCTCCAGCAGCCGCAGCCGGACCTGCTGCACCCCGTCCGGCAGGTCCGACTGCGGCACCCCGCCGAGCGCGAGCACCGCCCGCACCCGGCGTTCCTGTGCCGCGTCCAGCGGGTCGTCGCCGGTACGGTCCCCACGGTCCGTACCGGCGGCGTACGCCCCCTGGTCGCGGCGCGCCCCTCCGCGCAGCACAAGCCACCCCCCTCACGCGTCTGCCCCTACGACGCGGCAGCGGGCCGAAACGTTCGGACCGGTTTCCGGCGGTCGCAGAGGCGTACGTCACATCGCCGTGTGGCCGGGAACCGCACGGGCAGGCACGAGACGGCACAGCTTGCGGCCCGGACCCGAGCCGGAGGGAATTTCTCCAGCTCAGCGGGGTGTTCGACGAAGGTACGGAACCGCCTGCCGGGTGATCGTGTCCCACTCCTCGGGCACGCCGCGCAAAGAATTGGACAGGTGGACCGGGGTCGGCCGCATGATGGAAAAGCCCCGGTCATGCACGAGACACAAAGAGGGAGTCACTGTGAGGGTCGGAATCGTCGGAGCCACCGGTCAGGTCGGCACGGTCATGCGCAGGATCCTCGCGGAGCGGAACTTCCCGGTGACGCAGCTGCGCCTGTTCGCCTCGGCGCGCTCGGCCGGCACCGTGCTGGACGGGGTGACGGTGGAGGACGCGGCGACCGCCGACTACACCGGCCTGGACATCGTGCTCTTCTCCGCGGGCGGCGCGACCTCCAAGGCGCTGGCCGAGAAGGTCGCCTCCCAGGGCGCCGTCGTGATCGACAACTCCTCCGCCTGGCGCAGGGACCCGGACGTGCCCCTGGTCGTGTCCGAGGTGAACCCGCACGCGGTCGCCGACCGCCCCAAGGGCATCATCGCCAACCCGAACTGCACCACGATGGCCGCGATGCCGGTCCTCAAGCCGCTGCACGAGGAGGCCGGCCTCGAAGCGCTGGTCGTCGCCACGTACCAGGCGGTGTCCGGTTCGGGTCTCGCGGGCGTGGCCGAGCTGCACGGCCAGGTGCAGAAGGTCGCCGACGAGGCCGACAAGCTGACCCACGACGGGCGGGCGGTCGACTTCCCCGAGCCGAACGTCTACAAGCGCACCATCGCCTTCAACGTGCTCCCGCTCGCGGGCAACATCGTCGACGACGGTCTGAACGAGACCGACGAGGAGCAGAAGCTGCGCAACGAGTCCCGCAAGATCCTGGAGATCCCGCAGCTGAAGGTCTCCGGCACCTGTGTGCGCGTGCCCGTCTTCTCCGGCCACTCCCTCCAGATCAACGCCCGCTTCGCCCGCCCGATCTCCCCGGAGCGCGCCACCGAGCTGCTCGCGGGGGCCCCGGGCGTCGCCCTCTCCGACATCCCGACCCCGCTGCAGGCGGCCGGCCAGGACCCCTCGTACGTCGGCCGCATCCGCCGCGACGAGACGGTGGACAACGGCCTCGCCCTGTTCGTCTCCAACGACAACCTCCGCAAGGGCGCCGCGCTGAACGCGGTCCAGATCGCGGAGCTGGTGGCGGCGGAGCTGTCCGGGAAGTAACCCCGGCCGAACGGCACAGGGGCAGTCACGGTCGTGTGGCCGCCCCTGTGCCGTTCTGCGTGTCCCGAGTTCGCACGGGCGGCTGACGGATACGGCCCCGGTGCGCGAGGATCGCCGGACCGGATCCGGAGCGGGAGGTGGGCGTGGACACGTGCGCGACCTGTGGTGGTCCTCTTCCGGCGCGGGCCGGGCGCCGGGGCCGTAGCTCGGTGTACTGCTCGGCGGCCTGCCGGCAGAAGGCGTACCGGGAGCGGCAGGACGGTGGCGGTGGCCTGGAGGAGCTGATCGAGTCGGTCGGCCGGCAGGCGGGCTCGCTGGTGCCGAGACCGGCCTCCGCCCTGTACGCGGGCGTGACCGAACTGTCCGCCTCCGTGGCCCGGCTGCGCCGCATCGCCCGCGTCGCGCGGGAGACCGCGGACCGTTCCGTCACGGAGCCCGGCGTGACGCAAAACCCGGGGACCGAACCCGCCGGCACGGTTTCCGTCACCGACGACCCCGTGACGGAATACGACGGGACACCGTTCGACGAGACCGCCTTCGCCGTGCTCACCGAATCGCACCGCCGGGAGATCCGCGCCCACTGCTATCGCATGACCGGCTCCTACGACGACGCCGAGGACCTGGTGCAGGAGACGTTCCTGCGGGCCTGGCGGGCCCGGGACGGGTATCAGGGCCGGGCGAGCGCCCGTACCTGGCTGTACCGCATCGCGACCAACGCCTGCCTGGACTTCCAGCGCCGTACCGCCCGCCGCCCGCAGACGTATGAGCCGCTGCCCGGCATGGACCACGGCACCGGCGAGCCGCCCGCCCGTATCACCTGGCTGCAGCCGTACCCGGACGACGAGCTGCCGGACAGCGCCGCGGAATCGCGCGAGACCGTCGAGCTGGTCCTGCTGGCCGCGCTGCAGCACCTGCCCGCCCGGCAGCGGGCCGCACTCGTCCTGCGCGACCTGCTCGGACTCACCGCCGCCGAGACCGCGCAGGCCCTCGAGACCTCCGTGGCCTCGGTCAACAGCGCGCTGCAACGCGCCCGTCCGGCCCTGCGCGAGCATCTGCCCGCGAGCCGTGCGGACTGGACGGCGACCTCGCCCACGGACGCCGAGCGGGCCGCGCTCCAGCGGTACATGACGGCCGCCGAGCGGCTCGACTTCGACGCGATGGCCGAGCTGCTGGCCGAGGACGTCACGCTGACGATGCCGCCCAACCCGTTCTGGTTCACCGGCCGCGAGGCCCTGCTCGCCTTCCTCCGCCCGAGCCTCGACCCGGCCTCGCCCGTGTTCCTCGGCCACTGGCGCCACCTGCCCGCCCACGCCAACGGACAGCTCGCGGCCGGGGGGTACGTCCGCCGCCCCGGTACCAGCGTCTACCGCGCCCAGGTCCTGGACGTGCTCCGCTTCGACGGCGCGGGCCGCATCACGGAGATCACCTCCTTCGAACCGCACCTGTTCCCGGCGTTCGCACTGCCGCTGCGGCTGTGAGCGATGAGTGCTCGGGGTGCCGTACGTCTGCATCGGTGAAACGGACACCGCCTCTGAAGGAGTTCACCATGTTGCTCACCGACAAGACCGCGATCGTCTACGGCGCCGGCGGCTCGATCGGCGGTGCGGTGGCCCGCGCCTTCGCCGAGCAGGGCGCCCGCGTCCACCTCGTCGGCCGTACCCGAAAGACGCTTCAGGCGGCGGCCGCCGGCCTCAAGGAGGCCGAGGTCGCCGTCGTGGACGCCCTCGACGAGGCGGCGGTGGAGGAGCACCTCGCGCAGGTGGGCGACGTCGACGTCTCGTTCAACCTGGTCACCCGCGGCGATGTGCAGGGCGCCCCGCTCACCGAGATGCCCGTGGACGACTTCCTGCGGCCGGTGATCAACGGCGCCCGCGCCAACTTCATCACCGCCCGTGCCGCCGGGCGCCGCATGGCCGAGCGCGGCTCGGGAGTCGTCCTCACCCTCAACAGCGGCTCCGCGCACGGCAGTCCGATGATGGGCGGCACGGGACCGGCCGATGCCGCGATCGACACGCTCGTACGGAATCTGGCGATCGAGCTGGGTCCGCGCGGGGTGCGGGCGGTGGGGCTGTGGGCGGCCGGGGTGCCCGAGACGTTCACCGTCGAGAAGCTGTCCGCCGTCAACCCGGCCATCGACGAGGCCGCCGTCCAGGGCATCGTCGACAACCTCGCGACGATGCGCATGACCCGCCGCAACCCCACCCTCGCCGAGGTCGCCGCCACCGCCGTCTTCCTCGCCTCCGACCTGGCGGCCGGCATCACCGGCACCTTCGTCAACGTCACCGGCGGGATGGTCGCCCGCTGAGCCGGGCAGGGCGCCCGAGGCGGGCGCGCCGTGCGGATACGAAAGGGCGCCCGGCTCGCGGGCCGGGCGCCCCTCTTCGCGGTGCTACTTGCCGGCCGCCGCGTCCGCCGCCTGGGCTTTCAGGGCCCGCTCGACGCCCGAGCGGGACTCCGAGACGAGGCGGCGCAGGGCCGCGTTCGGCTCGGCCGTGGCCAGCCAGGTGTCGGTCTTGGCGAGGGTCGCCTCGCAGACCTGAATCGCCGGGTACAGGCCGACGGCGATCTGCTGGGCGATCTCGTGCGACCGCGCGTCCCAGACGCCCTTGACGACCTCGAAGTACCGGTCCGCGTACGGCGCCAGCAGCTCGCGCTGGTCGGTCTGGACGAAGCCGCCGATCACGGCCTCCTGCACGGCGTTCGGCAGCTTGTCGGAGTCGACCACCGACGCCCAGGCCTCCGCCTTGGCCTCCACCGTCGGGCGGGCGGCGCGAGCCGTCGCCGCGTGCCGCTCGCCGGCGGCCGTCTTGTCCCGCTCGTACTCGGCCGCGATCTCCGCCTCGTCGAAGCGGCCGACCGCCGCCAGCCGCTCCACGAACGCCCAGCGCAGCTCGGTGTCCACGGCAAGGCCCTCGACGGTCTGGGTGCCCTCCAGCAGGGCTTCCAGCAGGTCCAGCTGCTCCGGGGTGCGGGCGGTCGCCGCGAAGGCGCGCGCCCAGGCCAGCTGGTGGTCGCTGCCCGGCTTCGCCGCCCGCAGATGGGCCAGCGTGGCGTCGGTCCAGCGGGTCAGCAGGGACTCGCGGGCCGCCGGGTCGGCGTACAGGTCGACGGCGAGCTTCACCTGGCGGTGCAGCGACTGCACGACACCGATGTCCGACTCCTTGGCGATGCCGGACAGGACCAGGGAGAGGTAGTCGCGGGTGGCCAGCTCCGCGTCGCGGGTCATGTCCCAGGCCGACGCCCAGCACAGGGCGCGCGGCAGGGACTGCTCGAAGTCGCCGAGGTGCTCGGTGACCGTCTGCAGGGACTCCTCGTCCAGGCGGACCTTGGCGTAGGACAGGTCGTCGTCGTTGAGCAGGATCACCGCCGGGCGGCGCTTGCCCGTCAGCTGCGGTACGGCCGTCAGCTCGCCGTCGACGTCCAGCTCGACGCGCTCGGTGCGGACCAGCTTGCCGGATTCGGCGTCGAGGTCGTACAGGCCGATGGCGATGCGGTGCGGGCGCAGGACCGGCTCGCCCTTGGCGCCGGCGGGCAGGGCCGGGGCCTCCTGGCGGACGGCGAAGGAGGTGACGACCCCGTCGGCGTCCGTCTGGATCTCCGGGCGCAGGACGTTGATGCCGGCCGTCTCCAGCCACTTCTTCGACCAGGTCTTCAGGTCGCGGCCGGAGGTCTCCTCCAGGGCGCCGAGCAGGTCGGACAGGCGGGTGTTGCCGTACGCGTGCCGCTTGAAGTAGGCCTGCACGCCCTTGAAGAACTCGTCCTGGCCGACGTACGCGACGAGCTGCTTGAGCACGCTCGCGCCCTTGGCGTACGTGATGCCGTCGAAGTTGACGAGCACGTCGTCCAGGTCGCGGATGTCCGCCATGATCGGGTGCGTGGACGGCAGCTGGTCCTGCCGGTACGCCCAGGTCTTCATGGAGTTGGCGAACGTGGTCCACGAGTGCGGCCACTTCGAGCCGGGGGCGGCGGCCTGGCAGGCGATGGAGGTGTAGGTGGCGAACGACTCGTTCAGCCACAGGTCGTTCCACCACTCCATGGTGACGAGGTCGCCGAACCACATGTGGGCCAGCTCGTGCAGGATCGTCTCCGCCCGGACCTCGTACGCCGCGTCGGTCACCTTGGACCGGAAGACGTACTGGTCGCGGATGGTGACGGCGCCCGCGTTCTCCATCGCGCCCGCGTTGAACTCGGGCACGAACAGCTGATCGTACTTCTCGAAGGGGTAGGCGTAGTCGAACTTCTCCTGGAACCAGTCGAAGCCCTGCCGGGTCACCTCGAAGATCGCGTCCGAGTCCAGGAACTCGGCGAGGGAGGGGCGGCAGTAGATGCCCAGCGGCACGCTCTGCCCGTCCTTCTCGTACACGCTGTGCACCGAGTGGTACGGGCCCGCGATGATCGCCGTGATGTACGTCGAGATGCGCGGGGTCGGCTCGAAGGCCCAGACGTTGTCCTGCGGCTTGGGGGTCGGCGAGTTCGAGACGACCGTCCAGCCCTCGGGCGCGCGCACGGTGAACTGGAAGGTGGCCTTCAGGTCCGGCTGCTCGAAGGAGGCGAACACCCGGCGGGCGTCCGGGACCTCGAACTGGGTGTAGAGGTAGGCCTGCTCGTCGACCGGGTCGACGAAGCGGTGGAGGCCCTCGCCGGTGTTGGTGTAAGCGCAGTCCGCGACGACCCGCAGGACGTTGCGCCCCTCCAGCAGCCCCGGCAGGGCGATCCGCGAGTCCTCGAAGACCTCGGCGGGGTTCAGCTGGTCGCCGTTGAGCACCACCTCGTGCACGGCCGGCGCCACCAGGTCGATGAAGGACTCGGCGCCGCCGCGGGCCGCGTCGAAGCGCACCGTGGTCACGGACCTGTAGGTACCGCCCTCCTGCGCGCCGGAGAGGTCGAGATCGATCTCGTACGAGTCAACGGTGAGCAGCTCGGCCCGCTGCTGCGCCTCTTCGCGAGTCAGGTTTGTGCCAGGCACGCGGTCATCTCCTCGTTATGTGTGGGTTGTGCCATCCTTCCATGCCGCCCACCGGGAAGGCGATGTCCGGTTCCCGCCGGTGAGCGGGGCGTCGCGGCAGGACGCTGGAGACATGACGACGACAGACACGACGACGGCGCACACCGCACGCCCCATCCGGCTCCGGGTCCTCAAGGAGCTGCGGGCCGCCGACGACGCCGGCCGGCCCCCGGCCCCCTTCACCGACGAGGAGGGCGGCGCCCCGCTGCGCTGCTGTCTGCGCCGCAGCGAGCCGGGCGAGCGGATCGCTCTGGTGTCGTACGCGCCGCTGCGCCGCTGGGCGGCCGAGACGGGCGCCGAGCCGGGCGCGTACGACGAGCAGGGCCCGGTCTTCATCCACGCCGAGGACTGCCCGGGCCCGTCGCCGGACGCCGCCCTGCCCTTCACGAACGCCCCTCGCGTGCTGCGCCGCTACTCGGCCGAGGGCCGGATCCTGGGCGGCCGCCTGACGGACGACGGCTTCCCGTCCGCCCTCACCGAGGCCTTCGCCGACCCGGAGGTGGCGGTGGTGCATGTGCGGGCGGTGGAGTACGGGTGCTTCCTGTATGAGGTGCGGCGGGGCTGAGGGGGCCGGGCAGCCAGCCCACTCAGCCGTTCCGGAAGCGGCGGGCCGCGGCCACGAGCTCGGCGGGCAGGCCGGGGCCGGCACAGGCGTGGTCGATCAGCAGGTCCCGGTACGAGTCGTTCGGCAGGCTCGGCGCCAGCTCGATGAGTTCGCCCAGGTCGGCGGGCGAGCCGGTGAGCCGGGCCCGGTAGGCGGCCCCGGCCGCGCGCAGGTCGAGCTCGCCCGGCTCATGCGTCATCCCCTGGCCGATCAGCCGGACCGCCTCGGCGAAGTCGCCCTGCTCGGCACGCACGTCGGCCAAGTCGAGATACAGCGACCAGTTGGCCGGGTCCAGGGCGAGGGCGCGCTCGAACGCCGCCACGGTCCGTTCGGCGTCCCCCAGCTTGCGCCACGTGCCGGCGCGCACGACCGCCGTCATCATGACCGGCTCCACGGAGTCCGCCAGGTCGCAGAGGGCGAGCGACGCGTCGGTACGACCGCACGCCCGCAACAGGATGGCCATCTTGTCGAGCGCCTCCGGCAGCGGCTCGCGGGCGGCGACCGCGTCGACGGCCCGGAACCACGGCCGGAACCGTTCCCGCATGCTCTCGGTGTCCAGATCACGGCCGTAGTCCATGGTCCGCATCGCGGCCTCGGCCAGCGCTTCGGCACTCACCGCGCCGAGGAAGCGCTCATCGCCGAACCAGGGGGCACCGGCCCACGCGATGTCGGGCCGCACACCGGTGACCGACCCGAGCGCGAGCACCGCGTCGTCCATGGCGCCGTCGAGGAAGCTGACGTAGGACCGCGCCAGGACCGCCCGCAGGGAGTCGGCCCCTTCGACGACTTCGGCCAGCTCCGACCGCCGCTCCCGCCACAGCTCCTCCAGCACCGCATAGGGCTCGGGGTCCTCGGGCGCGGTGGCGATGGCACCCACCAGATGGTCGACGGCTGCCGCGGGACTGCCCCCGCAGTGCGCCATGACCCGCGCGAGACCTACTGCGGCCGTTACCGCTCGATTCGACACCGGCGGAGTGTATCTACCGGGTGAAGCCCCCGGGGTGACCACCGGCGGCGGCAGCGGCCAGCAGTGCGTCCAGCACCCGGTTCACCGCCCGCCCCGTCTCACCGCCCCTGCGCACCGCCGCCGTCACATGCCGGACCGGGCCGTCCGCCCCGAGGTCCCGCATGACCACCCCGTCGCGGCGGCCCGCGGCCATGCGGGGGACCAGGGCGACGCCCATGCCCGCCTCCACCATGGCGAGGATCGCGGTCCAGCCGGAGGCCGAATGGCCCTGGTGGGGGCTGAAGCCGGCGGCCTCGCAGGCGCGGCGGGTGATGTCCGACCAGGGGCCGCTGCCGCCGAAGATCCAGGGGTCCGCGGCCAGGTCGGTCAGGTTCAGCGAGTCCGCGCGGGCGAGGGGGTGGTCCGGGGGCAGGGCCACGTCCAACGGGTCGGCCAGCAGGGGGACCTGGGTGAAGCGGGGGTCGGCCGCGCTCGGGGCCTCGGCCGCGAGGGACAGGGCGAGGTCCACCTCCCCGGCGGCCAGGAGGTCGTACGCCTCGGCGGCCTCCGCCTCCCGCACCCGGACGCTCACCCCGGGGTGCGTGTCCCGCAGGGCCCGTACGGCCGGTACGACCAGGGCGGGGACGGACGTCGGGAACGCGCCGACCCTCACCTCCCCCGCCTCCCCCTGGGTGTATGCCGCCAACGCGGCTTCCGTGCGCTCCAGTTGCTCGAAGACCGGCTCGGTGTGGGCCAGCACCAGACGGGCCGCGTCGGTGAGCCGTACCCGGCGGCCCTGCGCCTCCAGCAGGGGCACGCCGAGCTGCCGGGCGAGGTTGGTGAGCTGCTGGGAGACGGCGGAGGGGGTCATGTGCAGGGCCTCGGCCGTCGCGGTCACGGTGCCGCGCTCGCGCAGGGTGCGCAGGATCTGCAGCTTCCGGATGTCCCACTCGGCCATGCCGGGAAAGCTACACGTCAGCGGCGTGGCCCCGCGCCCAGGACGACCCCGCCCAGGATCAGCGCCATCGACAGCAGCTGCGGCGGCCCCGCCGTCTCGCCGAGCAGGGCCCAGGACAGCAGGGCGACGCAGACCGGCTGGAGGTGGTAGACGATGCCCGCGCGGGTGGCGCCGATCAGGGCGATGGCCTTGTTCCAGGCGAAGAAGGCCACCGCGGAGGAGGCGACGCCGACGTAGAGGAGGGGCAGGGCGGTGGCGGGCGTGGGGTGGAAGGAGCCCTGCACGGCCACGCTCACCGTCTGCACGGGCAGGAGGAGGACCGTGCCGGTCAGGAACGTGGTGAACAGGAAACCGGTGCCGTGGAGTTGGGCGGGCTTGCGGCGCAGCAGCGCGCTGTAGCCGGCGAAGCAGCAGGCCGCCGCGATCATCCACAGACTGCCGGACGTCAGGCGCGCGCCGCCGCCGCCGAGCAGTGCCACACCCCCGCAGGCGATGAGCAGCCCGGTGGTGCGCCGGGCGCCGAGCCGTACGCCGCCCAGCCGTTCGAACACCGCCATGAGCACCGGCGCGGCGGCCATGATCATGCCCATGGTGGCGGCCGGGGTGGTCAGTGCAGCCTGGTTGACAAGGGTGTTGTAGGTGGCCACGCCGAGGAGGGAGGCGAGGAGGACATGGCGCACGTGACGGCGGATCAAGGTCCGCTGCCGCCAGGCCCGGCGGGCGCCGAAGGGGGCCACGGCCAGGAGTGCGACGACCCAGCGCCAGAAGGCGTGCTGGACGGGCGGGACGCTGTCGTGCAGGCCGCGTGAGATGACGAAGCTGTCGGACCAGACGAGGGTGGCGAGGGCGGCGAGGGCGAGGCCGGCCGCGGGGGCGGCGGCCTTGCGGGCGGGTGCGGTGGCGGATGCGGCGGAAGTGGTGGTCCTCGGCAGGACGGCGGCCACGGGGCTCCTTTCGGCGGTGGTGGGTCCGTGTCCTACCGTCGCAGCGCCGGATCCATCAGGTCCATCGAAACTTTTCGACCATTCTTTTCAGGTGAACTGAACGATCGCCGCCGGCCTCCGCCGAGCTGTCCCGCCAGCGTCGCGCCGAACGCCAGCGCCATGCCCGCCACCTGCACCGGTGTGAGCGCCTGGCCGAGCGCCGCCCAGCCGACGACGGCCGCGGTGAGCGGGGAGAGCGGGCCGAGGAAGGCGACCTGGGTGGCGGTGAGCCGGCCGATGCCACGGAACCAGAGCCAGTACGCCACCGCCGTGTTGGCCAGGGCCAGACAGAGGTAGCCGCCCGCGGCACGGGCGTCCAGGGCCGGCGGGGCGCCCTCCGCCAGGACGGCGAGCGGCGCGATGAGCAGGCCGCCCGCGGTGAGCTGCCAGCCGGTGAGCGCCAGCGGACCTACGCCCTCCGGACGGCCCCACCGCTTGGTCAGCACCGTACCGGCGGCCATGGAGGCGGTGGCGGCGACGGCCGCGAGGACGCCCACGACATCGAGGCTTCCGGTTCCCTGGAGCACGACGAGGCTGACGCCGAGCGCGGCCGCGGCACCGGTGACGAGCGTGCGCGGGGCCGGGCCCTGCCCGAGCAGCAGCGCCGAGAGGCCGACGACGAACAGCGGCTGGACCGAGCCGACGACGGCGGCCATCCCGCCGGGCAGCCGGTACGCCGACACGAACAGCAGCGGGAAGAAGGCGCCGATGTTCAGCGCGCCGAGCACCGCCGACCGCCACCACCAGCCGCCCCGCGGCAGCACCCGGGTCAGCGCCAGCAGGAGCAGTCCGGCGGGCAGGGCCCGCAGGAGAGCCGTGAACAGGGGCCGGTCCGGCGGAAGGAACACGGTGGTGACGGCGTAGGTGGTGCCCCAGGAGACCGGGGCGAGCGCGGTGAGCGGGACGGTCAGGGATCGCTTCACGACCGGTTCCCTTCGGGACGCGTGAGGACGGGGGCGGGTGCGGTGGCGGGGGCATGACCGCGGGCCACCGTCGTCGGCAGCGGCCGTACCGCCTGTGCCGGCAGCCGGGGTTCCGTCCGGATCAGGAGGGCCGCGGCGACGGCCGAGGTGAGGACGAGGACGGCCCACGGCGCCCGGCCGTCCAGGGCCAGCAGGGCGGTGAAGAGGGAGGGCGCCACGGCCTTCGCCAGCGACCAGGACATCTGGTACGCCGCCAGGTACCGGCCGCGCACCGCTTCGGGAGCCGCCGCCACCGCGAGCACCTGGGCGGCGGGGCTGTGGATCAGCTCGCCGAGGGTGTAGACGACGACCACGGCGACCAGGGCCCCGCCCAGGACCGTGGCCGAGCCCGGCCGTACGGTGCCGAGCACGATCTGCGCGGCGAAGGCGGTCGCGAACAGGGCGCCGCCCAGCGCCGCCGCCCGGGTGCGCCGGGCCCCGGCCCCGCGGACCCGCGCGCCGACCCCGATCCCGGCGACCGCGCACAGCACGGTGTTGAGGGTGAACGCGGCGCCGGTGAGCACCGAGGGCCCGTGCAGCCACTCCACCATGAACAGCGGGAAGAGCACCGACAGGGCCGAATAGCTCAGCGCGTTCAGGAAGTTGGCGCCGGTGACGACCAGGAAGGGCCGGTCGGCGAGGACGAGCCGGTAGCCGGCGCCCGCCCGGCGCGCGACCGGGGCCGCAGCACCCGCCGCACGCACCTGCCGCAGGGGGCGCAGCGGCCGCAGCAGCAGCGCCGCGAGCGCGAAGGAGAGGGCGTTGCCCCAGGCCGCGTACGTGTAACCGGCGCTGCCCGCGAGGGAGACGACCAGCGTGGCCAGCAGCGCACCGGCCCCGTTGCCGGCGTTCTGCAGGGCGCGCGTCGACGCCTGCAGCCGGTCCTGCCCCGCCCCGCGCGCCACCTCGCCGATCAGGGACTGCTGGGCGGCGGGGAAGGCCCGGTCGGCGGCGGCCGTGACCAGGGCGACGGCCGCGAAGGCGGGGAGGGAGTGGGCGAAGGGGTAGAGGGCGAAGCCGGCGACTCGGACGCCGTACAGGGCGTACTGCACCCGCTTCGCGCCGTACCGGTCCACCGCCGCGCCGGCGAGCGGGAGTACGGCGATGCCCGCGAGGCCGGTGGCGGTGAGCACGGCGCCCACGACCGTGAACGACAGCCCGGTGACGGCGTGGAAGAAGACCAGCGTGAACGGCACGTACATGCCGGTGCCGATGCCGTTGACGGCCGCGGTGAGGGGCAGGGTCCACTCGCCGGGGACGCGCTCGTCCGCTGTGCGCTCTCCGCGCCTTGCCTTCGGCGTTGTCATGTGCCGCCCCCTCGGAAAGTCAGCTTGGCAGGAAGTAGCTTAGCGCTAAGCAACTTTCTCGCAAGCTACTTTCTTGCGAGTGAACATCATGCGGGCGATACTCGGCACATGGACGAAGGCCGCCAGCAGCGCAGGGATCCCGTCGACGCGATCATCGACCAGTGGGCGGCCGTGCGGCCCGACCTCGACTCCAGGGCGATGGAGGTCTTCGGGCGGATCTACCGCCTCTCGCGCACCATGGGCGACCGCATGGAGAAGGCGTACCAGCCCTACGGCATCTCACGCGGCGAGTTCGACGTGCTCGCGACCCTGCGCCGTACCGGCGAGCCGTACACCCTCTCGCCGCGCCAGCTGTCGGCCACCCTCATGCTCACCACCGGCGGGATGACCGGGCGCCTCGACAAGCTGGAGAAGGCCGGCCTGCTGCGCCGCTCCCCCGATCCGCACGACCGCCGGGGCCTGAAGGTGACGCTGACCGAGAAGGGGCTGGACGTCATCGACCGGGCGGTCGGCGCGGGCCTCGCGGTCCAGACGGAGGCCCTGTCGCTCCTCGACGACGAGCAGGTCGGCCAACTGGCCGACCTGCTCAGGGAGTTGCTCGCGGGGACGTTGGAGGCGCCGCACTGAGCAGCGGTCTAGCCGCCGACGTGGGCGGCGACCGCCGCCTCGGTGTCCGCCGCGCCGGCCGAGTCGGCGGCCCAGGCCGCGTATCCGTCGGGGCGGACCAGCACGGTCGTCCGGCGGCCGCTCGCCCAGTGCGCCACGGTGAGCCGGTCCGCGCGGCCGGGCCCCGCCTCGTACGGCTCCGGGGTGATCAGCACGAACCGGCCGCCGCGTAGGGCCTCATAGAGCCGGTCGCCGCCGGCCAGGGCGACGTCCGGGACCCGGGTGCCGGTGAGGCGGTGGGCGCCGCGCGGAGCGGGGTAGCGGTAGCCGACGCCGGTGACCTGGCCGGCGACCTTGCGCCGGGCGGGGCCGACGGCGTTCAGGAACGTGGTGAGCGCGGCGCGGGCCGCGAGGGTCCACGGGCGCTTGGCCATGGCGAGGCGGACGATCCCGCCGCTGCTGCGCAGCACCGACCTGCCCACGGGGTGCCGCTCGGCCTGGTAGGTGTCGAGCAGCGCGGGGTCCGCGTGTCCGGTGACGACCGCGGCGAGCTTCCAGCTCAGGTTGGCCGCGTCCTGGAGTCCGGTGTTCATGCCCTGGCCGCCGGCCGGGGTGTGCACGTGCGCGGCGTCGCCGGCGAGGAAGACCCGGCCGACCCGGTAGGCGGGCGCCTGCCGTTCGTCGCTGTGGAAGCGGGACATCCAGCGGGCGTCGTGCATCCCGAAGTCCCGGCCGAGGGCGAGCCGGGTGATCTCCCGGATCTCCGCCAGGTCCAGCGGCTCGGTGTCGGGGACGTTGCGGCCGCGGTGCCAGCCGATCACCCGGTAGTAGCCGTCGCCGAACGGCGCGAGGAAGGCGAAGGCGTCGCCGACGGCGTTGACTGTCAGCAGGGTCGGCGGCTCCTCGGCGAGCCGGACGTCGGCGAGGACCACGGACCGGATCACCGACTTGCCCGGGAAGGGCAGCCCGATCGCGTCCCGTACCGCGCTGCGCATGCCGTCGGCGCCGACGACGTACGCCGCCCGCAGCGTCTGCGTACGCCCCTCGGGCCCGCGCGCCTGCACGCTCACGCCGTCGGCGTCCTGCGTGAGCCCGGTCAGCTCGGTCTCGTACCGGAAGTCGACGCCCGCCTCGACCGCCCGGCGCTCCAGGACCTTCTCGACCTCGTACTGCGGCAGGACGAGGAGGTGGTTGAACCGGGAGGGAAGGGCGCCGAGGTCGACGGTGAGTCGGCCGAAGAGGTTGAGACGGTCGAGGGGTTGGCCGACCTTTTCGAGGTCGTCGGCGAGGGCGCGGGCGTCGAGCTGTTCGAGGGTGCGGGCGTGCAGGACGAAGGCGCGGGAGAGGTTGCTGATTTTGTGGGGGCGCTTTTCGAGGACGGTGACCGGGACGCCGGCGGTGGCGAGGTCGCCGGCGAGAAGCAGGCCGGCGGGGCCGGAGCCGACGACGATGACGGTTCCGGTGGCGCCGGTGACGTCGTGGGCGCGGGTGCCGTTGTGGCCAGTGGTGCCGGTCATGGTGGCCTCCTGGGTGCCAACGCTTGTTGGTCAACGTCCGTTGGTCAACGCTTGTTGGCAAGCCTAGAACCATGCGCCTGAGGCAGTCAACACTTGTTGGCCCACGCATGTTGGCCTACGCTCGTTGGCATGACCGGCACCACGAAGAGCAACCAGGCGCGCCGCTCCGACGCCACCCGTACCGCCATCCTCGACGCCGCCCGCGAGCGGTTCGCCGCCGACGGCTACGAGCGGGCCACCATCCGCGCGATCGCCAGGGACGCGCGCATCGACCCGTCCATGGTGATGCGGTACTACGGCAGCAAGGAGGGCCTCTTCGCCGCGGCCGTCGCGCTGGACCTGCGGCTGCCCGACCTGACCGGCGTCCCGCAAGGCGAGGTGGGCCGGGCGCTGGTGAGCCACTTCCTCGGCGTGTGGGAGGAGAACGAGGAGCTGACGGCCGTCCTGCGGGTCGGCGCCACCAACCAGGCCGGGGCCGAGCGGATGCAGGGCATCTTCCGGGACCAGCTGCTGCCGGTGGCCCGGCAGGTGTGCCCCGATCCCGAGCAGGTCCCGGCGCGGGCCGCGCTGTGTGCCGCGCAGCTGCTCGGGCTGGCCCTGACCCGCTATGTGCTGCGGCTGCCGGCGGCGCGGGAACTGACCCGCGAGGAACTGCTGGCGTGGCTCGGGCCGACCGTGCAGCGGTATCTGACCGCGCCGAATCCCTGAGCCGCGCCGGACCGCGCCGGACCGCGCAAAGGCCCGGAAAGACGAAACGCCGAGGGCGCCGACCTCACCCGGGTACGGCGTCGCGCGCGTACCGACGGGAGGACAGGCGCCCCCGGCGAGAGAACCGGTGTCCGGTCAGGCCTTGGCCTTGGCCTCGGACTTCACGTTGGACGAGGGCTTGATCGTCCTGATCTTGGACTTGTCCAGCGCCATCACCAGGCCGGCGATGACCGCGAACAGCGCGATCGGGAGCAGCACGTAGAGGCCCAGCGTCTGGATGACGCTCAGGCCGGGGCCGGGGTCGTCGCCGTCGTCGCGGGTCAGCGCGAGCGCGGGGGACGACATGAGCAGCATCATCAGCGTCGTACCGGCGGCCAGGGCGCCGGCGCGCAGGGCGTTCTTCTTGTCCACGATCTCAAGTTAGCGAACCCCCTGAAGCGGCGCGCGCCCGGGGTCCCGTACCGGGGGTTCACACGCTCCTGGCCTGCTCGAACACATGGAGTAGTGCCCGCAGCCGGGGGGAGGCCGTCAGATCCTCCAGCGGCACCGGCCGGCCCTCCCGGTCCGCGATCGGCAGCCGCCAGTTCGGGTACTGGTCCCAGGTCCCCGGGAGGTTCTGCGGGCGGCGGTCGCCGACGCCGTCCGGGAGCCAGACGCCGACCAGCCGGGCCGGGGTGCGCAGCAGGAAGCGGTGGACGGCGCGGATCTCCTCCTCCTCGTCGGAGCCGGGCGGCCCGGCGGCGGTCAGATCCAGCAGGCCGAGGCTGCCCAGCAGGGCGAGCCACTCGGCGGCCTCGGCGACGGCCTCGGCGCGTTCCTCCGTCGCCGGGCGGGTGAGCAGGCCCAGGCGGTCGCGCAGGTCGACGTGGTCGCCGGTGAGCCGGGCGGCGGTGGGCGGCAGGTCGTGGGTGGTGGCGGTGGCCAGGCAGTCGGCGCGCCAGCGTTCGGGCGGCAGCGGGCGTCCGTCGCCCTCCCAGTCGCGTTCGAACCACAGCACCGAGGTGCCGAGCACCCCGCGCCGCTGCAGCGTCTCGCGGACGCCGGGCTCGACGGTGCCGAGGTCCTCGCCGATGACGAGGGCCCCGGCGCGGTCGGCCTCCAGGGCGAGGATCGCGAGCATGGCGTCGGCGTCGTAGCGGACGTAGGTGCCCCCGGTGGGCGGACTGCCCTGGGGGACCCACCACAGCCGGAACAGGCCCATGACGTGGTCGATACGCAGAGCGCCGGCGTAGCGGAAGAGGGCGCGCAGCAGCTCGCGGTAGGGGGCGTAGGCGGTGGCGGCGAGCCGGTCGGGGCGCCAGGGCGGCAGACCCCAGTCCTGGCCACGGGCGTTGAAGGCGTCGGGCGGGGCGCCGACGGACATGCCGGCGGCGAACACGTCCTGCTGGGCCCAGGCGTCGGCGCCGAGGGGGTGCACGCCGACGGCGAGGTCGTGCACGATCCCGACGGGCATGCCGGCCTCGCGGGCGGCGCGCTGGGCGGCGCGGAGCTGGCCGTCGGTGAGCCAGGCCAGGCGGGCGTGGAACTCGACGCGGTCGGCGAGGCCGGCGCGGGCGCGGGCGGTCTCGGCCGAGCGGGGGTCCCGCAGGGCCGAGGGCCACCGCTGCCAGTCGGAGCCGTGGACCTCGGCGAGGGCGTACCAGGTGGCGTGGTCGTCGAGGGCCTGACCGTGGGCGGCGCGGAAGTCGTCGTAGGCGGCCCGGCGGCCGGGGCCGAGGGGGACGGCCAGGACCAGGTCCAGCGCCTCGCGCTTGAGCTCCCACACCGCGTCCCGGTCGATGAGGGCGCCCTTGTCGAGGACGTCGGCGCGCAGTCGTCCGGCCCGCTCCAGCAGGGTGCTCAGCCGCTCGCGGTCCTCGGCGTAGGCGTACTCGGGGATGTCCTCGATCCGCAGGTGGACGGGGTCGGGGAAGCGGCGCGAGGACGGGCGGTAGGGGGAGGGGTCGGTGGGGGCGCCGGGCACGCCCGCGTGCAGCGGGTTGACCTGGACGAATCCGGCGCCGGCGGTGCGTCCGGCCCAGCCGGCCAGCTCGGCGAGGTCACCGAGGTCGCCCATGCCCCAGGAGCGGCGGGACAGCAGGGAGTACAGCTGGACGAGGAGGCCGTGGGAGCGGCCGGGCGGGGCGGGCAGCCGGTCGGGGGCGACGACGAGGTGGGCGTGGCCGGTGCGGCCGTCGGGCGCGAGGGCGGTCACCCGGTGCACGCCGAGCGGCGGTTCGGCGGCGGTGTCCCGCTCCTCGCCGTCCTCGGTCTCGACGCGCAGGCGGGTGCCGGGCGGCAGCGCGGCGAGGGCGGCGGGGCCCTGCGGGTCGCCGGCCCAGTGCACGAGCGTCGGCGGCAGCAGGCGCTCGCGCAGCTCGTGTTCGCGTGCGGCGAGGGCGGTGCCTACGGCGTCGGGGCCGGCCGCGTCGACGCCGAGGGCGGCCAGGGCGGCGACCACGGCGGAGGCGGGGACCGGGACGTCGCGACCCGGGGCGGGGCTGTAGGAGGTGGCGACCCCGTGCAGGCCGGCGAGCCGGGACAGGTCCTCGTCCGCGAAGTCCTCGAACGCCCCGGTCATCTACGGCCTCGCGCCATAGGCACCGGACTCGTACGACCCCGCGCCGTAGCTGTCGGATGCGTACGCCCCCGCGCCGAAGGCGTCCGACTCGCTGGTCAGCGGGGCGGCCTCGGCGAGCGGCGGCTCGCTGGTCAGGGGCTCGGCGTCGGGCAGGGGCGGCTCGCTGGTCAGCGGGGCCTGGGCGCAGGCGCTCTCGGCGCTGAAGACGCACGCCTGGGTGTCGTGGGGTTCGGCGGACGGGTCCGCCGGGGGTTTCGACGGGGCCGGGACCGAGAGGTGAGCCAGTGCGGCCACGGGGGCCTCCTCTGCTGGGGGTTCTGCGGGCGGTCGGATGTTGTCGCTTTGAACGGATTACGGCAGGCCTACCCCCTGACGGCGCGGGCACTCCCGACAGCCGCTCGAACAGGCTCCTGGCCGATCACAGATCACTATTCACTCAGTACATGTATCGAGTGCATAATGATCCGCATGAGCACCCGTCACATCCTTCTGGGTCTGCTCGCGGCAGGGCCGAGCCATGGCTACGACCTGAAGCGACGCCACGACGAACGCTTCCCGCAGGCCCGTCCACTGGCCTACGGGCAGGTCTACACGACCCTGCAGCGCCTGGTCCGGGACGGCCTCGCGGAGGTGGAGGGCACCGACGCGGACGGCGGTCCGGAGCGCACGCTGTACCGATCGACGGACACCGGTTCGGGCGAACTGGCCCGCTGGGCGGGTGAGATCGCCCCGCCGGCGCCCTTCGTGACGAACGAGATCTTCGCCAAGGTCGTCGTGTCGATCCTGGCCGGCGGCGACCCGGCCGCCTATCTGCGCGCCCAGCGGGCCGCGCACATGGAGCGGATGCGGCAGCTCACGGCGGTCAAGACAGACCGGAACGCCGACCTGGCGACCGTGCTGTCGGCCGACTACGCCCTCAACCACCTCGACGCCGACCTCCGCTGGATGAACACCACGGCGGCCCGGCTGACCACTCTGACCGCGGAGGTCGACGGAGCATGACCCACAAGGGGGACACCTCGGCCCCGGTTCTCACGGGCCGGGACCTCGTCAAGGCCCACGGCAGGACCCGGGCGCTGCGCGGCGCCTCGGCCGACCTGCACGCCGGCGAGATCCTCGCCGTGACCGGGCCCAGCGGCAGCGGCAAGTCCACCCTGCTGCACTGCCTCGCGGGCCTCGTCCGCCCGGACGAGGGCTCGGTGGCCTACGCCGGGCAGCGGCTGGACCGGCTCCCGGAGAAGCGGCTGAGCGAGCTGCGCCGTACCGACTTCGGCGTGGTCTTCCAGTTCGGGCAGCTGATCCCGGAGCTGACCGCCGCGGACAACGTGGCGCTGCCGCTGATGCTGGCGGGCGCCGGCCGCGCCGAGGCCCGGGAACGGGCCGGCGAGTGGCTGGAGCGGTTCGGGGTGCGCGGTCAGGAGGCGCTGCGGCCCGGCGAGCTGAGCGGCGGCCAGACGCAGCGGGTCGCCCTGGCCCGGGCGCTGGTGACCGGGCCCAGGGTGGTCTTCGCCGACGAGCCGACGGGTGCGCTGGACTCGCTGGCGACCGAGCAGGTGATGACGGCCCTGGTCCGCACGGCCCGCGACTCGGGTGCGGCGGTGCTGCTGATCACGCACGACGCCCAGGTGGCGGCGTACGCGGACCGCGAGGTGCGCCTCAGCGACGGTGCCGTGGTGCCGGCGGAGGTGACGGCATGACGGAACAGGCACTCTCCGGGAGGCGTGCCGGTGCGTCGGTCGACGTCCGGCTGGCCTGGCAGCTGGTCCGGGGCTCGGACCGGCGGGAGTGGTGGCGGCTCGGGCTGACGGCGGCCGGGGCCGCGCTCGCCACCGGGTTCGCGCTCGCGGCCGTCGCGCTGGCCTCACTGCACGGGCACTACCGGGTGTCCTTCGGCCACGGCCTGCTGGACGGCCCCGGCGAGCGCTCGGGGGTGGTCGTCAGCCTGCTGCTCCTGCTGGTGCCGGTGCTGGGGTTCCTCGGGCAGTGCGCGCGGATCGGCGCCGTGCACCGTGACCAGCGGCTGGCCGGGCTGCGGCTGGCGGGCGCCGGCCCGGCGCAGGTGCGCCGGATCGCCGCGCTGGAGACGGGGACGGCCTGTCTGCTGGGCTCGGTCCTCGCCAGCGCGGTCTGCGTCCCCGTCCTGCTGGGCGTGTGGAGCGGCCCGACCGCCTGGACCTGGGCCGGGTCCGTGCTGGTCCTGCTGGGGGTGCCGGTGCTGGGCGCAACGGCGGGCGCGCTGGCGCTGCGCCGGGTGGTGGCCTCGCCGCTGGGATGGGTGCGCCGGGTGCGGCCGAGCAGCGGGCGCGGGCCGGGAATGCTGTTCGTCGCCGGTGTCCTTCTCGTTCTGCTGCTGGCGCTGTGGGCCGTGGCGAACACCTCCGGCGCCGACCGCGGGCGGGTGCCGTTGACGGTGTTCGCGCTGGTCCTCCTGGTCGGCGGGGGCACGGTGTGGCTGGCCGGGGGCACGGCCGGGGCGGTCGGGCGGCTGCTGGCGGGCCGGGCCCGTTCCGCGGCGACGCTGATCGCGGCGGAGCGGCTGCGCGCCGATCCCTGGGCGGCGGCCCGCACCCACGCGGCGGTGCTGCTGGTCACGATCGTCGGCACGGGGTTCGTGGGGATCCGGGGGGCGCTCCTTGCGGACCTGCACGAGATGAGCCGCGACCAGCGGCTCGGCACGGACATGGCCTTCTACACGACGGGCCTCGATCTGACGGCCGTCGCGATCCTCGTCGGCCTCGCGATCACCCTCTCCGGCCTCGCCGTCGGCACCGCCGAGTCGGTGGCGAACCGCCGCCGGGGCCTGGCCGCACAGGTCGCCTCCGGGGTGCCCCGGGCGGTGCTCGGCCGGGCGCTGCTGCTGGAGACGGCGCTGCCGCTGGCCCCTGCGGTCGTGCTGGCGGGCGCCGGCGGCATGGCGATCGGCGTCTGGTACGCCTCGCTGACCGAGGGCCGGCTCACCCAGGCCGTGCCGTACACCGCACTGCTGGTGCCGGTGGGCGTGTACGCCTGCTGCCTGCTGGCGGCGGCCGCCTCACTGCCCCTGCTGCGCCGTTCGGCGCACCCGGGGGAGCTCAGGTACGCGTGAGTCTCCGGCTCCGGGGGGACAGGGGACTCCCGGAGCCGGTTCGCGTCCTCACCCCGCGTGCGCGGGGTGAGGCGGGTACGCGAAGGCCCGGATCGTCGTCAGGCAGAAATGCCGTCGATCCGGGCCAGGGCATCGTCCGCGCCGTACGGCTGCAAGTAGGGCAGCCAGCGCGGGTCCCTATGCCCGGTGCCGATGATGCGCCAGGCCAGGCCGGTCGGCGGAGCCGGTTTGTGCCGCAGCCGCCACCCCAGCTCGACGAGGTGACGGTCGGCCTTCACGTGGTTGCAGCGGCGGCAGGAGGCCACCACGTTGTCCCAGACGTGCTTGCCCCCGCGACTGCGCGGGATGACGTGGTCGACGCTGGTTGCGACGCCACCGCAGTACATGCACCGGCCCCCGTCGCGCGCGAACAGCGCACGCCGGGTGAGGGGAACGGGCCCCCGATAGGGAACCCGGACGAATCGCTTGAGCCGGACCACGCTGGGTGCGGGGACTGTGACGGTTGCGCTGTGCATATAGGCGCCGGATTCCTCGAGGGAGACGGCCTTGTTCTCCAGGACGAGGACGAGCGCGCGGCGGAGCGGTACGACGCCGAGCGGCTCGTACGACGCGTTGAGGACCAGGACATGCGGCACGGGTGCCTCCTTGGGCGTCGGCGGCGCGTGGCTCGCGCCGGGACGATCTGCAGTCAGTCTCCCCTCACGCCTGGTGGAAGCGCCACCATGTCCCGGTAACGGGCTGGGAGTGTTTTCGACCACACCTGATTCATCCCCCGGATCACGGCCCGTTCAAGCCAGGGTGAGTCCCGTCTCTCCTGCGCCCCTCCTTGGCGGATCGGCGCGATGCACACACAATGCCCCGTTAGTGTGGTGGCCCTGTCCGTCCGGTGACCTTCTCGTGACCTCGAAGACCTTGACCGCCCGCCGGCACGGACCGTGCAGCACCTGGAGGTACCTGCCGTGTCGTCCTTGCCCGCCGTCCTGCTGGCCGCCGGTGCGTCGCCGACCCCGTCCCCCTCTCCCTCCGGTTCGACGGCGCCGGCCGTGCCGTCGCTCCAGGACGCCCAGGAGAGCGCCACGAACGCGGCGAGCTGGGTCGAGCAGAACTGGTCGACATGGCTCGCGATGGGGCTGCAGATCCTGCTGATCCTGGTGATCGCGGTCGCGCTGCGCGCGGTGGTGCGGCGGGCGATCACCAAGCTGATCGACCGGATGGGGCGCACCGCCGTGGCCGTGGACGGCTCCGCGCTGAGCGGGCTGCTGGTCAACGCCGAGCGGCGGCGGCAGCGATCGGCGGCGATCGGTTCGGTGCTGCGGTCGGTGGCGAGCTTCCTGATCCTCGGCACGGCCGCGCTGATGATCCTGTCCACCTTCAAGATCAACCTGGCGCCGCTGCTGGCCTCGGCCGGTGTGGCCGGCGTGGCGATCGGTTTCGGCGCCCGGAACCTGGTCACCGACTTCCTCTCCGGCGTCTTCATGATCCTGGAGGACCAGTACGGCGTCGGTGACGTGGTCGACGCGGGCGTGGCCACCGGTGAGGTGATCGAGGTCGGGCTGCGCGTGACCAAGCTGCGCGGTGCCGACGGCGAGATCTGGTACGTCCGCAACGGCGAGGTCAAGCGGATCGGCAACCTCTCCCAGGGCTGGGCGACGGCCGGGGTCGACGTGACGGTGCGGGCGAGCGAGGACCTGGACAAGGTCAAGGCGACCCTGGACGACGTCGCCGAGCACATGAGCAAGGAAGAGCCCTGGAACGAGCTGCTGTGGGGCCCGATCGAGGTCCTCGGCCTGGACTCGGTCCTGATCGACTCCATGGTGGTGCGGGTCTCCGCCAGGACCATGCCGGGCAAGGCGCTGACGGTCGAACGCGAGCTGCGCTGGCGCATCAAGCGCGCCTTCGACGCGGCGAGCATCCGCATCGTGGGCGGCGCGACGTCGGTCGAGGACGCGGAGGACACCCCGGACCCGACGGCGGCCGTGGCGGCGCCGTCGGTCTTCGCCAACGCGGACTCGCCCCAGGCGGCGGCGACGGCACCGATCGCCGCGCAGCGGCCGACGCCTCCGGGCAAGTAGCGAGCGGAACGGTTTCAGCACACTCGTTCGAGTGAACAGGTGGGGCATTCCGGCGCGGGGAGCGCACGGAGTGCCCCATCGTTCTGCACGGGGCGCCCGGCGTGGGCTTAGCCTGGCATCAGTGCGACAAGGAGAACGAGCGATGAGCGCCGAACCTCTCATGGAGCCGGTGATGACGCAGGACCCCATCGATCTGTTGATCGCGTTCGAAGAGGCGTCCGTGGCGCCGATTCGACCCGAGTACGTCGAGGGGACGGTCATTGTGCCGCCGCAGCCGAACCACGAGCACAACGCCGGCGCCTTCAAACTCGCCGCCCAGTTCTATACAGCAGGGTTCGACCTGGCAGGCATGGGCAACGGCTATCGGGGCGCGCACAAAGACGGCAGCACCATGGCCCTCGTCATCCCGGACTTCTACGTTCTGCGCCGCCTACCGACAGACCTCGACGAGGCTTACCGGAAAGCCCACAAGGGCTGGTATCCCATCGACATGGTCACTCTGATCGGCGAGGTCACGTCGACCAACCACGCGGTTGACACCGGAGCCAAGCTCGCCACCTATGCCGCCGTCGACATCCCCGTCTACATCCTGATCAACCGCAACACGAAGACCGCCCACTGCTACACCGACCCCGTCCTCCCCGGCGACGACCCCACCGAGGCCTACTACAAGACCGACACCAAGGTCACCCTCGGCGACCCCCTCCCCCTCCCGGCGCCGTACCCCACCCTCGACACCACCCCCTTCCTCACCGACTGACAGTGAGGATTGGCCATGGCATCGCTCGGGGGTCTGACTCTCCGACTGACTGACGCTTCGGCTGTCCTTGGCTGGAATCGTCGGCCTGCCGGGCGGTGCCGCCTGGCGTGTGGCCGGTCGGGCGTCCGTGACTTCATAGCGCCTCTGTGTGTCAAGCGGCTTGAGCGAGGTGGTTCCGTTGGTCTCGTTTCATGATCCGGTAGACCACGTTGGACAGTCGTCGCTTGAGAGCCCTGCGGGCCTCCGAAGGCGTCTTCCCCTCAGCGATCTTGCGGAGGTAGTAGTCCTGACCGCGCCCGCCATCGCGGATCTGGCAGATGGCGATGGTGTGCAGGACCGAGTTGAGCGCGCGGTTTCCGCCAGTGTTGAGCCGGTGGCGGACGTTGTTGCCGCTGGAGGCGTCCAGGGGTGCGCTGCCGGTGTAGCTGGCGAAGTGGTGTTCGGTGGGGAACCGGCTGATGTCCCCGATGTGGCCGAGGACCTTCGCGGCCAGCCCGAAGGCGGCAAGGAGCACTGCGGGCCCGTGCCGACCGACACCCTGGACGCTACGGCTGCAGACCGAGCATCTGGGGTCGATTCAACAAGTCAGGAGCCCGGCCAAAGGTCCCATCACTGTCTTGTCCGTCTGCCCGACCGGCCCGCGCCCTCCCACCAGTGCGCGTTGGAAGGGCAGCACACAACAGCATGGCAGCACAGGACATAACGGTGGTCGGCGGGATCGACACGCACGCCGACCTCCACCAGGCGGCGGTCATCGACAGCATCGGCCGGCACCTGGCCACCGAGCAGTTCGAGACCACCCCGGACGGCTACCGCAGGCTGCTGGACTGGTTGCGCTCGCACGGCGAGGTCCTGGCCGTCGGGATCGAGGGGACCGGCGCCTACGGGGCCGAGGTCGCCCGGTTCCTCACCGCGAACGAGGTCACGGTCATCGAGGTGGACCGGCCCGACCGCAAGGCCAGGCGGGACAATGGCAAGTCCGACTCCATCGACGCCTACGCGGCCGCGACAGCGGTCCTGTCGGGGCGGGCCGCGGGCACGCCGAAGTCCCGCAACGGGATCGTGGAGGCGATCCGGGCCCTGCGGGTGGTCCGCAAGAGCGCGGTCAAGGCCCGCACCCAGACCATCAACCAGATCCGTACCCTGATCGTCACCGCGCCGTCCGACGTCCGGGACAAGCTGCGAGGTCTGTCCGCGCGCGAGCTGGTCGACACTCTGGCCCGCTCACGTCCGGCGGGCGAACTGGCTGATCCGGCCTGCGCAGTGAAGACCGTGCTGCGGCGGCTCGCCCGTCGCTACCAGGCACTCGACGAGGAGATCAAGGAAGCCGACCGGGAGATCGGACCGCTGGTCACCCGGGCCGCCCCCAGGCTCGTCGCCCTGCCGGGCGTCGGCCCCGAGACCGCCGGCCAGCTGCTGACCAGCGCGGGCGACAACCCCGACCGGCTCCGCTCGGAAGCCGCCTTCGCCCACCTCTGCGGGGCCGCCCCCGTGCCCGCGTCCTCCGGCCGCACCAACCGCCACCGCCTCAACCGCGGCGGAGACCGCCAGGCCAACAACGCACTGCACACCATCGTGCTGGTCCGCATGAAGTACGACCAGCGCACCCAGGAATACGTCGCCCGACGCACCGCCGAAGGCATGACCAAGAAGGACATCGTCCGCTGCCTCAAACGGTTCGTCGCCCGCGAGATCTACCGCCACCTGCCCCACGTGACCCACACCACCGAACCGCTCCCACAGACCGCTTGACGATCTATAGGAGCTTCCAGCCGCACTATCTGGCACAGCGCGACGAACGCGCTCGCCCTGCGCAGCCCCAGGCCGGTCGTCAGGTTCTCGTCGGCGCCGATCCTCAGCCGGGCCTCTCCCGACGCGGAGTCGAAGGTCACGGTGCCGCTGACGGACCGCCGGCCGCGGAACGGGCGCCAGCGGAAGTGGATTTCTTCGCCGCTCAGCACGTCCCACGCCCGCTCGCACATGGGCAGGCCGACCCTCAGGCGCGTCGCCCGGTCGGCCGGAAACGTGTGCTCCTGCGTGGCGGCCAGCGTCTCGGCCGTGACCGGGATGTCGGTGCCGCGAGCGCGGCGGTGCAGGGCGCCGTACGCGTAGACGGCAAAGAGGACGGCGAGGACCGCGTAGAAGACGAGGTCCATGACGACCTCGTAGGCCGTCGACCAGGACAGGGCGTCATGCGTGACATCGCCCGTGCAGAGCAGGACCGTAGGCAGCAGGAACACGGACATCGCGGCCAGCCACAGCTTCACCAGGAGTCTTCGGTCGGGCATCGTCCACCATCCGCGCATCGACGGCCGGGGCACCTGCCCGGCGAGCGGATCAAAGATCACCAGCCTGTGGACGGGCTGTACAGGCCCGCGAGATAACGACTCTGCAGCCCCCGCGCCCTTGTCTATTGACGCCCCCTTCGTCCTGGGCTTACGTTCCTCCCACCCCAATAGGAAAGTTTCCTAACAGTGATCTCCAGGGCGGCCGGTGATCAAGACTGGACCTCCCGCCAGGTCACTGCGAAGCTGGGCGGCTGGAAAGGCAGGTGTCGACCATGGCAGGAACCGCCGGTACGCCGGGCACCCCGCGCGTGCTGCGCGCCATGAACGACCGTGCCGCCCTGGACCTCCTGCTGGAGCACGGGCCGCTGTCGCGCACCCGGATCGGGAAGCTCACCGGCCTGTCCAAGCCCACCGCCTCGCAACTGCTGGCCCGCCTGGAGGCGGCCGGACTGGTCCGGGTCACCGGCACCAGCGAGGGCCGGCCGGGCCCGAACGCCCAGCTGTACGCCGTCAACCCCACGGCCGCGCACGCCGCCGGGCTCGACGTCACCCCCACCCGCATCCGCGCCGCCGTCGCCGACATCACCGGCCGGACGGTGGGTGAGTACGAGCTGCCCACCCCCGGGCGGCGGCCCGCCCACCCGGTCGTCCAGCAGGTCGCCGACGCGCTCGACGGCGCCGTCAAGGCCGCCGGGCTCGCCCGGTCCGATGTGCACCGGCTGGTCATCGGCACCCCGGGCGCCTTCGACCCCAACACCGGCCGGCTGCGCTACGCCTCCCACCTGCCCGGCTGGCACTCCCCCGCCCTGCTCGACGAGCTCGCCGCCGCCCTGCCGATGCCGGTGGAGTACGAGAACGACGTCAACCTCGTCGCCCTCGCCGAACAGCGGCTCGGGGCCGCCCGGGGCCACGGCGACTTCGTCCTGCTGTGGAACCAGGAGGGGCTCGGCGCCGCCCTGGTCCTCGGCGGCCGGCTGCACCGCGGCTGGACCGGCGGCGCCGGCGAGGTCGGCTTCCTGCCGGTGCCGGGCACACCCCTGGTGCGGCAGGTGACCAAGGCCAACAGCGGTGGCTACCAGGAGCTGGCCGGCTCCCAGGCCGTACCGAAGCTGGCCCGGGAACTCGGCATCACCGATGTGCCGTCGGGGCCGTACGCCGAGGCCGCTGCCGAACTCGTGGCCCGGGGCGCCGATCACGCCTCCGGCCCCTACCGGGAACTGCTCCGGACCTACGCGACCCGGCTCGCCACCGGTCTCGCCTCGCTCGTCTCCGTCCTCGACCCCGAACTCGTCGTCCTCAGCGGCTCCGCGCTGACGGCCGGCGGCGAGGGCCTGCGCGCCCTCGTCCAGGCCGAGCTGGAGGAGCTGGCCGCGGCCCGCCCCCGGCTGGTCGTCGGCGACGTCCACGAACACCCCGTCCTGCGCGGCGCGTTGGAGTCCGCGCTCGTGACCACCCGCGACGAGGTCTTCGACACCTCGCGCTGACCCGGCAGCACCTCCTCTTCCCCTTCACCCGTCCCTGGGAGACCTCGCCATGCCGACAGCCATACCCGAAGTCGCCCGAAAAGCGGCTTTCGCCCTGACAGTCTCCGCCCTGCTGCTCACCGCCACCGCCTGTACGGGGCAGTCGAACTCCGGTGCCACGGACGACGCCTTGAAGGACACGACGATCAACTTCTGGCACGCCTGGAGCGCGCCGAACGAGGTGAAGGCCGTCAAGTCCCTGGTCGCCGGCTTCGAGAAGGCGCACCCCAACATCCACGTGAACGTCGTCGGCAACATGACCGACGACAAGATCAACCAGGCGCTGCGGTCGGGCGGTGACAGGGCGCCGGACGTGATCTCCTCGTTCACCACCAACAACGTGGGCAAGTTCTGTTCCTCGGGTGCGCTGGTCGACCTCAACCCCTTCTTCAAGAAGGCCGGGATCGATCCCGCGAAGACGTTCCCGAAGACCATGAACGAGTACACCCAGTTCGACGGCAACCGCTGCACGGTGCCGCTGCTCGGTGACGCGTACGGGCTCTACTACAACAAGACGGCGTTCCGGAAGGCCGGCATCGCGAATCCGCCGAAGACCTGGTCCGAGTTCGAGGCCGACGCCAAGAAGCTGACCATCGCCCAGGGAGACGGCTACAAGCAGCTCGGGTTCATGCCGGACTACCACGGCTGGGAGACCACCACCGAGCACTACTTCGCCCAGTTCTCGCCGACGTACTTCGGCAAGGACGGCAAGTCGAACCTCGCCGAGGACCCGGCGTTCGAGAAGGGCTTCGCGCTCCAGAAGCGGCTCGTGGACGAACTCGGCGGATTCCAGAGGCTGGAGAAGTTCCGGGCGACCCTCGGTGACGAGTGGGGTCCCAAGCACCCCTTCCACACCGGTCAGGTCGCCATGCAGCTCGACGGCGAGTGGCGGCTCGGGATGGCGCAGCAGGCCAAGCCGGACTTCGAGATCGGGGTCGCCCCGCTGCCCGTGCCCGACGACCAGGTCGCGCAGTACGGCAAGGGCTACATCACCGGCACCATCGCGGGCATCGCCGCCACCAGCCACAAGCAGAACGCGGCCTGGGAGTTCGTCAAGTACATCACCACGGACACGGACGCCGTGGTCGGCTTCGCCAACGACATCCACAACGTCCCCTCCACCCTGGCGGCGCTGAAGTCCCCGAAGCTGACGTACGACCCGCGCTTCAAGACGTTCCTCGACATCGCCGCCGATCCGCACTCCGCCACGACTCCCGCCTCCATCAACGGCGGCCAGTACCTGGTGACGATCCAGCAGTTCGGTTACGACTACGAAAGCGGCAAGGTCACCGATCTGAAGGCCGGGCTGAAGAAGACGGCCGCGCAGATCGACACGGACATCGCACAGGCGAAGTAGCCGATGAGTACGGTCACTCTGGCGTCGAAGCGCCGCCGGGCGGCGCTTCGCACCCTCGCCTTCATGTCGCCCTGGCTGATCGGCTTCGCGGTGTTCTTCGCGTACCCGCTGATCTCGACGGTCTACTTCTCCTTCATGCACTACGACGGCTTCCGGCCGCCGACGTGGAGCGGCGGGAAGAACTGGCGTTACGTCTTCGCGCACTACCCGCTCTTCTGGCCGGCCCTGCGCAACACGCTGTGGCTGGTGCTGGTGATGGTGTCGTTGCGGGTCGTCTTCGGGCTCGGCATCGGCCTGCTCATCACCAAGATCAAGACGGGGACGGGGGTCTTCCGCACCCTCTTCTACCTGCCGTACCTGGCCCCGCCGGTCGCCGCGACCATGGCCTTCGCCTTCCTGCTCAACCCCGGTACGGGCCCGGTCAACTCGATCCTGGAGAAGGTGGGCATCCCGGCGCCCGGCTGGTTCAACGACCCCACCTGGTCCAAGCCGGCCCTGACCCTGCTGGCGCTGTGGGGCATCGGCGACCTCATGGTCATCTTCATGGCCGCGCTGCTGGACGTGCCGACCGAGCAGTACGAGGCGGCCGAGCTGGACGGGGCCTCGGCCTGGCAGCGGTTCAGGTACGTCACCCTGCCGAACATCTCCCCGATCGTGATGTTCGCGGTCGTCACCGGCGTGATCCAGACCATGCAGTACTACACCCAGCCGCTGATCGCCGGGAAGGTCGCCTCCGGCGTGATCCAGGGCGCCGGAACCCAGTTCGAGCCCGGCTACCCGGACAAGTCCACGCTCACCCTCCCCCAGCTCGTCTACAACCTCGGCTTCCAGCGCTTCGACTACGGCTCGGCCTGTGTGGTGGCGCTGGTGCTGTTCGCCCTGTCGATGGTGTTCACCGGGTTCCTGATGCGGCGCCGGGGCGGTCTCATCCAGGCAGGTGACTGACCATGACCCAAGTACTGGACAAGCCGGTCGAGTTGAGGACGGCCTCCGCGGCCGCCGAGCGCACCGCCCGGCGCAGGGCGCTGCTCGAATGGATCGCGGTCCACTCCCTCGGCGTCGCCGCCGCGCTGTTCTTCGCGCTGCCGTTCGTGTTCGTGTTCCTGACCTCGCTGATGAGCGACACCCAGGCGCTCAGCCGCGATCTGATCCCGCACACCTGGGAGTGGGGCAACTACAAGAAGGTCTTCGACACGCCCGGCTTCCTGACCTGGTGGAAGAACACGCTGATCTACGCCGGCCTCGGCACCGTCCTGACCGTGGTGTCGTCCATCCCGGTGGCGTACGCGCTCGCCAAGTTCCGCTTCCGGGGCCGCAACCTGTCCCTGATGCTGGTGATCTCGATGATGATGCTGCCCCCGCAGGTGGTCATCATCCCGATGTACCTGTTCTGGGCGAAGCAGCTGGACCTGTCCGGCACGCTGTGGCCGCTGATCATCCCGATGGCGTTCGGCGACGCGTTCTCCATCTTCCTGCTGCGCCAGTTCCTGATGACGATCCCGAACGAGTACCTGGACGCCGCCAGGGTGGACGGCTGCGGCGACCTCGGGACCCTGCTGAAGGTCGTCCTGCCCATGGCCAGGCCGGGCATCGCCGCCGTGGCCCTCTTCCAGTTCTTCTACGCCTGGAACGACTACTTCGGCCCGCAGATCTACGCGTCCGAGAACCCCGGCGCCTGGACCCTGAGTTACGGCCTGGAGTCCTTCAAGGGCGCCCACCACACCGACTGGAACCTCACGATGGCCGCGACCGTGCTGGTCATGGCCCCCGTGATCCTCGTGTTCTTCTTCGCGCAGAAGGCGTTCGTCGAAGGCGTCACCCTCACCGGAGTAAAGGGTTGATCCGCATATGAAACTCACCGTGGTCGGCGGAGGCTCGACCTACACCCCCGAACTCATCGACGGCTTCGCACGCCTGAGGGACACCCTGCCCATCGAGGAACTCGTCCTCGTGGACCCGGCCGCCGAGCGCCTGGAGCTGGTGGGCGGGCTGGCCCGCCGTATCTTCGCCAGGCAGGGTCACCCCGGCCGGATCGTCACCACCGCCGACCTGGACGCGGGCGTGGACGGCGCCGACGCCGTGCTGCTCCAGCTGCGCGTCGGCGGCCAGGCTGCCCGCGAGCAGGACGAGACCTGGCCGCTGGAGTGCGGCTGCGTCGGCCAGGAGACCACCGGCGCCGGCGGCCTGGCCAAGGCGCTGCGCACGGTCCCGGTCGTCCTCGACATCGCCGAACGGGTCCGCCGTGCCAACCCGCGCGCGTGGATCATCGACTTCACCAACCCGGTCGGCATCGTCACCCGCGCCCTGCTGCAGGCCGGGCACCGCGCGGTCGGGCTGTGCAACGTGGCGATCGGCTTCCAGCGGAAGTTCGCGAACCTGCTCGGCGTGGCCCCGGCCGACGTCCACCTCGCGCACGTGGGCCTCAACCACCTCACCTGGGAGACGGGGGTACGGCTCGGCGGCCCGGAGGGCGAGAACGTGCTGCCCAAGCTGCTGGCCGAGCACGGCGAGGCGATCGCCGACGACCTGCACCTCCCGCGCCCCCTCCTGGACCGCCTGGGCGTGGTCCCCTCCTACTACCTGCGCTACTTCTACGCCCACGACGAGGTCGTGCGCGAACTGCGCACCAAGCCGTCCCGCGCGGCGGAAGTCGCGGCGATGGAGCGGGAGTTGCTTTCGATGTACGGCGACCCGGCCCTGGACGAGAAGCCGGCGCTGCTCGCCAAGCGCGGCGGCGCCTACTACTCGGAGGCGGCCGTCGACCTCGCGGCGGCGCTGCTGGGCGGGGGAGGCAGCCCCTACCAGGTGGTGAACGCCTTCAACAAGGGCACGCTGCCCTTCCTCCCCGACGACGCGGTGATCGAGGTCCAGGCCGCGGTGGGCCCGACCGGCCCGGCCCCGCTGCCGGTGCCGGAGCTGGACCCCCTGTTCTCGGGACTGATCGCGAACGTGACGGCGTACGAGGACCTGGCCCTGGAGGCGGCGCTGCGCGGCGGCCGGGACCGCGTCTTCCGCGCCCTGCTCGCCCATCCGCTGATCGGCCAGTACGCCTACGCCGACGCCCTCACCGACCAGCTGATCGCACACAACCGGGAGCACCTCGCGTGGGCCTGACCGCACCCGAATCCGGGAGTGTCCTCGCGATCGACGCGGGCAACAGCAAGACCGACGTGGCCGTGGTCACCGCCGCCGGGGAGGTGCTGGCCACGGCCCGCGGCGGCGGTTTCCGCCCGCCCGCGGTGGGGGTGGCGGCGGCGCTGGACGCGCTGGCCGAACCGGTGGGGCGCGCCTTCGCGGACGCGGGCGTCACGTCCGTCTCCCATGTCTCGGCGTGCCTCGCCAACGCCGATCTCCCCGTGGAGGAGGAGCAGTTGGCGACCGCGCTCCGGGCCCGCGGCTGGGGCGCGTCGGTGGAGGTGCGCAACGACACCTTCGCGATCCTGCGGGCGGGCGTCGCCGAGCCGCGCGGGGTGGCCGTGGTGTGCGGGGCCGGCATCAACTGCGTCGGCATGCGCCCCGACGGCCGTACCGCGCGCTTCCCGGCCATCGGCCGGATCTCCGGTGACTGGGGCGGGGGCTGGGGCCTGGCGGAGGAGGCCCTGTGGTTCGCCGCCCGGGCGGAGGACGGCCGGGGCGAGCCGACGGCCCTCGCCCGCACCCTGCCCGGCCACTTCGGGCTGCCGACGATGTACGCGCTGATCGAGGCGCTGCATCTGGAGCACGTCGGCCACGACCGCCGGCACGAGCTGACCCCGGTGCTGTTCGCGACGGCGGCCGCGGGCGACGCGGTGGCCCGCTCGATCGTCGCCCGGCTCGCGGAGGAGGTGACGGTGATGGCCACGGTGGCGCTGACCCGCCTGGACCTGCTCGACGAGGAGACTCCGGTCCTGCTCGGCGGCAGCGTCCTGACCGCCGGCCACGCGCTGCTCGACGACGGCATCCGCGACCGGCTTGCCGCCCAGGCCCCCAAGGCCGACGTCCACGTGGTCACGGCGAGCCCGGTCCTGGGCGCGGCCCTGCTGGGCCTGGACCGGCTCGGGGCGGACGGTGAGGCGCGGGAGCGGGCGCGGGGGCACTGGGAGGGGTGACCGGCCCCGGGGGAACCGAACACCTGCACAGGGCGTATTCATGGGCAGCGCACGCTGCGATCCGATCAAGATCCAGTGAAGGCCGGTGCGGATGCCGGTGCGTGCCGCGATACTGGGCGGCGAACGGTTGACCCTGGGGGAGGTCGAGTGACACACCCGCCGAAGAGCGCAGCACCACCCGTGCCGGGCCCCGGCGTGCCCGCCGCCCCCGGCATTCCCGCGCAGACGCCCCGCCCGGCCCCCACCGGCTCCCCCACCCCGTCCGCCCCGCGGACCGCGTTCGCCGAGGGCGTCGACCGGCTGCGGGACGCGGCGACCACCGAGCCGGGGCGGCTGCGGATCATCGGGGCCGTACTGGCGCTGCTGGTCGTGGCGTTCGGCGCGGTCACCGCCTGGCAGGCGAGCGAGCGGGCGGCCGCCGCCGACGACGTACTGCACCGCAGCCAGCCGCTCAGTTCCGGTGCGGCGGACATCTACCGCTCGCTGGCCGACGCCAACACGGCCGCCTCCAGCGGGTTCCTGGCCGGCGGTCAGGAGACGACCGCCTCCCGCGACCGGTACGAGAAGGACATCCGCACGGCCGCCGCGGGCCTGGTGACGGCCGCTGCGAACGCCGAGCCGGGCTCCGCCTCCGAGGCGACCATCACCCGGCTGAACAAGCTGCTGCCGGAGTACAAGGGGCTCATCGAGCGGGCCCGGACCTACAACCGGCAGGGCTATCCGGTCGGCGGCGCGTATCTGCGCTACGCCAACGAGAAGATGCAGAAGGAGATGCTCCCGGCGGCGGAGGATCTCTACACCAAGGAGAACCAGCGGCTGGACGCCGACTACGGCGACGCCACCCCGTATCCGTGGATCGCCATCGCCCTCGGCGTGCTCGCGCTGGCCGCGCTCGGCTGGGCCCAGCACCGCAGCTACCGGCGCACCAATCGGGTCCTCAACCACGGCCTGGTCGCCGCCTCCGCCGCCACTACGGTCGCGCTGCTGTGGCTGGTCGTCGGGCACGCGGTGGCCCGCTCGGAGCTGAACGGCTCCTACGACCACGGCATCCGCTCGCTGACCGTGCTGCACGACGCCCGGATCGCCTCCCTGAAGGCGCGCGGCAACGAGAACCTGAGCCTCGTGGCGCGCGGCGCCGAGACCATCACGGTCGACGGGCGGACGTACGACGCGTACTACTACGACTTCGACAAGGACATGGCCGGCCTCGGCCAGGGCCTGACCCGGGCGGCGAAGCTCGCCGACGACCAGGGCGGCAGCGCGCCGGTGAAGGCGGCTGAGGGCAACATGGTGGTGTGGAAGCAGCGCCACTCCGCGGCCCGCACCGAGGACGAGAACGGCAACTACCAGCAGGCGCTGGACAAGGTGATCGGCGCCAAGGGCGCCACCGGCGAGTGCTTCGACAGCGTCGACGCCAACCTCGCCCGGGCCATCGACCACGAGCAGAGCGAGTTCCAGCAGGCCGCCGGCGACGGCCGGGACGCCATGGCCGGACTGCCGGTGGGCGCGGCGGTGCTCGCGGTGCTCGGCGCGGCCGGCGCCGTCTTCGGCATCGGCCGCAGGCTTTCGGAGTACCGGTGACAGGAGGCATGACCATGTACGCGGCACGTGTACGAGCCTCCCTGCGGGGCTGGGGCGGGGTCGGCGCGATGGCGGTGCTGTGCGCGCTGGCACTGGCGTTCGTCCTGCTGCTGCCGTGCACCCAGCAGCCCCCGCAGCCCGGTCCGGAGCGGACCGGTCAGGCCGTCGCCAGCGGGATGCAGGCCCGCGCCGGGGACTGCAAGGACTCCGAGGCGCAGAACCAGACCCTGTCGCCGTCCGGCGCGGACGGCCCGACCATCGACGCGATCAAGGCCCGTACCGGCGCCAAGCGCAAGCTGATCGTCGGCGTCGACCAGAACAGCTACCACTGGGGCTACCGCAACCCCAACACCCAGGGCGCGGAGCTGGAGGGCTTCGACATCGACCTGGTGCACCACATCGCGCAGGACGTCCTCGGCGACCCGGACGCGGTGCAGTTCAAGGCGATCCCGACCAGCCAGCGGATCTCCGCGATACAGGACGGGCGGGTGGACATGGTCGTGCGGACCATGACCATCACCTGCGACCGGCTGTCCCAGGTGGCGTTCTCCGCGCCCTACTTCAAGACCGGGCAGCAGGTCCTCGCGCCCAAGTCGTCGGCCATCACGGGCTACAACGCCACCCTGGCGCACAAGAGGATCTGCACGGCGGCCGGTTCGACGGCGTACACCAAGCTGGACGCCGACAGGAAGGACGGCACCCTGCCCTCCTCCACGGACATCTCCACCACCGTCCCGAACCAGCTCGACTGCCTGGTCAGGCTGCAACTCGGCGAGGTGGACGCGGTGGTGACCGACGGCGCGCTCGCCGCCAGCCAGGCCGCGCAGGACCCGACCGTCGAACTGAAGGGCGGGGCGTTCACCATCGAGTACTACGGCGTGGCGATGAAGAAGGACGCCTCCGATCTGGTACGCCGGGTCAATCGCGTTCTGGTGGGCTACCGCGGCGGTGGCTGGCAGGCGTCGTACGACAAGTGGCTGTCGGCGACACTGGGGAAGGACTCCAGCGCGTCCAAGCCGCCCGCGCCGCAGTACCTGCGCACGAACTGAGCCACATCCGACCGGAAACCTTGAAGCAGCGAGAGGTGATCGATGGGCGTCACGGACCCCGCCGGGCCGGTGATGGACCGGGACGAGGTGGACCGTGCGCTGGCGCGGCTCGGCCAGGAGCACGAGGCGATCGAGACCTCGCTGCTGGCCCTGCAGGACCACGCGGGCCGCAGACTCCTCGAAGGCGCCGAACTGACCGGCGTCACCAAGGAACGCTGGCAGGCCACGGAGGCGCGGATCACCCTGCTGTGGGGGTACTTCGACGCCTACGCGGCCGCGCTGCGCTCCGCCCGCGAGATCCGCGCCCGGCGCCGCTGGTCCAGCCGCGAGGACCTGGTGGAGCTGACCGAGCTGCTGCGCGGCGAGTCCGTGACCGTCCCCGGAGCCGGGAACGGCGTGCTCAGCGAGTCCTACTCGCTGTCGGCGCTGGTGGACCGGATGAACGAGCTGTACGCGACGAGCCTGGACCTGGTGGTGGCCTGCGACGCGGTGTGGTCGGCGCTGCCCGCGCGGATCGATTTACTCGCCGCGGAACTCCAGCGCACCCGCAAGCTCGCGCACTCCGTCGGCGTGCGCCCCGGCGAGCACCCGGCCGGCGACGACCTGGAGCGGATCACCCGCACGCTGACCAGGCTGCGGGAGGACGTCGTCTCCGACCCGCTCGCCTTCTGGGTGCCGAACGAGGGCAGTACGGCGCCCGGCGGCGGCCGCCCGGACACCACGGTGTACGACCGTGAGGCGCGCGCCCTGGAGGACGTGCGCCGGGAGATCGACGCCGTGCTGACCGTCCGGCAGGACGCGGAGGCCCGGCTGATCCGGCTGCGGGACGTGCTCTCGCGCGCCGACCGCACCCTCGCCGAGGCCCGCACCGCGCGCGGCGAGGTGCTGGCGAAGATCGCCGCGACCGAGGTGCCGGTGGTCAGCGGCCCGCCGACCGTGCTCCAGGAGCAGCTGGCGACGGCGGCCGAGTACCGCAGGCAGGCCCAGTGGCACCGGCTCTCCCCGCTGCTCGAGTCCCTGGAGGAGAAGGCGGAGGACGAACTGCTGCGGGCCCGTGAGTCGTTGACCGCGGTCACCGCGCCGCTCGCGGTCCGCGCCGAGCTGCGCGGCCGGCTCGACGCGTACAAGGCGAAGGTGGCCCGGCACGGGCTCGCGGAGGACCCGTTCCTGGTCGAGCGGTACGACGCGGCCCGCCGGATGCTGTGGAGCGCGCCCTGCGACCTGCGGGTGGCCGAACAGGCCGTGCTGCGCTACCAGCAGTTGGCGGCCGAGCTGCTCGGCGGCGCGGGCGCGCCGGAGGACCGTAAGGGGGACCAGTCATGAGTCAGGCGGGGCAGACCTGTCAGCGGCCGGGCTGCGAGGGGTCGTACGAGGACGTCGGCGGCGGCGAGCTGTACTGCGACACCTGCGGACTCGCGCCGGTCGTGTCGGCTGGGGGTCCCCCCTCTGGGGAAGGGATGGTCGGCTCGCCCGCGACCGGGATCACCCAGGGCGCGGCGGACAGCGGCAGTTCGCGCAGCAGCGCGCGCACGTCCTCGCAGTCGTCGAAGTCGCGCCGCTCGGTGTCCGGGCGGCTCTCGCGGTCCCTGTCGGGCCGCTCCAGCGGGCGTTCGGTGTCGGTGCGCAGCTCCGGCTCCTCCTCCGGCGCCTCCACCCGCGGGCGGCTCGGCGCCGGTCTGGTGCACGTGCCGCAGGTGCCGCGCCCTGATCCGCGCGCGATGGTGCTGGAGAACCCGGAGGTGCCGGAGCGGAAGCGATTCTGCTCGCGCTCGGACTGCGGGGCGCCGGTGGGGCGCGCGCGGGGTGACCGTCCCGGCCGCACGGAGGGTTTCTGCACCAAGTGCGGGCACCCGTACTCCTTCGTGCCGAAGCTGAAGGCCGGGGACATCGTGCACGGCCAGTACGAGGTCGTGGGCTGCCTCGCGCACGGCGGGCTCGGCTGGATCTACCTCGCCGTGGACCGGGCCGTCTCCGACCGCTGGGTGGTGCTCAAGGGTCTGCTGGACACCGGGGACCAGGACGCGATGGCCGCCGCGATCTCCGAGCGCCGCTTCCTCGCGGAGATCGAGCACGCCAACATCGTGCGGATCTACAACTTCGTGGAGCACCTGGACCAGCGCACCGGCTCCCTCGACGGCTACATCGTCATGGAGTACGTCGGCGGCAAGTCCCTGAAGGAGATCGCCAACGCCCGCCGCACGCCGCAGGGCCGCCGCGATCCGCTGCCGGTGGAGCAGGCGTGCGCGTACGGCATCGAAGCGCTGGAGGCGCTCGGCCATCTGCACAGCCGTAATCTCCTCTACTGCGACTTCAAGGTCGACAACGCCATCCAGACCGAGGACCAGCTCAAGCTGATCGACATGGGCGCCGTGCGCCGCATGGACGACGACGAGTCGGCGATCTACGGCACGGTCGGCTACCAGGCGCCCGAGGTCGCCGAGGCCGGCCCGTCGGTGGCGAGCGACCTGTACACGGTGGGCCGTACCCTCGCGGTGCTCACCTTCGACTTCCAGGGCTACACGAACGTCTACGTGGACTCGCTGCCCGACCCGGACACCATCGACGTCTTCCGCCGCTACGAGTCCTTCTACCGGCTGCTCGTCCGCGCCACCGACCCCGACCCGGCCCGCCGGTTCGCCTCCGCGCAGGAGATGGCCGAGCAGCTGACCGGTGTGCTGCGCGAGGTGGTCTCGCTGCAGACCGGGCAGGCGCGGCCGGCGCTGTCGACGCTGTTCGGGCCCGAAGTGAAGGTCACCGACCGGGAGTTGTTCCCCCGGCTGGACGGGGATGTGTCCCGGCTGGGGGCGCGGCCCCTCGCCAAGGCCACCCGCCCCGACCCGGCTGCGCTGCCGCCCGCGCTCGTCAAGCCCGTCGACACCCCGGCCACCGCGCTCGCCCTGCCGGTCCCGCTGGTCGACCCGAGCGACCCCAACGCGGGTTTCCTGGCCGGTCTGATGACCTCCGCGCCGGCCGAGCTGATCGCCGCGCTGGACGCGGCGCCCACGCAGACCGTGGAGACCCGGCTCAGGCAGATCCGCGCCCGGCTGGAGAGCGGCGACCACCAGGCCGCACTGATGAGCCTGGCCAAGCTGGAGGAGGAACGGCCCGACGACTGGCGGGTGGTGTGGTACCGGGGCGTGGCCGCCCTGGTCACCGGCGACTTCGAGGGCGCCGCGCTCTCCTTCGACGCGATCTACGACGCCTTCCCCGGCGAGGCCGCGCCCAAGCTGGCGCTCGGCCTGTGCGCGGAGGTGCTCGGGCAGCTGGACAACGCGGCCGAGTACTACCACCTGGTGTGGGCGACCGACCCCAGCTTTGTGAGCGCCGCCTTCGGGCTCGCCCGGGTGCAGCTGGCGGCCGGGAACCGGCATGGGGCCGTACGAACCCTGGAGTCGGTGCCGGAGTCCTCCATCCACTACACGGCCGCCCGGGTCGCCGCCGTCCGGGCGCGGCTCAGACAACGCACCGCGACCGCCGGTGACGTACCGTTCCTGGACGACCTGACGGCCGCCGCCGGGCAGGTCGAGGCGCTGGACGCGTACGGTCTGGACCCGGCGCGGCGCGAGCAGTTGTCGGCGGAAGTCCTCGGCTCGGCGCTGGACTGGATACTCTCCGGTGGCCAGGGCAGCCCGCCCGCCGCCGGGGGACGGGTGCTGCTGGGCAGCGGTCTGGACGAGCGGGGCCTCCGCTTCGGCCTGGAGCGCGCCTACCGCACGCTGGCCCGGCTGGCGCCCGGCGGCGAGGAGAGGATCGAGCTGGTGGAACGGGCCAACCGTTACCGCCCCCGGACGTGGGTGTAGTCGATGTCGCAGAAGCCCCAGCAGGCCGCACTGGCGAAGTGCCCGAGCTGCGCGGAGCCCGTCGAGCCGGGTGACCTGTTCTGCGGAGCGTGCGGGTACGACCTCTCCGTCGTACCCGAGCCGCCGCAGGACCATCCGACGCTCACCATGACCGACTCCGCGGACGGCTCCTGCGGGGACGGCGTGGCCTGGCCCGCCCCCGAGCCGGACGGCTCCGGCACCCCGCCGGCGGCGCATCTGCCGGCCGACCTGGCCGGCACCGACTCCGGCGGCAGGCCCCTGCCCGGGCCCGAGCACGAGTCCGGCACCGACCCGCACGCGCAGGGAGCGCGGCAGCCGGCCGGTTCCGGGGTGCGCTTCGACCGGCCCGCGGAGCCCGACGAGTACCCGCTGCAGGCGCCCGACCCGCGAGTGGCCGAGAACCCCGGGGGCACAGCCGTGCCGGAGGAGCCCGCGCAGGTGTGCGTGGCCTGCCGGGCCGGCCGGGTGGACAGCGACGGCTACTGCGAGAACTGCGGGCACGCCCAGCCCCGCGAACGCGACCACATGGAGCGCGAGTCGGGCCCGGTGGCCGCCGTCAGCGACCGGGGCCTGCGCCACCACCGCAACGAGGACGCCTTCGCCGTCGGCCACACCGCGCTGCCCGACGGCACCCCGGCCGCCCTCGCCATCGTCTGCGACGGCGTGTCCTCCGCGACCCGCCCCGACGACGCCTCGACCGCCGCCTCCCAGGCGGCCGGCGACGCGCTGCTGGCCGCCCTGCCGCGCGGCACGCATCCGCAGACGGCCATGCACGAGGCGATCGTCGCCGCCGCACAGGCCGTGAACGCGCTCGCCGAGGAACCCGCCACGGCCCGTGAGCATGCCCCGCACCAGAACGCCCCGGCGTGCACGATCGTCGGCGCGGTGGTCACCTCGGGGCTGCTGGTCGTCGGCTGGGTCGGCGACAGCCGCGTCTACTGGGTGCCGGACGACCGCAGCGCGCCGGCGGCCCGGCTGACCGAGGACGACTCCTGGGCCGCGCAGATGGTCGCCGCCGGCCTGATGAGCGAGGCCGAGGCGTACGCCGACGAGCGCGCCCACGCGATCACCGGCTGGCTCGGCGCGGACGCCTACGAACTGGAGCCGCACACCGCGTCCTTCAAGCCGGACCGGCCCGGAGTCGTGGTGGTGTGCACCGACGGCCTGTGGAACTACGCCGAGACGGCCGAGGAGATGTCCGAGGTCGTGCCCGCCGACGCGGCCGCGCGTCCGCTGCACAGCGCCCGGGTCCTGGTCGGCCACGCCCTGGACGGCGGGGGCCACGACAACGTAACAGTGGCCGTCGTGCCGTTCCCGGCGCCGCCGCAGGGGGCAGGATCGGCCTGAGGCCGCGGGCCGGAGGGGACCGGCCCGTTCACCGCCATCGCCCTGCATCGGCAGGGCGTCCGAGGGGGATTTGAGTACGCATGGCCAATTTCGCGAAGTCGCATGTGCCGCAGTTCTCGATGGACGTCTATCAGAACGAGTACCTGCCGGAGGGCGGGCGCGAGGTCAACGCGATCGTCACGGTGACCTCGACCGGCGGCGGCACGGTCGGCGGCGCCGTGGCGCCGCTGTACCCGCGGGGCCGGGGCCCCTCGGCCGCCGTGGCGCTCATGGTCGACTGCTCCGGTTCGATGGACTACCCGCCGACCAAGATGCGCAACGCCCGGGACGCCACGGCCGCCGCCATCGACACACTGCGCGACGGCACGCACTTCGCGGTGCTCGGCGGCACCCACGTGGCCAAGGAGGTCTACCCTGGCGGCGGACGGCTCGCGGTCGCCGACGCCGGCACCCGCGAGCAGGCCAAGCAGGCGCTGCGCAAGCTCGGCGCGGGCGGCGGCACGGCCATCGGCACCTGGCTGCGGCTCGCCGACCGGCTGCTGAACTCGGCGGACGTCACCATCCGGCACGGCATCCTGCTCACCGACGGCCGCAACGAACACGAGTCGCCCGAGGACCTGCGGGCGACGCTGGAGGCGTGCGCCGGACGGTTCACCTGTGACGCGCGGGGCGTGGGCACCGACTGGGAAGTGAAAGAAGTCACAGGGATCGCCTCCGCGCTGCTCGGCACCGCCGACATCGTCGCCGACCCGGCCGGGCTCGCCGCCGACTTCACGCGGATGATGGAGACGGCGATGGGCAAGGAGGTCGCCGACGTCTCCCTCAGGGTGTGGACGCCGGTCGGCACGACCATCCGGTTCGTCAAGCAAGTCGCGCCCACCGTGGAGGACTTGACCGCCCGCCGCACCGAGGCCGGACCGCGCGCCGGGGACTACCCGACCGGGTCCTGGGGCGACGAGTCCCGCGACTACCACCTGTGCGTATCGGTCCCGGCGGCCGACCTCGGCCAGGAGATGCTCGCCGCGCGGGTCTCCCTGGTCGTGCCGCAGGCTGGGGGCACCTCCCGCTCGAGCGTAGCCGAGAGTGGGGGAGGATCGGTACAGAACCTCGGCGCGCAGGGCCTCGTGCGGGCGGTGTGGACCGACGACATGGCGGCCTCCACCTCGATCAACCCCCAAGTCGCCCACTACACCGGACAGGCCGAACTGGCACAAGCCATCAAGCAAGGGCTCGATCTTCGCAAGGCGGGCGATTTCGACGGTGCAACGGCCAAACTGGGGCGTGCCGTTCAGCTCGCCAACGCCTCCGGGAACGCCGATACTGCGAAACTGCTTGCGAAGGTGGTGGACGTGGTCGACGCCGCGACAGGTACTGTGCGGTTGAAGACGAAGGTCGCGGAGGCTGATGAGATGACTCTGGAGACCCGGTCCACAAAGACTGTTCGTGTAAAGAAGTGACCCAGTAGGACATCCGGAGAAGGGGAAGCACCGACATGCCGACCTGCCCGAACGGACACCAGTCGGGTTCCGACGACTGGTGCGAGGTCTGCGGTCACCGCATGGCCGGTGCCGTACCTCCGCCCCCGCCGCCCCCGCCGCCGGGCGGTTACGGCTTCCCGCCCCCGCAGGGCGGCCCGTCCGGCTCACGCCCGCCGGCCGCGTCGGCCCCGGAGCCGGAGCTGTGCCCGCAGTGCCGTACGCCCCGCGAGGGCGGCGCGCCCTTCTGCGAGGAGTGCCGGTGGAACTTCCTGACCAACACGGCCACCTCGTACACCCCGGCCGCGCCGCGCCCGCCGCAGCCGCGGTTCCAGCCGCCGAGCGCGACCTACGGCGGCAATGACGGGTACGAGTACCAGGGCTCGCGGCCCTCGCAGATGAACCGGCCCGCCGAGCCGATCCCGTCCTTCGGCAGCGAGCCGTCGGGCCCGACGCCGTTCGCCGGCGAGCGCGGCCCCTCGGGCCCGCCGACCTCGCCGGGTCCCTCCGGCCCGGGTGGTCCGGGTGGCTTCGGTGGGCCGGGCCAGGGTGGCCCGGGTGCCGGTGGTCCCTCCGGTTTCGGCGGCGGTCAGGGGCAGGGTCCCGGCGGCCCCGGCGGCCCCTCCGCTTTCGGTGGCCCGGGTCAGCCTCAGGGTCCCGGCGGCCCCGGTGGTCCGCCCGGTCCGCCGCCCTTCGGCCGTGAGCCGTCCGGCCCCGGTGGCCCCACTCCCCCCGGTCCGCCCCAGGGCGGTCCCGGCGCGCCCGGTCCCTCCGGCTTCGGCGGCGCCCCCTCGCGCCCGGTGCCGCCGCCCGGCCCGGCCGGTCCCGGCGGTGCCCCGCAGGCGTTCCAGCAGCCCGGTCCGCCCGCGCCGCCCGTGTTCCCGGACGAGACCGGCCAGCCCTCGGGACCCACCTCTCCCGGCCCCGCCTTCGGCGGTGACGACGACTGGGTGATCTCCCCGCCGTCGGCCTCCGGCCCCGGCGGCGGCCAGGGCGGCGGGTACGGCTACCCGCAGCCCGGCGCCGCGCAGGCCCCGTCCGTCCCGGGCTTCCCGCAGCAGCGGGCCACCTGGACGGCGACCATCGGCCCGGACCGCGAGTACTTCATGGCGATGATGCAGCGCTCGGGTCCCGAGGCCGCGGGGCTGAACCTGCCCGCGTACTCGCCCGAGCAGCAGCGCACGCTCGGCGGCAACCAGGTCACCATCGGCCGCCGCCGGCACTCCACCGGCGACACCCCCGACATCGACCTGTCGGTGCCGCCGGAGGACCCGGGCGTCTCGCACCAGCACGCGGTGCTGGTGCAGCAGCCCGACGGCAGCTGGGCGGTCGTCGACCAGAACTCGACCAACGGCACCACGGTCAACATGTCCGAGGAACCGATCCAGCCGTTCGTGCCGGTTCCGCTGCAGGACGGCGACCGGGTGCACGTGGGCGCCTGGACGACGATCACCATCCGCCGGGCCTGAGCACCACCGCGGCGGTCACGGGAGGGGCCAGGCGTACGGCCCCTCCGGCTCGCCCAGCCAGGCCCAGGCGTGCGCGCCGTCGACCGTGACGCCGTACCGCTCGCGCTCCGGCTCGCCCTCGCGCTCCCAGAGCGCGTAGGCCGCCTGCGGGTCGAGGGTGCCCCGGGTCAGCGCGAGCAGGAAGCGGAACGTCTCCTGCTCGCGGGCCCGGCCCGGCAGCCCGGCGAGCGACACGCCCTCCGGACCTCCCCGGCCGTCGCCGCGCAGCGGCACGAAGAAGGCGGCCGTGGGCAGGAAACGGCCCTCGCCGTGGGTCGCGTCCCGGACGGTCAGCGCGAGCAGGCCGGTGGCCAGCGGGGTCAGGATGCGGGCGCCGGGGCGGCACTGGGCGAGCCAGGCGCGCGGGACCGTGGACAGCTCGCAGGTGGCGATGATCCGGTCGAACGGGGCGCGCTCGGGCACACCGCGCGCGCCGTCGCCGGTGACGACGGCCGGATGGAATCCGGCCGCGTCCAGGTGCCGGCGGGCCGACTCGGTGATCTCCGGTTCCAGATCGACGGTGGTGACCAGGTCGTCGTCGCCGAGCCGGTGCGCGAGCAGGGCCGCGTTGTAGCCGGTGCCGGCCCCCACCTCCAGGACCCGGTCGCCGTCCTCGACCTCCAGCGCGGCCAGCATCCGCGCCATCAGGGAGGGCTGACTGCTGGAGGAGACCAGCTCGCCGTCGCGCAGCCGGGTGGCCAGCGGAACGTCCTCGTAGACGCCGCGCACCCAGCGCTCGCGGGCCTCGGCGTCGGGGCTCTCGCCCCAGCGGCGCTCGTAGCCGCGCGGCCCGGCGACGTAGTAGTACGGCACGAACAGGTGCCGGGGCACCGCCGCGAACGCCTCCCGCCACACCGGGTCCCCGGCCCAGACCCCCTCGGCGTCGATCTCCCGCACCAGCGCGGCCCGCGCGGCGGCGGCCAGATCGTCGGTCTCGGCGTCGTAGGCACCCATGGGTCCACAGTAGGGGCCGGGCGGGCCCTGCGGTCCTAAGCCTCGAGTCCTGGGTCACCCGGTCTGAGACGATGGACGGGTGAATGAGATTCGGCGCGGCACGCTTCAGGAGCAGACCTTCTACGAACAGGTCGGTGGGGAGGAGACCTTCCGCCGGCTGGTCCACCGTTTCTACGAGGGAGTCGCCGAGGACCCGTTCCTGCGGGCGATGTACCCGGAGGAGGACCTGGGGCCGGCCGAGGACCGGCTGACCCTGTTCCTGATGCAGTACTGGGGCGGCCCCACCACCTACAGCGGGAACCGCGGCCACCCCCGGCTGCGCATGCGGCACGCCCCGTTCAAGGTGGACCGGGCGGCGCACGACGCGTGGCTGCGGCACATGCGGGTGGCCGTGGAGGAGCTCGGGCTGTCCGAGGAGCACGAGACGACGCTGTGGAACTACCTGACGTACGCCGCCGCGTCGATGATCAACACCCCGGACTGACGAACGACCGTCGCCGAACGCCGTATTCCGGTCGTGCGTGGCCGTATTCCGGTCACGATCTGGTATAGACCGCTCGACGACCGCTTACCCGGAGCCGGTCGGCTCTGTCAGCATCGCCCGAAGGTCTGGAGTACCGGACACACGGGGGCCGGGTGACGGGGTTGGTCTTCTCACGCGCGCGTGCGCACCGGCTGCTGCTGAGTGCCGCGTTGCTCACCGTGGTGCTGACCACCGCGGTACTGGCGACTCTCACCGCGTACTCGGCGGCGATCGGCGACGCCGCGCTGCGGCATGTGCTGGCCGATCAGCGCAACGCCGCCGACGCCGCGCTGATCGTCAAGGCCGACGTGCCGCCGGACGGCCGGGCCGCCGCCGACGCCGCCGTACGCGCGGGCGCCCGGCGGACCTTCGACGGCCTGCCGGTGATGCTGAGGACCCTGCGCCGCTCGGGCCCCTACGCGCTGCCCCGCTCGCTGCAGCCGCCAGTGGACCGGTCCGGCGACCCGGACCTGACCTACCTCGCGGCACTGGACGGCACGCAGCTGCGGCTGACCGCCGGCCGCCTCCCGCGGCGTAGCGAGGGCAGCGTCGAGGTCGCCGTCCCGCAGACCGCCGCCCGGGCGCTGCGGCTGAAGCCGGGTGACCGGCTCACCCTGACCGACCGGCTGGACGGCCCGGCGGTACGGGCGCGGATCACCGGGCTGTACCGCCCCGTCTCGGTGACGGCGCCGTACTGGCAACTGGACGACCTGCTCGGCCGCGGCGCGAAGAAGTCCGCCTTCATGACGTACGGCCCGCTGCTCGCCGACTCCTCCGTCCTCACCGGCGGCCGGGTCAGCACCGGGCCCACGGCGTGGCTCGCGTCGGCGGACTTCGGCCGGATGACGACCGCGCGGATCGGCCGGCTGCGTACGGCGGCCCGGGCGGGCAGCGCGGGCCTGCGCGACCGCGCGGCGCTGCACGGTACGACGATGGCGCAGACCTCGCTGCCGGACGTCCTGGACCGGATCGACCGCTCGCTGCTCGTCGCCCGCTCCACGCTGCTGATCGTCACCCTGCAACTGGTGCTGCTCGCCGGGTACGCGCTGCTGCTGGTGGCCCGGCTGCTCAGCACCGAACGGGCCGACGAGACCCGGCTGTTGCGGGCACGCGGCGCCTCCCGGGCCCGGCTCGCCGCCCTCGCCGCCGCCGAGGCGCTGCTGCTCGCGCTGCCCGCGGCCGGCTGCGCACCCCTGCTCGCCGGCCCGCTCACCGCCCTGCTCGCCGCACACGGCCCCCTGGCCCACCTCGGCCTCCACCTCGACCTGCCCCCGGCCGGCCGCCCACTCGTCTGGCTGGTGGCGGCCACCGCGGCGCTGGGCTGCGCCCTGGCGGTGACGGTACCGGCGGTGGCGGACACGGGGGCGTGGGACCGAGGGAGCCGGTCACGATCGCCGGCGCCCCGGCGGGGCGGCCGGGGCGCGGCGCCCTCGCACGCGGGTGCCCGGCGCCCCGCCAGACCCCTCTCGCTGTTGCGGCGCCGCCCCGCCTCCGCCGGGCTTCTCCCCGCTCCCCTGCGCGCCGGTGCGGATCTCGGGCTGCTCGCGGTCGCCGGGGTGGCCTACTGGCAGTTGGGGCGGCAGGGGTCGGGAGGTGTGACCGCCGACCGGTCCGGGGCGCTCGGGGTCGATCCGCTGCTGGTGGCCGCGCCCGCGCTGGCGCTGCTCGCCGGGACCGTGCTCACCCTGCGCCTGCTGCCGCCCGTGGCGCGCTTCGCCGAGCGGTGGGCGGCGGGCGGGCGCGGGTTGCCGGTGGCGCTGGCCGGCTGGCAGTTCAGCCGACGCACCGTGCGCGCCGCGGGCCCGGTGCTGCTGCTCGTCCTCGCCGTCGCGCTCGGCATGCTCGCGATCGGGCAGGCCGCGTCCTGGGGCCGCTCGCAGGACGACCAGGCCGACTTCCGCGCCGGCGTGCCGGTACGGGTGGTGTCCGCCGGGGAGGGCGGCCTCGGCCGTACCGACCTGTACGCCCGGCTGCCGCACGTACGCGAGGGGGCACCGGCCGTGCGCGTCTCCCAGCCGCTATCCGGCGACCGTACGGCGACCGTGCTGGCGCTGGACACCGGGCACGCCGCGGACGCCGTGCTGATGCGCCCCGACCTGGCCGGCGTTCCGGTACGGCCGTTGCTCGCCGGGCTGGCGCCGCGGGACTCCCTGGCCGGGACCCGGGTGCCCGCGGGCACCGCCCGGCTCGGGCTGACGGCGAGCCTGCGCAGTTCGGCGGGGCCGGGGGTGGTCACCGACGTGACGGTGACGCTGGCGGACCGGTACGGGGTGCCGTACCAGCTGCCGTTCGGACAGCTCCCCGCGGACGGGCACCCGCACGCGCTGAGCCTCGACGTGAGCGCCGCGCCCGGCCCGCTGACCCTGACCGGGCTCCGCCTGGACATGAACCAGCCCGGCAAGAAGGCCGAACACCGGCTGAACCTCGAAGAGTTGACGGCGACCGGCGCCGACGGCCGGGCGCACCGGCTCGCGCTGCCCGCCAGCTGGAAGACCGCCGCGGAGGCCGCGGGCGACGCCGTCGCGAGCCAGGCCACCAGCCCGACCCGCCCCCGGGTGACCGGCAGCCACACCTTCGTCTACAGCACCGGCTACCTCCCGGAGGCCGACGCATGGCGGGTCGCCTCCCTCACGATCCGGCTGGAGGTGCCGCAACACGCGCCGGCCGCGGTCCCCGCCGTGGTCACCGACCGCTACCTGGCGTCGGCCGGCGCCCGGGTCGGGCAGCGCGTCGACCTGGCCGTCGGCGACCACACGCTGCCGGTGCGGATCGTCCGTGCGGTGCGCGGGCTGCCCGCCACCGCCGACCCGACGGCCACCGGCGCCCGCGACGGCGGCGCCGTCCTGCTCGACCTGCGCGCCCTGAACCAGGTGCTGCAGGCCCGGTACGGCGACGGTGCGACGCCGAACGAGTGGTGGCTGGACACCGGGCCGGGCGCCGCGGCGGGGGTGGCCGCCGCCGTACGGGCCCTGCCGGACGTGGACCCCGGGCAGGTGGTGGTGCGCGACGAGATCGCCGCCGAGCTGCGCGACGACCCGTTCGGGGCGGGCCCGACGGCCGCGTTCACGGCCGCGGCCGTGGTGGCGGCGGCGCTCGCCGCGGTCGGGTTCGCGGTCGGCGCGGCGGCCGCGCAGCGGGCCCGCGGCACCGAGTTCGCCGTGCTGCGCGCACTCGGCGTGCCCCGCCGCCGGCTGGCCCGCACGGTCGCCGCCGAGCAGGCCGTCCTGGTGGGCCTGGCGCTCGCGGTGGGCCTGTGCCTCGGCACCGTACTGGCCCGCGCCGTCCTGCCGCTGATCGTCCTGACCGGCGAGGCCACCCGCCCGGTACCGGACCTCCTCGTCCAGCTTCCGCCCGGCCGGGTGGCGTTGCTGCTCTGCGCGGTCGCGGTGGTCCCCCTCACGGTGGCGGCCCTGCCGACCCTGCGCCGCACGGACCCGGCCCGGGTACTGCGTGAGCAGGGGGGTGAGTGAGGTGAATCACGACAAGAACGGGGCGGGCCGTCCTCTGTCGCGTGTCGTCGCGCCCTGGGTGCGGACCCGGCTGCGGGCCGCGCCCACGGCCGCCGGCGCGCTCGCGCTGCTGGTCGCGCTGGCCGCGTGCCTGGCCGGCGCCTTCCCGCGCGCGGTCGACCGGTACGAGGACGCCGGCCTGCGGCGGGCGTTCACGCAGGCGCAGCCCACCCACACCACCGTGCTCGTGCAGGCACCCGCGCCCGACCTCGGCCTGCCGGCCGGACAGCGGGCCACGGCGATACGCCCGGCCGCGCTGGAGCGGCAGTACCGGCAGATCCTCCCCACGGTCCACAGCCCGCTGGCCGTCGACCGCGCCCAGTCGGTGTACGGCGTCGCCAGTGGCGTGAACCCGGAGGTGCCGGACGCGTTCCTGCCCCGCCCCACCGGGTTGCCCGCCTGTGTCTCGCTGTTCGCGCCGAGCGGCCTGGCCGACCACGCGCGCCTGAACGCCGGGCGCATGCCGCGCGCCGACCGCACGGTGGACGCGAGCACGCCCGAGGTGGAGGCCGCCGTGACCGCCGCCACCGCCAAGTCCCTGCACATCAAGGTTGGTTCCGTCATCCATGTGCCCGGGGCCGGCCGCCCCCCGCTCGCGGTCCGGATCACCGGCATCCTCGACCCGCGCGACCCCGACGGCGCCTACTGGTCGACCGTGCCCCGTATGCGCAGCCCGTTCCTGGTGACGATTCCCAGCCCCGGCGGGGACCCGCCGAAGTACTGGCTCGGCACGCTGCTGCTCCCCCAGGAGGCGGCGCCCGCACTGCTGGGCACGGCCGCGCGCCCGTTCCGCTACTGGTTCCTCGCGCCCGACCCGCACGCCCTGCACGCCCACGACCTGGACCGGCTGAAGTCGGCCGTGGCCGCCCTGGAGTCCGGCCCCGCGCTGCAGCGCGCCCGCGCCGTCACCGACGTCAACACCGACATCAGCACCGGCCTGGACGACACCCTCGGCTCCTTCGCCGAGCTGCGCTCCGGCATCGCCCCGCTGGTGTCGGTGGCGGCCGCCGGCACCGGCACGGTCGTCGCGGTCGTCCTGTTCATGACGGGCGGGCTGGCCGCCGACCGGCGCCGCGCCGAACTCGCCCTGCTGCGCGCCCGCGGCGTCTCCCTGCCCGCGCTCGCCGGGCGGCTGCTGGCCGAGACCGCCGTGGTCGCCGTACCGGCCGGAGCGCTCGGCCTGGCCACGGCCCTGCTCACGGTCCCGGTCGGCCGCACCCCGTACGCCGTGGCCGCCGCGGCCGCCGTCACCGCGACCGCCTGTGCCGCCCTGCCGCTGCGCGCCGCCCTGGAGCACCGCGTGGTGCGGGCGACGGCCGACCGCGCAGACGTGGCCACCGAACGGCCCTCCCGGCGCCGTACGGTCGCCGAGCTGACCCTGCTGGTACTGGCCGCCGGAGCGGTCGCGGCGCTGCGGCGGCGCGGCACCACCGGCGACCAGCTGATCGCACTGGCCCCGGTCCTGGTCGGCGTCATCGCCGCGCTGCTGCTGCTCCGCCTCTACCCGCTGCTGCTGCGCCGCCTCACCGGCCCGGCGGCACGCCTGCGCGGGGCGACCGGCCATCTCTCGCTGGCCCGCGCCGGCCGCGCCCGGATCTCCGCGGTGCTGCCGCTCGTGGCGCTGCTGACCGCGCTGACCACGGCGGCGTTCGGCGGCTCGGTGCTGGCGGGCGTGGCCGACGCCCGGAACCGGGCGGCACTGCTGACCGTCGGCGCCGACGCCCGCCTGGACTCCGACGCCCCGCTGCCGACAGCGGCGCCGGCCCGGGTGCGGGCCGTGGACGGGGTGCGGGACGTGGCGGCCGTGAGCATCGACTACCAGGCCAAGCCGGTGGACGGCCAGGATTCGGTGTCGCTGGTGGGCGCGGACCCGTCGTCCTACGGCGCGCTGACGGCCCGTACCGGCCTGGGCGCCTTCCGCCCGGCCGCGCTGGCCTCGCGCTCCGGCCGTCCCCTGCCGGCGGTGGCCTCGCCGTCCGTCGCCTCCGAGTACGGCACCCGGCGCCCCTTCCCGGTCCGGCTGTCGGACGGCAGCACGGTCACCGTGCGCATCGCACTGGTCCGCGACGCCACTCCGGCGGTGTCCGGCGGCAACTTCCTGATCGTGAACCGGGCCGGCCTGCCCTCCCCCGCCGACCGCCCGACGGCCCTGCTGCTGACCGGCGACCGCCTCGACGCCGGCGCGCTGCGGCACGCGGCCGACGGCTCCGCCACCGTCCATCTCCTGGCCGCGGAGCGCGCCCGGTACGCCGACTCGCCCCTGCAGTCCGGGGCCGGGCACGTCTACACGGCGGCGGTCGCCGCGGGCGCCGGGTTCGCCGTACTGGCCCTGCTGCTGGCCCTCCTCCGCGCGGCTCCCGAGCGCGCCGCCCTGCTGGCCCGCCTGCGCACGATGGGCCTCACCCGTGCGGAAGGCCGCCGCCTGCTCATCCTGGAATCCCTCCCGCAGGCCCTCCTCGCCGCCCTCGGCTCCACCCTGACCGGCTGGGCCACCGTCCGCCTCCTCTCCCCCGGCATCGACCTGACGACCATCGCCCTGTCCTCGGCCCAGTCCCCCCTGTCCGAAGCCGCGCTGAAACCGGACCCGTGGTCCCTGACGATCCCGGCGCTCCTGGTCGTGGTGGTGACGGTGGGCGTCGCGACGGCACAGGCGTGGTGGACGGGCCGGAGAGGCTCGGTGCAGGAACTGAGAGCGGGGGACGGCCGATGAAGGCGCGAGGTCCAGCCACCGCTGCGGGCTGTCGTGCCGCCAGGCCGGCGTCCACCCGGCAGCGGCGGCCGTACCCGCGTTGCTGCGGGCAGTCGTGCCGCTGGGGCGGCACGGGTGGGCGCAGCGGCACCCCGCAAGAGCGGGCAAGCGAAGCCGGCCCCCGGCCGGCCACGGCACTAGGCACCCGTACAGCACCGGCACCCGCACCGCCGTCCCGCAGCACAGGGCACCGTCACGCAGGAGACCCGATGACCAGCAACCCCACCCTCACCGACTTGGCGGACCGTGTCGCGGAATCCCGGAACCAGCCCGCCTACGGCCATGACGCCCTGATCACCTGCGACCGTCTCGTCCGCATCTTCTCCACGGACGGCATCGAGGTCCAAGCCCTCCAGGGCCTAGACCTCCTCGTCCGCGAAGGTGAGCTGATGGCCCTCGTCGGCGCCTCAGGCAGCGGCAAGTCCACCCTGATGAACATCCTCGCCGGCCTGGACACCCCCACCGCCGGCGCCGCCCGCGTCGCCGGCCACGACCTGCTCACCATGACCGCACGGGACCGCCTGGCCTACCGCCGCACAACCGTCGGCTTCGTCTGGCAGCAGACCTCCCGCAACCTGCTCCCCTACCTCACCGCCGCCCAGAACGTCGCGCTCCCCCTCCAGCTCTCCGGCGCCCGCCGCCGTACCCGCGCAGGCCGTCGCGCCCGCACCGAACGCGCCCTGGAGCTCCTGGAGTTGCTGCAGGTGGCCGACTGCCGCGACCGCCATCCGCACGAGCTGTCCGGCGGCCAGCAGCAGCGCGTCGCGATCGCCGTGGCCCTCGCCAACGGCCCGGCGGTGCTGCTCGCCGACGAGCCCACCGGCGAACTCGACTCCCGGACGGCCGCGCAGATCTTCGACGCGTTCCGCACGGCCAACGAGACCCTCGGCACCACGATCGTCATCGTGACCCACGACCAGGCCGTGGCGGGCGAGGTCCGCCGCACGGTCGCCATCCGCGACGGCCGTACGTCCACGGAGGTGCTGCGGCGCAGCGAGATCGACGCCACGACCGGCCACGAGACGGTCGTCGCCCGCGAGTACGCCATGCTCGACCGCGCCGGCCGGCTCCAGCTCCCCGCCGACTACCTCCGCGCCCTGGACATGCGCGACCGCGTGGCCCTGGAACTGGAGTCCGACCACATCGGGGTGTGGCCGGACGACACGGAGTGAGCCGCGTGGGCTCAGCGCACGCTGACGCCCAGCAGGCCCAGGCCCGTTCGCCGTACGGCGACGGACCCGTACGGGGTGCGCAGGCGGAGCCACGCCCCAGAGGAGAACAGCCCGGTGCCGGCCGGATCGGCGCCCGGCCGCAGGAAGCCCAGGGACTGCGCGGCGTGCACGGCCCGCACCGGGAGCCCGGTCCGCCCGATCTCCCGGGACCAGATGTCCCGCCCGATCCGGTCCAGCTCGGCCCGGGTACGGCCCTGCGGCGCCAGTTCCTCCGTACGGGAGCGGAACTCGCCGACCGCCGCGGCGACGGTGGCCCGCAGCGCGTCCGGCGCGGGCAGCCCCGGCACGGGCTGCCAGCCGCCGCGCGGCGGCAGCACACCGGCCCACGGCGGACCGGTGACCGCGGCCGGTACGGCGGCGGTGGCCGCGCGCTCGTCCACGGACTCCAGGAGCTCACCGGCCGAGACGGTCACGTCGAGGGTGGCGTCGAGGCCCTTCTCGTAGGGCTTCGCCAGTCGTACGGCACGGACGGCCAGCACCTCGAAGGACGGGGGCCGGCCGAAGACGGCGAGCGTCGTGCCGGCCGCCTGCAGACGCACCGCGGCTCCACGGTCGTAGTGGAGCAGCCGGGAGAGGAAGGCGGCGAGGTCCGCCGCCTCCGTCTCGTCGGCCAGGTGCAGCACCGTCATGCGGCGACGGCCTCCTCGTCGGCTTCGTCGGCCCCGTCCATGTACTCCTGGAGGAACTCCCGCTCCTCCGCGGTGATCCGGCGCGGCCGCTGGGCCTCGAAGTCGAACGGCACGATCACCGTCGAGGCCCGCACATAGACCAGGTCGGCGTCCTTCACCTCGTAGGCGATGGTGAAGGACGCGGCCCTGATCTCGGTGACCCACAGCTCGATGTCAACCGGGTGGTGCCGGTGGACGAGCTGGCGCTTGTAGTCGATCTCGTGGCGCGCCACCACGGACCCCTGCTTGAACTCCTTGTCCGGGCGGAACAGGAAGTCGATACGGGCTTCCTCCAGGTAGCGGAGGAAGACCACGTTGTTGACGTGGCCGTACGCGTCCATGTCCGCCCAGCGCAGCGGGCAGCGGTAGATGTGGCGCAAGACCGATCAGCCCCGGGTCAGCTTCTTGTAGGTGGCGCGGTGCGGACGCGCGGCGTCCGCACCCAGCCGCTCGATCTTGTTCTTCTCGTACGACTCGAAGTTGCCCTCGAACCAGAACCACTTGGAGTCGCCCTCGTAGGCGAGGATGTGGGTGGCGACGCGGTCGAGGAACCACCGGTCGTGGGAGACGACCACGGCGCACCCGGGGAACTCCAGCAGAGCGTTCTCCAGGCTGCTGAGGGTCTCCACGTCCAGGTCGTTGGTGGGCTCGTCGAGGAGCAGCAGGTTGCCGCCCTGCTTGAGGGTCAGCGCCAGGTTGAGGCGGTTGCGCTCACCACCGGAGAGGACACCGGTCGGCTTCTGCTGGTCCGGGCCCTTGAAGCCGAACGCCGACACGTACGCGCGGCTCGGCATCTCGACCTGGCCGACGTTGATGTAGTCGAGCCCGTCGGACACGACCTCCCACAGCGTCTTCTTCGGGTCGAGGTTGGAGCGGCCCTGGTCGACGTACGAGATCTTGACGGTCTCGCCGACCTTGATGTCGCCGGAGTCCGGGGTCTCGAAGCCCTGGATCATCTTGAACAGGGTGGTCTTGCCGGCGCCGTTCGGACCGATGACGCCGACGATGCCGTTCCGCGGCAGCGTGAAGCTGAGGTTGTCGACGAGGACCTTCTCGCCGAAGGCCTTGTTGAGCTTGTCGACCTCGACGACGATGTTGCCGAGCCGCGGCCCCGGCGGGATCTGGATCTCCTCGAAGTCCAGCTTCCGCATCTTCTCGGCCTCGGCGGCCATCTCCTCGTACCGGGCGAGACGCGCCTTGGACTTGGCCTGCCGCCCCTTGGCGTTCGACCGCACCCACTCCAGCTCTTCCTTGAGCCGCTTCTGCCGCTTGGCGTCCTTCTGGCCCTCGACCTTCAGACGGGAGGCCTTGGTCTCCAGGTAGGTGGAGTAGTTGCCCTGGTACGGGTAGGCGCGGCCGCGGTCGAGCTCGAGGATCCACTCGGCGACGTTGTCGAGGAAGTACCGGTCGTGAGTGATCGCGACCACGGTCCCCGGGTACTTGGCGAGGTGCTGCTCCAGCCAGTTCACCGACTCGGCGTCGAGGTGGTTGGTGGGCTCGTCGAGCAGGAGCAGGTCGGGCTGCTCCAGCAGCAGCTTGCAGAGCGCGACGCGGCGCTTCTCACCACCGGAGAGGTTGGTGACGGGCCAGTCGCCCGGGGGGCACCCGAGCGCGTCCATGGCCTGCTCCAGCTGGGCGTCCAGGTCCCAGGCGTTGGCGTGGTCCAGCTCCTCCTGCAGCTTGCCCATCTCGTCGAGCAGCGCGTCGGAGTAGTCGGTCGCCATCAGCTCGGCGATCTCGTTGAACCGGTCGAGCTTGCCCTTGATCTCGGCGACACCCTCCTGGACGTTCTCCAGGACGGTCTTCTCCTCGTTCAGCGGGGGCTCCTGGAGCAGGATGCCGACGCTGTAGCCCGGGGAGAGGAACGCGTCGCCGTTCGACGGCTGCTCCAGGCCCGCCATGATCTTCAGCACGGTCGACTTACCGGCACCGTTCGGGCCGACGACGCCGATCTTCGCTCCCGGCAGGAAGTTCAGGGTGACATCATCGAGGATCACCTTGTCGCCGTGCGCCTTGCGCGTCTTGCGCATGGTGTAAATGAACTCAGCCAAGAGAAACCGTCCGGCAGCTTGAAATCTGGCAGTGGGCAGATACACCCCATCTTGCCGTACGGCTACCCCTGGGCGGAAACGCGTATGGTCCGATCGCTCTGACCTGGGGTTTCGCTGCTGCGGGCTGCGGCGCGTCCGTCACTGCCGGTCGCCCTTGGTCGGCCTCGGGCATCCTTGCGCGGCCCAGAGACGGCCCAGCGCCGGCCCCGATGGGAACCAGCGGACCGTGGGCTGACCTCTTGGCCGCGGCAAGCCGTCAGTGATCGTGAGGCCGTGTGTTCCCACGGGAGCAGGGAAGGCGGCAGAGCGGGAGGGAGGACAGGAGACAACCGTGACCGTCCTCGCGATCTTTCTCCTCATCATCGGGACGCTCTTGATCCTGATTGGGGCGCTTCTGGTCCTTATCGGGACATTCCTGATCGCTATCGGGGTGGCCTTGATCCTTATGGGGGCGACCCTGATCGCCGTGGGCACGTTCTTGCTGATCCGGAGACTTCTCGGCCGTGATCGGGGACGATCTCACTTCTGGTGAATCCGAGGACAGGCCCTCAGCACAGCCACCTCAGAATCGGATCGATGGATCAAGGCTGAGTCAAGGCGGCGGGGGCCGGCCAGCGGTGAGGACGACACCCGCGCCAGGTGAAGGCTTTGAGGTCTGGCCTCATCTTTATCAGGTCGATCACGGGGGTCTCTCAACGTCGACCAACGGCGCCTGCGCCTCGGTCACACCCCACTCTTCCGGACCGCCAAACACCTTACGGAGCGGCTTTGGGCTGGAGCTGCTTTGGCGCGAAGGATCATGGCCCCGTAAGCTTCCGGCGCGTCGGGCAGTCTGTGGACCTGCCCGGTCCGGAGGCGGTCAGGGGTTGTGGCCGGCCGAGTGGGCGACAGGGCTTCGCTCGTGCGCGCTGTCCGGAAGCCGGTCGATGAGGATCATGGCCACGTCGTCCTTCAGGGAGTCGGCGGTGTGGCTGATCAGCCGCTGATGGAGTTCCTCCAGAAACTGCTGCGGGGTGCCCGCGCTCACGGCTTCCATGGCTTCGGGCAGAGGGAAGAAGTCGCCGGCCGCGTTACGGGCTTCGACCACGCCGTCCGTGTAGAGGAGCAGTCGGTCGCCCGGCTCGAAGGCGTAGCTCTCCGCGGCGGCCTCGGGCCCCGTCATCAGGTCCTCCAGGCCGAGGGGCGGCAGAGGCAGGCTGGGGCCGATGGCGTGGACCCTGCCCCGGTGCAGTACCAGCGGAGCCGGATGGCCGCGGTTGACCAGCTGGACCACGGATCCGTTCGTCACCTGGGCGACGAGTGCGGTGACGAAACACTCCATCCGGTATGCCTCGTCGTGATCGGCGGCGGCGCGCTCCCTGCCCATGGCGGCCGCGCAGTGACTGACGACCTCGGCCAGATCGCGCTGGTAGTGGACGGATTCCCTGAACGCGCACAGTACGGCCGCGGCCGCGCGAACAGCGGGCAACCCCTTCCCCCTGACATCGCCCATGATCATCCGGGTCCCGTACCGGGTCTGGACGGCTTCGAACAGGTCACCGCCGATCTGGGCCCCGGACTCGGCCGCCAGGTAGAGGCTGGCGGCCCGGAGCGGGCCCAGTCGGGGGCTCACGGGCCGCAGCAGGACGTCCTGAGCCGCTTCGGCGACGCGGCGGATCTGGTCCAGCTCGTGTTGTCTGCGCGTCCGCATGACGCCGCTGATGGTGACGCAGGCGACAGAGACCACGATGAGGCCGACAAGGTTGCTGTAGACCGGCCCGGTTCCCCATGAACGGTGGAGGGTGGCCGTCGTGCTCGTGACCGCCAGGGCGCCGACCGCCGTCGACAGGGTGCCCAGGGGGCCCATCGTGAGTGCGGCGAGCGCCGGCATCGCAGTGAGGAGCGGCCCGGTGTACACGGTGTGCATCGGCGAGAGTTCTATGCCGAGTCCCAGGAGCAGGACCGCGAACGGCACGCATTGCTCCAGCCTGAGGAGGAGCCGCTCGTGATCGCCCGCTCCCGGCCCGAGAGAGGCGCGGAAGAGCCAGCGCATGAGAACAGCGTCCCTCTCGGCCGTCGGATGTTCCAACCCCGCCGAGAACATGATCTGCCGGCCACCCACGACGCTCTTGGAAACCGCCCCGCGATTCCCCGTCCCCTCGGGCACGCAAGGGGCCCGGTCACCTTCTGATCCGACGTCTCATGGGCTGGTCGGACGGCTGTCGGCGTCGTCCGGGCGCCGGCCTCACCGAGACGGGGAGGCCCGTCCGCGAAGACACCCGGGCGGCGCATGCCCGCCACGGTGGTATCCCGCGGACGACGTCGTCAGCCGTCGGCCTGTTCGCGCTTGCGCAGCAGGACCAGGACCGCGCCGCCGATCACCACGAATCCGATGGCCACGCCGGCGATCAGCGGAGTGATCGCCGAGCCGCCCGTCGCGGCGAGGTTGGTGCCGGGGGCCGTGGTGCCGCCGACCGAGGCGGGGCTGGGCTCGTTGTGGTCCTGGGCCGTCTGCGCGGTGATCACGCCCTGCGTCTTGCAGTCGAGGACCCCGGTGAAGCGGTGGCTGAAGCCGCCCGCTCCGGTGATCGTGAAGTCGTAGGCCTGGTCCTCCTGGAGCGGCACGGTCACCGTGCGCGAGGCGCCCGCGGGGATGGTGTGCTCGGCGCCCATCAGCTCGAAGGTGAAGGGCTTGTCGCCCTTGTTGGCCGCGAAGATGTCCAGGCCGCCCTTGGCGCAGTTCTTCCGGGCCGACACCGCCGGTATGGCGCCCCCGGCCGCCCAGGTGGCCGTCGCGGTCGCGGAGACCGTGGACTCGCTGGAGCCGGCCAGGATCTGGGTCTGGCTGCGGCTGTCGGAGGCGAAGGCACGGCCCACCGGCACCGTGGTCGACGCCTGCACGCTCAGCTGGGCCGTGCCGTTCGTGGCGTCCTCGGGAATGTCGAAGTACAGCTGGGTGCCGTCCTGCGCGGACGTCATCACCTTGCCGGTCCTGTCGATGATCCGCACCCCGCTGGTGGCCGCGTCCGGCGGCGGGCTCACCGTGACGGTGTTCGCGTTGGTGTGCACGGTCACCGGTCCCAGCACGTCCCCCGGCCGGCCGGAGACCGCCGGCGGGTCCAGGGTCAGCGAGGCCTGCGGTTCGCCGAGGTCGCGGGCGCTCTTCTGCAGATAGTCGGCGAGCTTCTCGGCCTGGGGGTCGACGGCGTCGACGTTCGCGTGGTCGGAGTACCGCCAGATGGCCACCTGGGTGCCGGCCGCCGCGTCCTGCTCGGTCAGGGTGCCGGCGCCCGCCTGGCGGGCGAGCGCGGCGAGGTCGTTGACCTGGGGATAGGAGTTCTGCAGGATCCAGCGGATCCGGCCGGCGTCCTTGTTGCCGCCCAGCGAGGTGCCGCTCCAGGGCGTCTCCTCGTAGAGGGCGTCGCGCTGGGTGGGGTTGTGGAGGTCGACGCAGTACGTCTGGAGGGTGCCGCCGCCGTCGACGGACATCTCGAACAGGCCCGCCGCCACGCGCTGGTCGCCGCCGTCCTGGTGGATCACCGCCTCGCCGTAGGTCTTCAGGCCGTTGATCGTGGCCGTCGCCCCGCCCTGGGCTTGCGGTGTCCCGTCGGTCCCGTCGGCCACGGCCGTACCGGCGCCGGACAGCACACCGGCCGCCACGAGTCCGGTCACCGTCGTGGCGGCGGCCAGGCGGGCCGCTCCGGCGGAACGGCGGAACCCACTGAACGCAGCAAGCACAGAATTCCCCTTCGAGCAGGACCCGTTGGACGGGGGGGGGACGGTCCCACCAGCAGAATCGGCAGCCCCTGGGGGCATGCCCGGCATCCTATGGATCAGCCGGAGCCTCTCCCGCCGGTCGGATGATCCGATGGGCGATCCGATCCGTAATCGTTATCGCCGGGACCGTCCATGAGCTGGGCATATCGACAAATCCACCGGTTCGTACAGGGAGTTCGGCAACCGGGTGCCACGGCGGCAACCGGGTTCCCGGTCCCGACCGGTCCGGCTCCGCCCCGCCGTAACCCGGTACTGACGTCACGTCACCGCGACTGCCTCCGCCGCTTGTTGCGGCGTATCGCTCCCCTCGTCCGGGGTGTCGGCGGGACGCGGTGTCTCCCAGTTCGGCTCCGGCCGGGTCGCCGTCGGAGGTGCCTCCGGTTTGGCCGAGCGCTGGAAGGCGGCCGTACCGCGGGCGAGGTCGTGGCCGATCGCCACGGCGTCGATGTCGGCGGAGGCCCACTGCTGCTGCTCGCCGCGCACCTCCGTGCGCACCTTCAGCCGGCCCTGCACGACGACCGGCTGGCCGACCTCCACGCACGCGGCCACGTTCACCGCGAGCTGGCGGTTGGCCCACACCGTGAAGAAGTTGGTGTGCCCGTCCGTCCAGACGCTCCTCTCCCGGTCCCAGTAGCGCGCCGTCACCGCCAGCCGGAACCGGGCCGACGGACCCGCCGCCGACTCCCGGTACACCGGCTGGGTCGCCACGTTGCCCACCACGCACACGATGGTCTCGTTCACGTCCTCACTCCCCTCCCCCGCCCGGCCCCTTCCGGCCGGGCGGACACGCGCACGGGGCCGTCCCGTACGGCTGTGTCTGTCATGCGGCTGTCCCGTTCGGGCCACCCGTACGGGCCCGTTCGGGTCTGCCGTGGGGGGGGGGGGGGGCCCCCGCCCCCCCCCCCCCCCCCCCCCCCCCCCCCCCCCCCCCCCCCCCCCCCCCACGT
>NZ_JBITGJ010000019.1:134354-142981 GCF_044456925.1 Streptomyces sp. NPDC050743
GCGCCCACCCGCGCCGGGCCCGCCCCCGCCGCGGGGTCGCGGCCGGGCGCGTCCCCGCGCCGCCCCCCCCCCCCGCCCCCGGGGGCGCCCCCCGGGGGGGCGCCCCCCCCCCCCGCCCCCCCCCCCACGTCCCGCCGATCGCGCGCACGGTCCGCCGTCCCTCCGGCCGGGCCCGCCGTGCGATCGCCGCGCACCCAGACTGCCTCCGCCGCGCCGAACCCGCTGAGAGCTGTGGACGACCACCCCACCTGTGGAAAACCCCGCCACCCGCACGAGTGACCCCGGTCGCCGGCGGCTCTCGTCACCCCGCCCGGAACACCGCTGAAGAGCCCCTGAGCACCACCGAGTCCCCTCCCCGGAAACCGCCGAGGGGCCCCGGAAACACCGAAGCCCCTCGCGCTCACAACCCACCCGCTCCGAGCGGGCTCTCACCCCACCCCGGTCCCGCTCCGTACGACGCGCCCGTACTGCTCCCGTACCTCCCGGTACCGCAAGAGCTCCGCCGCCACCGGATCGAGCACCCGGGCCCGGCCGCAGCCGGCGGCCGCCTCCCGGAGCCGGCGTTCGGCCTCCTGGCCGTAGCGCCGGGCCGGGCCTCTCGCCGCCATCCGGCAACTCCACTCCACCAGCGGTCCCCCGACGATCCCGCACACCATCAGCAGCACCGGAACCCCGAGGTTCGGCGCCATGACACCGACGATCTGACCGAACAGCCACAGGCCGCCCACGACCTGCAGCAGGGTCATCGCCGCCTGGACCAGCACCGCCGCCGGCCACCACCCCGGGCGCGGCGGCCGGCCCGGCGGCAGTCCCGCCCGCGCCGCCAGGTCGTCCAGCGCCTCCGACAGCCCCTGCGACCCGCGTACGGCCGCCTCACGCACCGCCTGCGCCCACGGCGCCGGCAGCCCGGCCGAGGCCCGATCGGACACCGTACGGACCGCCTGTTCGACGCGCTGACGGGCCGTGGCCTCCTCGTCGGGCTGGGCCGTCCGTACCGGGATGCGGCCCGTGCTGGAATCGCCCCGGCACTGGTACCAGCGCCACAGCCGCAGCCAGGGCGTGCCGCAGGCGCGGTTGGCGTTGCGCAGCCAGGCCCGCTCGGCGGCCTCGCCCGCCGCGGTGGCGCCCACCGCGTCCGCGAGCCGGTCGGTGAACTCCTCGCGCGCCTCCTCGCTGAGGCCGACCCGCCGCCCGGCGGCGTACACGGGCCGCAGATCGGCCGCGGCGGCGTCCACGTCGGCCGACACCCGGCGGGCCGCCGCTCCGCGCTCCGCCACGAACTGGCCGAGGCTCTCGCGGAGATCGCCGACGCCGTCGCCGGTGAGCGCGGACAGCGCGAGCACGGTGGCGCCCGGTTCGCCGTGCTCGCCGAGTGCGATGCCGTCCTCGTCCAGCAGCCGGCGCAGATCGTCCAGGACCTGGTCGGCGGCCTCCCCGGGCAACCGGTCGATCTGGTTGAGCACGACGAACATGATCTCCGCGTGGCCGGCCATGGGCCGCAGATAGCGCTCGTGCAGCACGGCGTCGGCGTACTTCTCCGGATCCACCACCCAGATCACCGCGTCGACCAGCTTCAGGATCCGGTCCACCTGCTTGCGGTGCTCCACGGCGGCGGAGTCGTGGTCGGGCAGGTCGACCAGGACCAGCCCGCGCAACTGCGCCTCGGCCTCCGGGCTCTGCAGCGGACGGCGGCGCAGCCGCCCAGGGATGCCGAGCCGGTCGATGAGGCCCGCCGCGCCGTCGCTCCAGCTGCACGCGATGGGCGCGGCGGTGGTCGGACGTCGTACGCCGGTCTCCGAAATGGCCACTCCGGCAAGGGCGTTGAACAACTGCGACTTACCGCTGCCGGTCGCGCCCGCGATGGCCACGACGGTGTGCCGGCCCGAGAGCTTGCGGCGGGAGGCCGCCTCGTCCAGTACCCGGCCCGCCTCGGCGAGGGTATCGCTCTCCACCCGGGCCCGGGAGAGCCCGACCAGCTCGCGCAGGGCGTCCAGCCGGGAGCGCAGCCGGCCGTCGTACGCCAACGGGGCCGGGGTCTGGCTGCCGGGACCGCGGCCGCCGCTCTCCAGGGCGGTGACGCGTTCGGCGGCGAGGGCGGCGGCCGTCGCCTCCGTGACGCGCCGGGCGATGAGGCCGTCGTCCCAGGGCCCGGAGGGATCGGAGGAGTCGGAGGGTTCGTCGGGTGACTCCGCGGACTCGGGGGACCGGGGAGTCTCCGGCGGCTTGTGGGATCCGGGAGCGGGGTCTGAGTCCGCAGCAGCGCGGGAGGCGGGGGTCGGCGCGAACGCGGGGATGGGTTTGAGGGGCGGCAGGGGCGGCAGCAGGGGCAGGGGTTTGACGGGTTTGGTCGCGGTGATGGCCTCGTTTGTCGCGATGGCTGGGGCCCCCATGACTGATTTGGCGGTGGGTGTGGGTGGTGGTGTGGGTTGGGGGGTGGATGTGGATTGGTGGGTTGGCGTGGGTCGGGGGGTTGACGTGGCTTGGGGGGCGGATGTGACTCCCGGGGTGCTCGCGTCACCGGCGGGGTGCGGGAGCGGCAGGGAGTGCGGCAGACAGATCTGCGTGCCGCCACCCCCGGTGTCCGCGTGCCTCCCCGGCCGCGAGTCGAGGTTCATCCGGTCCGCGGCCTCGGCTTCGCCGTCGCCCTCGTTCGTGCCCTCACCGGCGTCCGCGAGGTCGTCGGACTTGCCGGAGGCGTCCGGCCCTGCGCCAGGACCGGGACGCTCTGCGCGCTCTGCACGCTCAGCCACACCTGTGCCGTACTCGACGCGATCCACGTACTCGAATCGGTCCGCGTGCCCGACGCGACCGCCGATGTGTTTCACGCGGTCGGCGTGATCCACCCGACTCATGTGTTCAAGGCGGTCCACGTGCTCCACGAACTCGGGCATCGCGTGACGGCCGTGTTCCACGTGACCGCCGTGTGGCTCGACATGCCCGCCGTGTTCCAGGTGCCCGGTGCCCGTGTCCGTGCCGTGGCTGCCGTGCTCCATGTCCCTCATGCGTCCCGCGCGCCTCATGTGGTCGCTGTGATCCGTGTGGTCCTGGTCAGTGACGGCGGTCACCGATCACCTCTCCTTCTGCAGTACCGACAGCGCGGCGATGAGTGCGGCCTGGGGCTCGGAATGGACGTCCAAGGTGTCGAGGGGGCCGAGGCGCCGCTCGCGTTCGGCGTGCAGGACGCGGTCCACGTGTTCGCCCAGCAGCCGCCCGGCCCGGTCGCGCAGCCGCAGCGCGCCGTGCGCCCCGATCCGCTCGGCGAGCCCCTCGCCCGCGCTGCGCGCCCGGCGTCCGCCGAGCAGGGCGGTGGCGACCAGGGCGGCGACGACGTCCGGGTCGGGTGCGGCGGTGGCACGTTCCAGTTCGCGTACCTCGTCCTCGGCGTACTCCTCCAGCTCGCGCCGCCAGCGCCGTACGGCGACACCGATGCGGTGTTCGGTGCTCTCCGCGGTGGACTCGCCGGCGGCCAGGGCCGGGTCGGCTCCGGCCGGCTCGCGCCGCCAGGCCTCGTCGATGCGCTCGTCGGCGGCGGTGACCGAGCACAGCAGCAGGGCGGCCAGGCTCGCCACGAGCGCCTCGAGGAGTTCGCCGGGGGTGCAGTCCAGGGGGAAGGCGCGCCAGCGTTTGAGGGCGTCCCCGGCGAGTACGGCGCCGGACTGGAGCCGGTCGCGCACGCGCGCGTGCTCGCTGTCGTAGGCGGCGTCCACGGCGGAGATCAGCCGGACGGCGGCGGCGTGCTGGGCGGCGGCGGCATTGGCCAGCTCGGGCATGCGGGACTTGAGGGAGTCGAGGAGACCGTACGCCGTACGGGCCATGACCTGCTGCCGGGCGGCGGGGTCCTGGGCGTGGTGCACGAGCCAGTTCTTCAGCGGCGCGACGGCGGTGGCGGGAAGCAGGCCCGCGCCCCAGGCGGACTCGGGCAGCTCCGGCACGGTGAAGCGGGGTACGTCGCCCAGCCCGGCCTTGGTGAGCAGGGCGCCGTACTGCCGGGAGACCTCCGAGACGACCTGGTGGGGCACGCGGTCCAGGACGGTGACGAGGGCGGCGTCGTACTCCTTGGCGGTGCGCAGGAGGTGCCAGGGGACGGCGTCGGCGTAGCGGGCTGCCGTGGTGACCATGATCCAGACGTCGGCGGCGCAGATCAGCTCGGCCGCAAGGACGCGGTTGTCGGCGACCAGGGAGTCGATGTCGGGGGCGTCGAGGAGGGCGAGTCCGCGCGGGAGGGTGTCGGCGCTCTCGACGCGCAGCACGCGCGCGGGGTGGTCGCCGGCGGGCGGGAGCTCGTCGGAGTCCTCGTCCGGCCCCCACACGCGCGTGAGGTCGGGCAGCACGCGCATCTCGCTGAACCAGTGATGATCCTCCGGATGGCAGACGAGCACCGGCGTCCGGGTGGTCGGCCGCAGCACGCCCGCCTCGCTCACCGGGCGGCCGACGAGCGAATTGACGAGCGTCGACTTGCCGGCGCCGGTGGACCCGCCGACGACGGCCAGCAGCGGCGCATCGGGCTCCCGTAGGCGCGGTAGCAGGTAGTCGTCGAGCTGCGCCAGGAGTTCGTCGCGGTTGGCACGCGCACGTGGGGCACCGGGCAGGGGCAGCGGAAAGCGTGCGGCGGCGACACGGTCGCGCAGTGCGGAGAGTGTGTCGAGCAGCTGAGGCCGTACGTCCAAGGTCACCACATGCGAAGAATGCCCAATTATGGGGGATTTCTGAAGCATATGGACACGTCTGCGCGCCGACGGGACAGAAAGGATGCAAGGGACGACTGGGACACAGGCACAGCCCAGGCATAACGAGTGCACAACACCCGGTGCGTCGCACGCCAAAAGCGGTGCACGATTCGTACCTGCCTGCGATTATCGGATCGCTTCACCGAACCTCCACATCGAGCCACGGAGGCGAAGCGACAGGGTCGAGGAAGAGGGAGCTTTATCCTTGGTCCCGCCACCAGGCCCCCGTAGCTCAGTGGATAGAGCAGGCGCCTTCTAAGCGCTTGGCCGCAGGTTCGAGTCCTGCCGGGGGCGCAAGTCTCCGCCCTCCCGCTCGGGAGGGCTTTTTGCTGGTCAGGGTGGGTGCGGGCCGACACGACGAAGCCCCGGACGCCCTCTCAACGATCAAGGGCAGACTCCGGGGCTGTCCGGCTGTGACCGGGTTTTTGCGGGTGGCCGTGTCGAATACGTGTCGAAGTTCTCGACCGGGGGAAGATCAGCCAGCGCCTGGCAGCTCCGTCTCAGGGAGATCGCCCGCGGCCTCCAGTCGCCGTTTCAGGTCCGGCAGCTGCCCGTCGATGCACCGGGCGTAGGTCGCCAGGAGCACGGCGACGCTGTTCCCGGCCCATTCGGCCACTTGGGCGGGCGGGATGCCGTCGTTGAGCCACTTCGTCAGGCACGTGTTCCGGTTGTCATACACGCGGCGTCCTGTGGGCGGCTCAAAGACGTGCGGGGGCACGGACAGCGGCTCATCCCATCGGGATAAGACTTTCCCTACTTCATCAAGCACCCGTCGTCGCTTCGCTCCTCCGGGCGGGCACACAGTGCATGAAGTCAGAACACGTCGTGGCTGGGGCGGTCGGCTCCACGGCTTTTAGGCAGCCACTTTGGCGCGAGCCTCGAAGATCATGGCCCCAACGTCGTGCTTTACCGGGCAGGTCCACAGACTGCCCGACGCGCCGGAAGCTTACGGGGCCATGATCACTCGCGCCAAAGCAGCTCCAGGCCAAAGTCGCTAACCGACCGCTCGGTACCGTGCACCACGAGGGACGGCGGGTCAGTCGTCACCCCAGCCGCGGAGACTCGCCCTGATCAAGCCCGGCCGGCATCCACAACGCTTGTGACCTGCCACACATGACCCCCATGCCCGTATATGTCCGTTTTAATTGATAGAATCATCAGAACCGAGGATATGATCCCTTAGGGACGGAGCAGCACATGGCATTCACGTTCCTCGACCCTGCGTGTACGGCTCCAGGTTGCGTGCAGGAGCCACACCTGATGCATCACCGAGCTAGGCCGTCACTCGTTCACTCGCGCACCTTGCCGCAACCACGATCCGTGCTGACAGTCGCCTTGCTGCTCATTCTGGCGATCACGCTCATCGATCTTCAGGTGCCTGGCTCAGTTCATCTCGGCGACTTGCTGATCATGGCGCCTGTACTCACTTCCTGGTACGCGAGCTCCCGGGTGACCTCACTTGTCGCCATCATGGCCGTGTCGGCTTTGATGGCCATCTACCTGGTCCGCCAAACGGTGAACCCGCCACAGGCGGCTGCCCTCACTGCGACCTCGGTGGCCGCCGTGATCGCCCGGTACCTGACGGAACACGGACAGCGAAAGCTGGTCCAGCTGCGCGCGGTCGCCGAGGCCGCGCAACGCGCCATACTGCCTCCCCTCCCCCACCGACTCGGCCCTCTTCACCTGGCCTCGACGTACCTGGCGGCAGAGGATGAAGCACGCATCGGCGGAGATCTCTACGCCGCCGTGCGCACGCCCACGGGGACACGGTTGATCATCGGCGATGTTCGAGGCAAGGGCCTGGCGGCGGTCGGCAACGCCGCCCACACCATCAGCACGTTCCGCGACGCCGCCCGCCGGCTGACCACGCTGCCGGAACTCGCCGCCTACCTGGATTCAAGTATCCGCAGCGACGCATCCGAAGCAGTGAGCCCCGAACAGACCGAAGAGGCGTTCGTCACCGCCACTCTCCTCGAGATCCCCGACGCCGAGCCCCTCGTGCGGAGCGTCACCTGCGGACACCCCCCACTGCTACTCCTACGAGGGAACGACGTCGTGCCCCTGGAAGCCGGCCAACCCGCGCCCCCGCTGGGACTGGGCGCATTGACGCAAACCACCTACCACCTCGACACCTTCGCCCTACGCGCCGAAGACACCCTCCTCCTCTACACCGACGGTGCCATCGAAGCCCGCAATACCGACGGCGAGTTCTACCCGCTCGCCGAACGACTCACCCACCAGAACCACCGCCATCCCACGGCGCTCCTCAACCACCTCCGCGGCGACCTTCTCAACCACGTCGGCGGCCGACTCGACGACGACGCCGCCTTGATCGCCATCCAACATCAGCCCGCTCGTTGACGTGGTATGCGCATCCAGGATGAGACCTGCGGCCAACTCGCTGTGAAGTTCGCCGTGTTGTTCCCACATCTGGACGAGCGGCAACGGCGGCTGCTCATGGGTGCCGAGGCCCGAGTGCTGGGGCATGGCGGTATCCGGGCCCTCGCGCGGGCGGCTGCGGTGAGTGAGACGACGGTTCGCAAGGGCGTGTTCGAGCTGGAGGCCGGAGAGGAGCCGCTGGGCCGGGTTCGGCGGCCGGGAGGAGGCCGCAAGCAAGTCGCGGATGCATAAGGGTCGACCAGGGCTGCTGCGGGGCGGTGGGCCCTTGACCGCGAACACCCTCGGGGGAAAGATCCTCCTCCCGATAGAGGAGTTGTGATGCTGCGCTTCATGGACTGGTCCGTGGTTGCGATGGGGTGCTCGCTGGTCCTCATGAGTCTCGGCAGTCGGCGGTGGGAGCGGACGAAGGTTCGGAAGGGAGAGAGTCCCGATCAGGGCATGCGATTCTTTCAGGCATGGCTCCCGCTCCTCATCGGCCTGGAGGTGATCAGCGCCAGGGTGCCGAGCCTGCTGCTCGCGCCCCATCTCGTCGTCATGATCATGGACACTCTCAACGCCGTGCTCTGGGTAGCGGTGCTGGTCTTGGTCCTCCGGACGGGGTATCGCGTCTCTCGGGCGCGGAGTTCTCGCACCCTCGATTGACGGCAGTGCTGACGGCAACGAGCGCAGACGTCGACGGCACCCGGCAGTTTGTCGCGGAAGTAGTACGGGAGTGTTGGGCCAGGCCGCTGGGACGTGCCCGCATCTTCTAAGCGCTTGGCCGCAGGTTCGAGTCCTGCCGGGGGCGCAAGTCTCCGCCCTCCCGCTTGGGAGGGTTTTTTGCTGGTCAGGGCGGGTACCGGTCGACGCGACAAAGCCCCGGACACCCTCTCGACGATCAAGGGCAGGCTCCGGGCTGTCCGGCTGTCACCGGGTTTTCGCGGGTGGCCGTGTCGAATACGTGTCGAAGTTCTCGACCCCAGGAAGATCAGCCAGCGCCCGGCAGCTCCGTCTCTGGGAGGTCTCCCGCGGCCTCCAGCCGCCGTTTCAGGTCCGGCAGCTGCCCGTCGACGCACCGGGCGTAGGTCGCCAGGAGCACGGCGACGCTGTTCCCGGCCCACTCGGCCACCTGGGCGGGCGGGATGCCGTCGTTGAGCCACTTCGTCAGGCACGTGTTCCGGTTGTCATACGCACGGCGTCCTGTGGGCGACTCAAAGACGTGCGGGGGCACGGACAGCGGCTCATCCCATCGGGATGAGACTTTCCCTACTTCATCAAGCACCCGTCGTCGCTTCGCTCCTCCGGGCGGGCGCGGGCGGCCGGCGGCGCCCGCGCTCATGTCTCCGCCCTGCTCGGCACCGCCGGCCGCCCGCTCCCGCCCACAAGGCAGGCACACAGTGCATGAGGTCAGAACACGTCGTGGCCAGGGCGGTCGGCTCCACGACTTTAGCCAGCCACTTTGGCGCGAGCCTCGAAGATCATGGCCCCACATCGGGCACTAACGGGCAGGCCCACAAGCCT